>NZ_JACVWG010000002.1:0-576855 GCF_020658465.1 Clostridioides sp. ES-S-0049-02
GGACCAACAGGGAATCCAGGAGCTGCAGAAGCAGAGGGAGCAGTAGGCCCAACAGGAGCAGTAGGAGCAACAGGTCCAACAGGAGCAGATGGAGAGGTAGGTCCAACAGGAAATACAGGAGCAACAGGAGCAGATGGAGCAGTAGGTCCAACAGGAGCGACAGGAGCAACAGGAGAAACAGGAGCAACAGGAGCAGTGGGAGCAACAGGCCCAACAGGAGCAGATGGAGTAGCTGGAGCAACAGGTCCAACAGGAGCAACAGGAGAAAATGGAGCAGTAGGTCCAACAGGGGCAATAGGAGCAACAGGTCCAACAGGAGCAGCAGGGGCAATAGGTCCAACAGGGGCAACAGGGGCAAATGGAGCAACAGGGGCAACAGGAAATACAGGAGCAACAGGAGCAGATGGAGCAACAGGTCCAACAGGAGCAACAGGAGCAACAGGAGTGTTGGCGTCAAATAATGCACAGTTTGTAGTGTCTTCTACAACCTTAACAAATAACTCATTAGTTACATTTAACTCATCATTTATAAATGGAACTAATATAACTTTACCAACAAGTAGTACTATAAATCTTGCAGTGGGAGGTATATACAATGTATCTTTTGGTGTGCGTGCGACACTTTCACTTGCAGGATATATGTCAATCACTACTAACTTTAATGGAACTGCTCAAAGTAACTTTATTGCAAAAGCAGTAAATACACTTACATCATCAGATGTAAGTGTAGGGTTAGATTTCTTAGTCGATGCCAGAGCAGCAGCTGTTACTTTAAGCTTTACTTTTAATTCAACTACATCAGGGACTTCAGCGGCTGGATTTGTCTCAGTATATAGAATACAATAATTTGCCATAGGGGAAAAAATATAAAATAGCAAATATAGTAATGTATAACAGTAGGTAAAATATTAACTGAAAAGTGCTGTTAACAAGAAAGAAAATGATGTAGAGGTTATAATTTTTTAGAAAGTATATTAAAAAATCTCAATCTATTTATAAATAGATTGAGATTTATTATGTATAAAAAAATTATCCTAATATATCTGACATTTTATAAAGCCCAGACTTTCTACCAACTAAAAATTTAGCGGCAACTATAGAACCATCTGCAAAGACTTCATCAGATTGAGAATGGTGACTTAATGTAAGAACTTCATTATCACCTGCAAATATAACATCATGGTCACTGATTATATTACCACCTCTTATAGAGTGTATTCCAATTTCATTTGATTTCCTTTTACAATCTCTACCATATCTTCCATATCTATTTTCACTTTCAGGTAAGACCTCTTTAATTGCATTGGCTATCATATTAGCAGTACCACTAGGAGCATCTTCCTTTCTGTTATGATGCTTTTCTATGATTTCAATATCAAAGCCTTCTAACATTTTTGATGCATCTTTAACTAATTTTATTAAAATATTTACACCTAGAGATGTATTTGAGGATAATAATATAGGAATATTTTTTGATGCTTTTTCTATTTTATTTAATTCATCCTCATCATATCCAGTAGTAGCTAATACTACAGGGGTATTGTTTTTTAGTGCGTATGATAAGATTGGGTCTAAAGTTTCATGATGTGAGAAATCTATTATAACATCAGCTTTTTCAGTTACATCAGTCATTGTCTTAAAAAGTTTCGTATCACCATGATAAGTATTTTCATCAGCAGACCTAGCTACACCACAAACTAACTCTAATTCACTATCTTTTTTTACACATTCTGCTAACACTCTTCCCATCGTTCCATTATAACCGCTAATTATAACTTTTAACATAAAATCCTCCTATGAAATTAATAAAAATTTGTTATATTTCTATAAGTTTATTTTATCACTAATATAATTTATATAAAATAATATTAGTCATAATAAACTTATAATTTGCTGGATATTAAAAAATTTTATTTATATTTAACATATATTAAATATAAGTTTGTATATCTTAAAATTTACTTAAAAATCAATATTAATATATTAAAATCAATAAAGATACATCTTTAAAAATATATAAATTTAGAGTATTAATTTTAAACCCAACAATTTGAGCATTAAAAGTGATATTATTAAATTAGAAGTATCTTAACTTAATATAATAAGATGGGAGAGGTGGCTATGTTAAATGAAGAAAAAACTTATCAAGAAAAGGATGCTAAAGCATTTAATGGAGTAGTAGCTTTGATAATGATTATCTTGTTTTTAGTAGTTTCAATAGGTGTTATGGTTTTTGGAATAATAAAACTTGACAATGGATTCACTGGAATAGGTTCGTTTATGTTAGTTTTAAGTATTTTATTTATAGTGATAGATTTTATACTGTGCTTTGGACTAAAAATGATTAATCCAAAAGAAGCTATAGTTCTAGTTTTATTTGGGAACTACTATGGAACTATAAAAAAAGAAGGATACTATTGGGTAAATCCATTTTGTTCAGCAGTAAATCCAACATCATCAGGAATTAATGTATCAAAATCTTCATCTACTGAAAAAGTAGATATATCCTCTAATCCAAGAGGAAAGAAAGTATCTTTAAAAACAATGACTCTTAATAATGAAAAGCAAAAAGTTAATGACTTATTAGGAAATCCTATTATAATAGGTGTTGTTGTAATTTGGAAAGTTATAGATGCAACTAAAGCTGTATTTAATGTTGATAATTATAATACTTTTTTATCAATTCAATGTGATTCAACTATTCGTAATGTTTCAAGACTTTATCCATATGATGTGTCTGAAGATGGTGATGAAAAATCTCTTCGTGGTAGTAGTCAAGAGATAGCAGATAAATTACAAAAAGAATTACAATCTAGGGTAGATATTGCAGGAATTGAAGTATGTGAAGTAAGAATTACTCACCTTTCTTATGCACCAGAGATTGCAGCGGCTATGTTACAACGCCAACAAGCAGAAGCTATAATAGCAGCACGTAAAAAGATTGTTGAGGGGGCTGTAAGTATGGTAGAGATGGCATTAACTAATTTAAGTGAGAATAATGTTGTGACTTTAGATGAGGAACATAAAGCAGCTATGGTGAGCAATTTATTGGTTGTTCTTTGTGGTAATAAAGATGCACAACCAGTAGTAAATAGTGGCTCAATTTATTAGTATAAAAGTAATATCATTAAATTAAGAGTATTTAATTAGTATGTAATAAAATCAAGAGTGCTTAGCTTGTATATAAGAAAATCAGTAAATTAAGGATATTTTAATTAGAGTGTAAGAAAATCAATAAATTAAAAATGTTTAAATTGCATGCAAGTAAATTAAGGTGATGTAACAAAGATAAATTAAATAGCTATAAAAAAGAGGGTGTCTCTAATGAATTAAATTCATATAGAGACACCTTTTAATCAATAATATTATTTTATAATTAGTCTAAGCTTCTAAGGTCTTCCATAAGTTTAGTCTTGTCAGCCGTTTTTTCGTCTTTCATTTTTATAACTTTAGCAGGAGAACCAGCAACAACAGCACCAGCTTCTACATCAGTAGTTACAACAGCACCAGCTGCAACAACAGCACCTTTACCGATTCTAACACCTTCAAGAACAACTGCATTAGCTCCTATTAAAACATCATCTTCAACTATAACAGGAGTAGCAGAAGGTGGCTCTAAAACACCAGCAACAACAGCACCAGCGCCTAAATGAACATTTTTACCAAGAGTACCTCTAGCACCAATAACAGCATTCATATCTACCATAGAACCTTCACCGATAACAGCTCCTATATTTATAACAGCTCCCATCATTACAACAGCATTTTTTTCTATAGTAACCATATCTCTTATTATTGCACCTGGTTCGATTCTTGCATGTTCACTTAAAGTATTTTTTAGAGGAATAGCAGAATTTCTTCTATCATATTCCACATGAGTATCTATTATATCGTTACCATGTTTATCTAATACTTCCATTATATCTTCATAGTCACCTACAAATACATAAGAACCATTGTTTCCAAATACTTTAAATTTATCAGTTGATTGGAAATGTAAAGAGTTAGTATTTACATATACTTTAACAGGTGTTTTCTTTTTAACTTCTTTTATATATCTTGCTATTTTATAAGCATCGTTTAAATTTACCATTTGTTAATTCTCCTTGTATTTCATTATATTTCTTTTATTATATACTCAGATATACTAATTTATCAACTTTAGTATATACTTACTACTATTTATTTTTTAATAGCATTATTATTTTAGCATAATATTGAGTAAATTTATTTGTTATATCATATATTTTTACTTGTTTATATTTTTTACTTGTGATATAGATTTTTACTATCCTAACATGCTATCCATGTTATAAAATCCTGGTTTTTGTTTAACCAAGTATTTAGCAGCAGCTATAGAACCACTTGCAAAAATACCACGAGATTGAGCTTGATGACTTATTGTAAGGACTTCATTATCTCCAGCAAATAGAGCATCATGTTCACCAACGATATTTCCACCTCTTATAGCGTGGATACCAACCTCATTTGGTTGTCTTTTTGCACTACGCCCATATCTACCATAATTATTTTCAACGTTTGGTAAAACCTCTTTTATAGCGTTAGCAATCATAACAGCTGTACCACTTGGGGCATCTACTTTTCTGTTGTGATGTTTTTCTATTATTTCTATATCGAATCCTTCTAATAATTTAGCTGCATCTTTAACCAATTTCACTAATACATTTACACCAAGAGACATATTATATGATTGGAATACAGGAATAACTTTAGCCGCTTCATGTATTCTATTAATTTCTTCATCATTATATCCAGTAGTAGCAATTACTAAAGGAGTTTTAGTTTTTAAAACATAAGATAAAATATTATCTAAATTAGAGTGATGAGAAAAATCTATAACTACATCAGCTTCTTCAACTATAGTATTCATATCTTCATAAATTTTAAGATTGCCTTCACAGCTATCCATACCTCTAGCTGCAACACAAACTAATTCTAGTTCACTATCATCTCTTATAGTATCGGCTAAAATCTTGCCCATTTTTCCATCATAACCAGTTGCTATAACTTTTAACATAATTTCCTCCTATGATTAAGGGCTAACTTTTGACCAAACTTAGTCTTTTATCATGCATTAATTTGTACTATGCATTAACTTTTAGTCCAAAGTTAACTAATTCTTTCTTTAATACCTCTAAGTTTGCTGGGTCCATTTCTGCTAGAGGAAGTCTTAAATCTCCAACATTGAATCCTAATAAATTCATTGCAGTCTTAACTGGTATAGGATTTACTTCTATAAATAAAGCAGCGATTAAAGCATCCATACCAAGTTGTAATTTTCTAGAACCTTCTATATCGCCTTCAAAGAATTTAGCCACTAAATCGTGTGTTTCTTGAGGGCAAACATTAGCAAGTACTGATATAACTCCTTGACCTCCTAAAGACAATAAAGGAAGTATAGTATCATCATTACCAGAGTAGATAGCAAAGTCGTCTGGAACTAAGCTAGCTATTTCTGCAACTTGTCCTAAGTCCCCACTAGCTTCCTTTACAGCAACTATATTATCTATCTTAGCAAGTTCAACTATGAGACTAGGGCTTATATTAACACAAGTTCTTCCAGGTACATTGTAAAGTATAATTGGAAGTTTAACACTGTTAGCGATTGTTTCAAAATGACGTTTAAGTCCAGCTTTATTGGCTTTATTGTAATAAGGAGTTATTATTAATAGAGCATCTACTCCTAATTTTTCAGCTTCTTGACTTAAATTAACTGAGTGCATAGTATCATTAGAACCACTTCCTGCGATAACAGGAACTCTTTTATTAACTTTTTCAACAACATACTTAATAGTAGCAAGTTGTTCTTCATCAGTCATAGTATTAGCTTCACCAGTAGTACCACAAGCTACTATAGCATCAGTACCGTTAGCGATTTGGTATTCAACTAATTCACCTAATTTGTCAAAATCAACTTTGCTATCCTTTGTAAATGGAGTAACTAGAGCAACAGCAGAACCTTTAAATATCATAAAAAATCAATCCCCTCTTTTTTAGTTTTGTGTTTTATATTACAGTTACTTCTAATGCTTATCTTTACTTATTATTAATATTTTACAAAATCATATATTTATACAAATTTGTATACTATACTAAATCATATGATATAGCCATTTCAGCTATTTGGATTGCATTAGTTGCAGCACCTTTTCTTATATTGTCAGCAACAACCCAAAGGTTTACACCATTATCAACACTAAAGTCTCTTCTAATTCTTCCAACAAACACTTCATCTCTATCATCAAATTCTACAGCAGTTGGATATTCATTTTTAGCAGGATTATCAACTACTACAACTCCTGGAGCTTCTTCAAGTGTTTTTACCAAGTCTTCTAATTCAAATGGATTATTAAACTCAATGTTTATAGATTCACTATGACCATTTTTTACTGGAACTCTTACAGTAGTTGCAGTTATTTTTAAGTCGTAGTTATCAAGTATTTTCATAGTTTCGTTTACCATTTTCATTTCTTCCTTAGTATATCCATTTTCAGTAAATGAATCTATATGAGGAAGACAGTTATAAGAAATTTGATGTGGATAGAATCCAGTAGGATTACCAGTCATTCCTTTTTCTAAATCTTCAACCCCTTTAACACCAGAACCAGATACAGCTTGGTAAGTAGAGTAAACAACTCTCTTAATTTTGTATTTGTCATCAAGAGGTTTAAGAGGAACCATAGCTTGTATAGTAGAGCAGTTTGGATTAGCTATTATACCTTTATGTTTTTTTATAGCTTCTGGATTTACCTCAGGAACAACCAAAGGAACATCTGGATTCATTCTCCATTGACTAGAGTTATCTACTACCAAGATTCCATTTGATGCAGCTATTGGAGCATATTTTTCACTAATGCTTCCTCCAGCAGAGAATAACGCTATTTGTATTCCTCTATCAGTAAATGAAGTTTCTTTTAATTCTTCTACTATATATTCTTTACCACAAAACATTACTTTAGAACCAGCAGATTTAGAAGAAGAGAATAAAAATAGATTTTCTATTGGAAAATTTCTTTCTTCTAATACTTTTAAAAATGTTCTACCTACCATTCCAGTAGCACCAACTATTGCCACATTTACTTTTTTCATATTAAATTCACCCCAATTTTTAATTATTAAAACATTATTTGATTTTAGCTATACAAGTAAGACATGTTAATATTTTTATATGTCTAAAAACTTTAATATTATATTAACAACTTTAATTATATACAAAAAACGTACAAAGGTATACTTTGTACGTCTAGTTTATCACTCAAAGTAAACCCTGTAGCTCATCACCTATACAAATAAGTGACAGTATTACACATCTTATGTGTAATCCCAGAAAATATTATTGCAAGAAATATTTTCTTCGGCTATAAATCCTTTTTCCAATCATTAACGCTTGCCAGCTCCTATTGGATACTCTTATTTACAGCTACCTCTACCCTAGGTTAATAGGATATTAAAATTTGATTATTCTAATAATAATACATATTTTAGAAAAAATCAACTTATTTATAGAAATATTGCTAAAATTTAAATCCAAAATTTGTCAATTCTTGTTTTAAGACATTAAGATTAGCTTCTTCCATTTCAGCTAAAGGAAGTCTTAAATCTCCAACATTAAAACCTAAAATATTCATAGCAGTTTTAACTGGAACTGGATTTACTTCTATAAATAAGGCGTCAATTAAAGTATCCATATCAAGTTGTAATTTTTTAGAGCCTTCAATGTCACCTTCAAAGAATTTAGTTACTAAATCATGGGTTTCTTTAGGGCATATATTAGCAAGTACAGAGATAACACCACTTCCACCTAATGATAATAGAGGTAGTATAGTATCATCATTACCGGAGTATATAGCGAAGTCTTTAGGCACTAATTTAGCTATTTCTGCAACCTGAGCTAAATCTCCACTAGCTTCCTTCACAGCAACTATATTATCTATTTTAGCAAGCTCAGCCACAACAGATGGCTTTATATTTACCTTAGTTCTTCCTGGTACATTATATAAAATAATTGGTAATTTAACGCTTTTTGCTATTGTTTCAAAGTGAAGTTTAAGACCTTTTTCATTAGTCTTATTATAGTAAGGAGTTATGATTAAAAGACCATCCACTCCCAATTTTTCAGCTTCTTGGCTCATATGAACAGACAACATAGTATTGTTTGAACCAGTACCTGCTATAACTGGTATTCTCTTGTTGACTTTTTCAACTGTATATTTTATTACAGCAAAAATCTCAGATTCACTCATAGTAGTAGCTTCACCTGTTGTTCCACAAACAACTAGTGCATCTGTGTCATTTTCAATATGGTATTCGATTAATTCACCTAATTTTTCAAAGTTGACATTGTTATCCTCCATAAATGGGGTAACTAAAGCAACAGCAGAACCTTTAAATAACATATAATCAAATCTCCTTTTTTATTTAAATTTAATTTTTTAAGTACAATAATAATTATAGTACAAATTAATTAATTTTAATAGGTATAGTTAATATCTTAACTGTATAAAGTAAGATATTTATATTATATTAATATTAAAAAAATTTAAAATAAATGTTTTATTCTCAAAATATGCATATTAATTTAATAAAATATACCAAAATGGAAATAAAAAATAAATTTTATGCGAATTTAATAACTAATAATTAATATATTTAGGTTATAATAAATATGTGCGTAAAAATAAATAATAAGCATTAACATAGAAAATTTAGGAGGAATAATATGGATACTTTAAAGGAACTTTTTAAAATAGGAAGTGGACCTTCAAGTTCTCATACTATGGGGCCACAAAGAGCAGCGGAAAGATTTAAAAATGAAAATCCAGATGCAGAAAGTTTTAGAGCAATATTATATGGTAGTTTAGCTGCTACAGGAAAAGGTCACTTAACAGATTATATAATTGAAAAAACTATAGCTCCAAAGAAAGTTGAAATCGTTTGGGAGGAAGATATAATAAAAGATTTTCATCCAAATGGAATGAAGTTTGAAGCTTTAGATAAAGATGGAAATGTGACAGCTGAATGGACTGTATATTCTGTTGGTGGAGGAACTATAGCAGAAGAAGGTCAAAGAAACAGTAAAAGCAATAGTATATATCACTTAGACACTATGGATGAAATAGTGAAATGGTGTAAAGAAAATAATAAAACTTTAGTTGATTTTGTGTTAGAATGTGAACCATCTGATATAAAAGACTATATAAAAACTATAAAAGATGCTATGAGAAAATCTATTGATGATGGACTAAGCACAGATGAAGTAATACCAGGTAAATTATTATTAAAAAGAAGAGCAAATAATTTTTATAAAGCGTATCAAGAAGATAAAAGTTTTTCAACACTTGTATATGCATATGCACTAGCAGCTTCAGAGCAAAATGCTTCTGGTAATATAATAGTTACAGCACCGACTTGTGGTTCTGCTGGGGTAATACCAGGAATATTCTTTGCAATGCAAGATTTTTATAAATACGATGATGAAAAAATAATTGAAGCATTACTTGTAGCTGGAATAATTGGAAATATAATAAAAACTAATGCATCAATATCTGGTGCAGAAGTAGGATGTCAAGGTGAAGTTGGAGCAGCTTGTTCGATGGCAGCGGCGGCAGTAGCGTATTTAAAGGGAGGTACTATAGACCATATTGAATATGCAGCAGAGATAGCACTTGAACATCATCTAGGAATGACTTGTGACCCTGTATATGGATATGTTCAAATTCCATGTATAGAAAGAAATGCAATGGCAGCTCAAAGAGCTTATGATGCAGCTAAGTATGCATTATTAACTGATGGCTCACATTCTGTCTCCTTGGACCAAGTCGTTGAAACAATGAAAGAAACTGGTATCGATATGATGGATAAATACAAAGAAACTGCAAAAGGTGGACTTGCTAAACACTTCTTCTCTTGCTAAAATTAAAAATTTTTCAATAATAATTCCCCTGTTTTGATTTATGAAACAGGGGAATTATTATTAATGGTGAATTATTTAATAATGCAAAATATTTTTATATTCAATTTAGTTTTTTATTTTTAAATATGAAAGTATATTATATAATATTTTAATTATAAGAGATATAGAAATATTTTTATAATAAATTATAATTTGGAGGAGATTACATGAGAGAGGCATCGTATTTACAAGAACAACTTTACAAGCATAGGAATGCATTAAATCCTATTGCAGAAATTGGAAGAAAAGAGTATAAGACTTCAAAATATATAAGGGATTATCTTGATAAAATAGGAGTTGAATATGAAGTTTATTTAGAAACAGGAATAGTAGGTGTGATAGAAGGCAAAAGGCCAAGAAAAGATATAGCTTTTAGAGCTGATATAGATGGTCTTCGTAGTGAAGAAGGTGTAAAACACTTATGTGGCCATGATGGACATGCTACTATATTGCTTGGATTAATTGAGTATTTAAATGATAATAAAGAAGATTTAAATGATAATGTTGTATTTATATTCCAACCAGCAGAAGAAGGGCCAGGTGGAGCAAAAGCATTGATAGATGCAGGTGTGCTTAGAAAATACAATGTGGATGAGATATATGGGCTTCATATATACCCAGAATTACCAGAAGGTTATGTAGGTACAAGAGAAGGATACTTCATGGCTCAAATAGGAGATATTGATATAGAAATAGTATCTAAAAGTGGACATGGAGCTATGCCACAAAATGGAATTGATGGTATAGTGATAGCTTCAAACTTTATAAGTTCACTTCAAACTATAGTATCAAGAAATATAAGTCCAATAGACAATGCAGTGTTGACTATAGGTAGAATTGAAGGAGGGGCTAGAAGAAATATAATAGCTGAAAATATAAAGATGGAAGGCACTATTAGATGTTTTAATCCAGAAGTGTATGAGAGAATGAAACTTAGAGTTAAAGAACTTGCTAGAGGCTTTGAATTGTCTTATAACTGTAAGGTAAATATAAATATTATGGATGATTATATAGCTGTTAAAAATGATAAGGACTTGTATAAAGAGTTTGTAGAAGCTGTTGGAAAGGATACGGCCATAGAATTAGACCCACTTATGATATCAGAAGATTTCTCTTATTATCAAAAAGAAGTTCCAGGACTGTTCTTTATGTTGGGTTCAAGAAATGAAAAAAAAGGATTTGTAAATGGACTTCATAATATAAACTTTAACTTTGATGAAAAAATATGTGTGAATGCACTAAATGTCTATGCAAAACTATTAAAATATAAAAAAGCAATAGATTAAAATATATTCAGTTTTGTAATGAATAAGTTGTAGATAGCTTATATAAAAAGGTCAATTTTTTTGGTAAGACTGTAAATAACATATATTAAAATTATAAATAACACATACTTAGAAAGAATAATTTTAAAAAGTCATAAATTTAAAATACTTACATTTAAAAACATATGAATTGATAAATACCCCTTACTTATTTGTATAAATTTCTTTTAATTGACAAAAATACAAATAAGAAGGGGTGATTTTTTTGAAAGAAAATATGAAAAGAGAAAAGAAGATAACTAATGGCAAGAATACTAAAATATTGACAAATGATGATATAATGAAATATGAGATAGCCTCTGAACTAGGTCTTATGGACAAAGTTGGAGAACGTGGGTGGGCAGGACTTACAGCTAAAGAAGCTGGAAGAATTGGAGGTATGCTTACATCACGCAAAAAGAGGCTGAGAAAGATTGTGGAGGGGCAGAATAAAAAGGATGAGTCAATATAGTGATTTTGCGTTTGTATATGATGAACTTATGAATGAAGTTGATTATGATGGATGGGTTAAATATATAGAAGATATAATAGCTAATGAAGGTGTAAAAGTAAAAAATATATTGGAATTAGCATGTGGTACAGGTAATCTCACAATTCCATTAACTAAAAAGAGCTATGATATAGCTGGAATTGATATATCTGATGAAATGCTTAGTGTAGCAAGAGAAAAGGCAGAAAAAGAAGGCGTAGAGTTAGTTTTACTTCAACAAGATATATCAGAGCTGGACTTTGATATATCCGATTTGGATTGTGTACTTTGTGCTTGTGATGGATTTAATTATATAACTTATGATGATGATTTAGAAAATGTATTTTCAAAAACATATGAATTATTAAAGAAAGATGGAATCTTTATATTTGATATAAGTTCATTTTATAAATTAGCCAATATATTAGGAAATAATATGTATGGAGAAAACCGAGAAGATATAGCTTATATGTGGCAAAATTACTTTGATGATGAAGAAAATTTGATTGAAATGGAACTGACATTTTTTATTAAAGATGAAGATGGAAAGTTTGAAAGATTTGAAGAAGTACATCAACAAAGGGCATATACTGAGGATGAAATAATTGATATGCTTAAAAAATCTGGATTTAGGGATATAAAATCTTATGGAGATTTTACATTTGAAAAACCTAATGAAGAAAGTCAAAGGATATTCTTTGTATGTAAAAAATAAGGCTTTTATTGTTGTGTACAAAAAGAAGTGTTATTAATATAAAATATTATTGGTAAAAATAAAAAAGGTAAAGTTTTCTGTATTAAAAATTAAAGTAATTTAAAGTAGTAATATAGAAAAAAATAATAGTATAGAAAAATAGTATGATTAACAAAATGTGGAGGAATACAGATGAAAGATTATGTACTAAGAGCGACATCAGGAAATGGTCAAGTTAGAGCATTTGTTGCAACTACTAGAAATACAGTAGAAGAAGCTAGAAGATTACATGAAACTACAAAAGTAGCAACAGCAGCACTTGGTAGAACATTAACAGCAACATCTATAATGGGATTGATGATGAAAAATGACAGTGATAAATTGACTGTAATAATAAAAGGTGGTGGACCAATTGGAACTATCATCGCAACAGCAAATTCTAAGGGGATAGTAAAAGGCTATGTAGGAAATCCTCATGTAGAAGTTGAAGATTATCCAAATGGAAAGTTGAATGTTGCAGCAGCAGTGGGGACAGAAGGTGTTGTAAAAGTTATTAAAGACTTAGGTCTTAGAGAGCCATATAATGGAACTTATCCATTAGTAAGTGGAGAAATTGCAGAAGACTTTACTTATTACTTTGCAGTGTCAGAACAAACTCCATCAGTGGTAGCTTTAGGTGTTCTTACAAAAGAGGATGAAGTTGAGTTTGCTGGAGGCTTTATAGTTCAATTAATGCCAGATGCAGAAGAAGAAACTATCGCAAAATTAGAAGAAAATGTAGCTAAATTACCTTCAATAACTAATATGTTAAAGGAAGGAAACTTACCAGAAGATATATTAAATAGAGTTTTAGATGGTTTAGAGCCTAAAGTACTTGATACTTGTGAAGTTGGATTTGAGTGTGAGTGCTCAAAGGAAAGAGTGAAAACTGCTTTAGTGGCAATAGGGAAAAAATCTTTGGCTCAAATAATAGAAGAAGATAAACAGGCAGAAGTTGGATGTCAGTTCTGTAACGAGAAATATATGTATAGTGAAGAAGAGTTGATTGAAATTTTAAAGGAAATGTAGAATAAAATGAATGTGGAATATTAAAATAGTAGCATTAATAGTGAAATATTAAAATATCAGTATTAATATAGAAATTTAAATATAATTCATTAAAAATAAGAATTATATGTTAAAGATGTTAAGAAAGAAATCTAAGATATGTTGAGAAAGATAAACTTAATAAATTTTAAGAATTAAAGGGCTTTCTAATTGCAGTATTTGTAATATTGCGATTGGAGAGCTTTTTTAGTTTATTGTGCCTTGTGTCAAAGATTGTATAAAGCTACAAATTATTGTAAAATAATTTGTGTATTTTAACCTATTTACAACAAAAATTTACAAGATATTTGAATTGATAAAAAGGAGAAAATTTTAAGAATGGAAAACAAAAAAAAGCACATAGTCATAAGTATATTAATACTGTTTATGATATTTATAATGGCTATTAACCTTAATGGTAAACTTGAGACACCTATTCCACAGAGCAATAGCAGAAAATTTAAATCTAATGCTGTATTTTACCCACAGCATCAAGATGATGAAGTCTTATGGGGAGGAAGTGCTATTGTTAATGCAATAAAACAATGTGGAACTGATAATGTATATGTTGTGTTGGTATCAGATGGCTCTGGAGTGAACGTTTTTAGAGCTAATACTAAATTTAGAAATTTAACTAGGAAGCAAAAGGAAGAGCTTAGGAACAATGAATTTAAGTCAGCACTAAAAGAGCTTGGAGTAAAACAACAAAATATAATTATACTTGCTGATATAGATAAAAAAGAGGGGACACATTATAAGTTAATGGAAAAGACAATATTAGATTTTGAACATAAATTTAAGGGTGATGTCACTCATATAGCTCATCATTATAAGTACGATGACCATATAATGCATAGAAAAAATGGTGCAGTTTTAAAGAAGCTTAAACGTGAACGTAAGATAAAAGATGACTTGTATTTTATAAAACCAAAATATGTAAAGTACATACCAAGAAATGAAAGAGCTATTTATAAAGCAACTAATTTTAATGATTATAGTAAGGTCAAAAGTGCGTGTTATGAATATAAGGTTGTAAATTCAAAACGAAAAATGTATGGTATAGGGTATATCTCAGCACATAGCTATTTTGAAAACCTTTTAAATGACCCTGAACTTACGTCTGTGTTAAGTGAAGATTAAAGTAATTTACATAAAGGTATCTTAAAAATATTATTTACTAATGATAAAAAAGTATTTGAGGATAATAAGAATATATTATGATTAGACAAGGTTTAGTATCTCAGTTATGATTTTAAAAATCATTTTGAGGTACTTTTTTTATGCTCTTAATAAGTTTATATAGACTTTTTATATGAAATTTTAAACCCTACAGTATACAACCAAGGGATAGGTCACGTGCTATAATTTGCTATAAAAACAATTTAGGAGGGTAACGTATGGGTAATGAATTTATAGTTTTAAAAGGATGTAAGGAAAATAATCTAGATAATATTTCATTAAAAATACCAAAAAGAAAAATAACTATATTTACAGGTGTATCTGGTTCTGGAAAATCATCTATTGTTTTTGAAACAATTGCAAAAGAATCACAACGTCAATTAAATGAGAGATTTAGTACTTTTGTAAGAAGTTTTTTACCTAAGTATGGAGAAGTTAAAGCTGATTGTATAGAAAATTTATCAACACCGATTATTATAGACCAAAGTAGACTTGGAGGTAATTCAAGGTCAACCTTAGGTACTATCACAGATGTAAATTCCTTTTTAAGGGCTTTATATTCTAGATTTGGAAGCAAGCATATAGGTAATGCTAACATGTTTTCCTTTAATGATGTCAATGGTATGTGTCCAGATTGTCATGGGCTTGGGAAAAAACTAATACCTAACATGAAGCATATTCTTGATATGAATAAATCGCTAAATGAGGGTGCTATTTTGCTTTCAGGTTTCGGAGTGGGTTCTTGGCACTGGAATATATTTGCCGAATCAGGATACTTTAATATTGATAAGAAAATATGTGATTATTCAGAGAAAGAGCTGAAAAAATTTTTATATGGTGAGCCAGAAAAGATTACAGTAGAAGAAACTGGAAAAATAAATATGACATATGAAGGCTTAATGGTTAAGTTTAATCGTCTATATCTAAGTAAAGAAGGAGAAATTTCTGAGACTACTAAGAAAAAATTGAGTAAACTCCTTATAGAAGACAAGTGTCCTGTTTGCAATGGAAGAAGACTTCATGAAAGCGTATATAAATCTTTAATTAATGGCTACAATATTGCAGACTTGACAAGTATGCAACTTGATGAATTAGTTAAGGTTATTAAAGATATAAATGAGCCAGAAGCACAACCTCTACTTAAAGGAATACTAGAAAAACTAAATAACATCATAGATATAGGTCTAGGGTACTTAACTTTAGATAGGGAAACATCATCACTATCAGGTGGAGAATCTCAGCGTGTAAAGATGGTAAAATATTTAAATAGTAACCTTGTAGATTTGATGTATATTTTTGATGAGCCAAGTATAGGTCTTCATCCAAGAGATGTTTATAAATTAAATAATCTTCTAAGAAAATTACGTGATAAAGGAAATACAATTATAGTTGTTGAGCATGACCCAGATGTTATTAAAATTGCAGACCACATTGTAGATGTAGGTCCAAAAGCTGGTAGGTATGGGGGTAAAGTTGTATATGAAGGAAGTTATGAAAAGTTGCTTTCAAGTGGGACATTGACAGGAAATGCCTTAAATAAAGCTCTTTCTATTAAGGAAAATGTAAGAGAACATAGAGGATATTTAGAGGTTAAAGATTGTAATCAAAACAATTTAAAAAATATATCTATAAAGATACCTAAAGGTGTATTAACTTTAGTGACAGGAGTAGCAGGGGCTGGTAAGAGTACATTAATTAAACATGAATTTTTAAAGCAAAATACAGATGCTGTATTAATAGACCAAAGCCCTGTATCAGCTAATTCTAGGTCAAGCTTAGCAACATATAGTGGAATTATGAACGATATAAGAAACAGTTTTGCAAAAGTAAATGGTGTTAAAGCGTCTTTGTTTAGCTCAAACTCAGAAGGAGCTTGTGATAATTGTAAAGGCTCTGGAACAGTACAAACAAATCTTGCATTTATGGAAAGTATAAAAAGTACTTGCAATATTTGTGAAGGAAAAAAATTTAAAAAAGAAGTTTTAGAATATAGATTTCAAGGGCAAAATATAATAGAAATTCTTGAAATGTCAGTTTCAGATGCGATTGAATTTTTTAGTCTAAAACAGATTAAAAAGAAATTACAGTGCATTGAAAAAATGGGAATCGGATACCTTACTTTAGGGCAAACTCTGGATACATTATCTGGAGGAGAGTGTCAAAGATTAAAGCTTGCTAATGAATTAAATAAGGAAAGTTCAGTGTATATATTAGATGAACCGACAACAGGTCTTCATATGGCTGACATTGAAAATTTTATAAGTATAATTGAAGAGATTGTAGATAATGGAAATACAGTTATCATAATTGAACATAATATAGATATAATTAAAAGAGCAGATTGGATTATTGATATGGGTCCTGAGGGAGGGACAAAAGGTGGGAAAGTAATCTTTGAAGGAACTCCAAAACAATTGTCTAACAATAAAATATCGCTAACAGCAAAATATATAGTATAATAAATAAAATACAATAAATATAGATGATATATGAGTAAATATAATGGGTATATAATATGATAGTTAAGTTTAACAATAATAAATAATATGATAAATATTCAAATTTAATTAAATATAGTGTCAGAAATCCGTTTAAATAGCAAGTTTTTAACGGTTCTGACATTTTTTATTATTTTCATGAAGATTGACAAGGTAGGATTTTCTATTAGTTACTTTTTAGTGTCTACTTGAAAGTTTTATATTATGACCTTAACATGTAATTTATGGAATAATTTACTTAGTGTAGTAAGATGCAGTCTATAACTAAACTATAATTTTATAATTTGAATCTTATTAAGTAAAACTCATAAAAGGAGTGTAAGTAATGCTAAACGATATGCTAACGCTATTATCTGAAAGAAGTGATTTTTTTATAAAACTATCCATCGAACATTTGACAATTTCTATTATTTCTATAATAATTGCAATTGTTTTAGGTGGTATAATTGGTATCATTGTAAGTGAATTTCACAAGTCTTCTAAGCCCATCTTGGGGACTATCAATTTTCTATACACTATACCATCTATTTCTATGTTAGGTTTTTTGATACCATTATCTGGAATTGGAAATACTACAGCTGTTATTGCTCTTACTATATATGCATTATTACCTATGGTTAGAAATACATATACTGGAATTACTAACGTAGATAAAAATATACTTAAAGCAGCGAAAGGTATGGGAAGTACAGACTTTCAGATACTATATAAAATAAAACTTCCACTAGCCTTACCTGTTATTATGTCTGGGATTAGAAACATGGTTATTATGACAATTGCATTGACTGGTATCGCTTCATTTATAGGTGCTGGTGGTCTGGGGGTAGCTATATATAGAGGAATCACAACAAACAACACAGTAATGACAGTCACTGGAAGCATTCTTATTGCTCTATTGGCTTTGTTATTTGATTTTATTCTAGGATTAGTAGAAAGATTTTTACAAAGAAAAAGAAAAAAGAAAAATAGGAAAAAAGTATTTGCCATTCTAGGAAGTCTTATCCTCATAACAACTATCTTTACATCTTATTTTTTTAACTCTGCAAAGACTCAAACTATTCATATTGCTACAAAACCAATGACTGAACAATATATTCTTGGTGAAATGTTGGATATTTTAATTGAAAAAAATACAGATTTAAAAGTAGAAATTACACAAGGTGTAGGCGGAGGAACATCCAATATTCAGCCAGCTATGGAGAATGGAGAATTTGATATTTATCCAGAGTATACAGGGACAGGATGGAATATGGTACTGAATAAAAATGAATTATACACTGAAAATATGTTTGAGAAATTACAATCTGAATATAAAACTAAACTTAAAATGCAGTGGACTGGGATGTATGGTTTTTCTAATAGTTATGCGTTGGCAGTCAGAAAAGAAATTGCAGATAAATATAAATTAAAGAATATCTCAGATTTGAGAGATATATCTTCTAAATTGACATTTGGTGCAGAGTATGATTTTTATGAAAGAGAAGATGGCTATACTCCACTATGTAATACCTATGACTTACACTTTAAAAACACAGTTGATTTAGATATTGGACTTAAATATCAGGCAATCAATGAGGGAAAAATTGATGTAATGCCTATATTTACAACTGATGGTCAGTATAGTGTTTCAGATGTTGTAGTTTTAAATGATGATAAAAGCTTTTATCCATCTTATCAATGTGGAAATGTTATTCGTTCAGAGGTGTTAGAGGAACATCCAGAACTTTCAAAAGTATTTCAGATGGTTAAAAATATTTTAACTGATAAAGAGATGGCTAAATTGAATTACGATGTAGAAAATAATAATTTAGAGCCTAGAGAAGTTGCACGTGAGTTTTTGAACAAAAAGGGACTTTTATAATTGGAGGAAATATAATGACACCTATTATACAATTTAAAAATATTGAAAAACAATATAATGATAAAACAATCATAAATAATCTAAATTTAGATATAGAAAAAGGAGAATTTTTAACTGTTATTGGGTCATCTGGAAGTGGAAAAACAACACTTCTAAAAATGATTAATGGTCTTATTTTGCCAGATGGAGGAGATATTTTAATTAATAAAACAGACATTAAAAATGAGGACTTAATTAAATTAAGAAGAAAAATAGGCTATTGTGTGCAGGGAAGTGTTCTTTTTCCTCATATGACTGTTGAAGAAAATATTTCATATGTGCCAAATCTCCTTAATCGAAAAAATAAGTTAGAGATAAAAAATGCTGTAGACAAATGGATGCAAATCGTGGGATTACCAAATGATATGAAAACAAGATACCCATCTGAATTATCAGGTGGTCAGCAACAGCGTGTAGGGATTGCACGTGCTTTAGCTTCTTCACCAGAAATCTTATTGATGGATGAACCTTTTGGAGCTGTTGATGAAATTACACGAAAACAGTTACAAAAAGAGATAAAAGAAATTCATAAAAAAACAGGAATTACGATTATCTTTATTACACATGATATTTATGAGGCCTTGATTTTGGGTACAAAAACTTTAGTATTGAATCATGGAGTCATTCAACAATATGATACTCCTGAAAATATTTTAAATGCTCCTGCGAATCAATTTGTAGACCAATTACTGAATGTAAAAAAATCTATAACAAGTTATGATGACTTAAAAGAATAAAGTTAATCCAAAAATTAAATTATGATAATACTGAAAAGCTATTGACCTTGAGTTAACTTTAAGTCGTATACTAAAAATGTAAGAATAGTTAAGCAAGGCATAGGAGGTATTAAATATGGATAGAGAAAGAGACTTAGGTACAGGAGCAGTTTTCCCTATTGGGGAAGAAAACAAAGCATTTGCACAGTATTTTACAGGAGAATGTTATTTAAATATGCTTACTACTAAGGGTGTGGGAATTGGTAATGTGACTTTTGCTCCTTCTACAATCAATTCATGGCACATACATCATAAGGGTGGACAGATTTTACTTGTAACTGGAGGTAGAGGATATTATCAAGAGTTTGGAAAACCAGCTCAGGAATTGCATGCAGGTGATGTAGTTAATATACCACCAGATGTAAAACACTGGCATGGAGCTGCACCAGATAGTTGGTTTCAGCATCTAGCTGTAGAAGTACCAGCAGAGGGAGCCTTCAATGAATGGTTGGAGCCTGTATCTGATGAAGACTATGGTAAACTAAAATAGAATATTTATAAACTTATAAAAAATGAAGAGTGTATATTAGTTAAAATTACTAAATATACACTCTTTTTATTTTGAATTAATGAAAACTTAAGAGAATAATAGTTTTTTAGAAAATAAAATTAGTATAATAAAATAGGAAACTCAATGATTTAATGTGTATAAAAAATATGGAGGAAATAAAATGGAAACTATAATGGTTGTAGAAGATGATATTATGCTTAATAATGGTATATGTTTTAACTTACAAAGTGATGGATTTCGAGTTGTACCAACATATAGTCTAAAAGAAGCTAAAGAGAAATTTGAGAAAGAAAAAATAGATTTAATGATATTAGATGTAAATCTTCCTGATGGAAATGGATTTGACTTGTGCAAGGAAATAAGAGCTAGCTCAAAAGTAGGTATTCTGTTTTTGACAGCATGTGATATGGAATCTGATATTGTAAATGGATTTAAGATAGGAGCAGATGATTACATAACAAAGCCATTTAGTATAAACATATTGATACAAAGAATAAAAGCACTGCTTAGAAGATGTAATGTTGAAATACAAGAAGAGGTCTTATTTGAGGGAGAATTTGAATTTAATTTTGATAATATGATTGTAACTAGAAATAGCGAAAATATAATCCTTTCACCTATAGAATATAGAATTCTAAAGAAATTGGTGCAACATAAAAATGAAATAGTTACAAGACAAGCATTGATAGATGCAATATGGGACAATGATAGTGAGTATATGGAAGAACATGCATTGACTGTAAATATAAATAGATTGAGAAAGAGAATAGACCAGAAAACATCAAAGCATAAGTACATAAGAACTATTTATGGAATAGGTTATATGTGGGTTGGTGAACAAGATGAAAAATAATAAAAGTTTAAATAAGAACTATTACAAGAACATTTCTATTATATATTTCATAGTATCATGTTTATCCTTAATAATAATAAGAATGCAAACTAACAAAATTTTATATGTGCATCCTGACTTAGCTGAATTTATTGTAAATATTAATTGTATAATTTTAATTTTTATATTTACTATGTTTTTTATATCGTTATTTTTTGTATATAAAATAAGAAAAGACATAGTTGAATTTAGTAGTAATATCATATATAACATAGATGAATTTATATCGGGTAATAAAAATATGCACTTTGATTTAAATAAAGATACTTTAACTGCAA
Organism: Clostridioides sp. ES-S-0049-02; assembly: GCF_020658465.1. Taxonomy (NCBI): domain Bacteria; kingdom Bacillati; phylum Bacillota; class Clostridia; order Peptostreptococcales; family Peptostreptococcaceae; genus Clostridioides; species Clostridioides sp. ES-S-0049-02. Next base: position 21,582 of record NZ_JACVWG010000002.1, read on the forward strand.
AAGTTCAAAATAAAATTAAATATATGATAGAGGTTATGGAAGTTAAAAACAGCAAGTATTCAGAGGAAAAAGAAAATATAAAAACTTTAATATCAGATATATCGCATCAAATAAAAATACCAATAGCTAATATATCTATGTATAATGAGACTCTAATACAAAAAGAGTTAGATAGAAAGAATCAAGTATTGTTTTTAGAAAACATGCAAAGTCAGGTAAATAAATTGGACTGGCTGGGAAAAGCACTTATAAAAATTTCTAGGTTAGAAACTGGTATTATATCTTTGAATACGACTAAAAGCAGAATAAGTGATACTATTGCAAGTGCATTAAGTGGAGTCTTTTTAAAATTAGAAGAAAAAAATATATTACTAGAAATTGATTTAGATGATAAAATTGAAGTTTGTCACGATAAGAAGTGGACTAGTGAAGCTTTATTTAATATTATAGAAAATGCAGTAAAGTATACCAATGAGGAAGGAAAGATAAGTATAAAGACTGATAAAATGGATATATTCACTAAAATTATCATAAGTGACAATGGAATGGGTATAGATGAGAGTGAAATAAACAATATATTTAAAAGGTTCTATAGAAGTAGAGAAGTTGGGAATATAGAAGGTATTGGAGTTGGATTGTACTTAGCAAGAGAAATTATAAATAAACAGAATGGATATATAAAAGTAGATTCTCAAAAAAATATTGGAACTACATTTAATATTTATATGAAAAATTATACTTAGCATTTATTTAAAATTGATGCTTATAATATATAACTTGAAAATAAAATCAAAAATTCTTAGAAGTAGTGTATATAGTGTTTATTAGATAACATCATATGCACTATTTTTAGTTTCACTTCAATAAATATCACAAAATATCTCAAAATTGTTATAATTCATATCTAAAATATAACAGCACTGTGAGGATTGGATAGGGGCTTACATGATAATATCTAAGTAAGGAATCAATAAGCGTGAAAGTTTAATATACAATTAAAAAATATATAAAATAAAGTAAGAGGGAGATTTGATTATGAAAATACTGGAGACTAATAATTTAAAAAAATATTATGGAAAAGGTGAAAATATAGTAAAAGCTTTAGATGGAATAAATATAAGTATAAATAGAGGGGAGTTTGTAGCTATAGTTGGGACTTCAGGTAGTGGAAAAAGTACCTTGTTACATATGATAGGGGGACTTGATAGAGCAAGTGATGGAAAAGTAATTGTTGATAATAATGATATATTTGCTATGGATGATGAAGAACTTACAATATTTAGAAGACGTAATGTAGGCTTTATATTTCAAAATTATAATTTAGTTCCAATACTAAATGTTTATGAAAATATAGTATTACCTATAGAACTTGATGGATGTAAAATAGACACTAAATATATAGATGAGATAATAGAAGTTTTAGGATTAAGTCAAAAAGTGGATGACCTACCAAATAATCTATCAGGAGGACAGCAACAGAGAGTAGCTATTGCAAGAGCTTTAGCAACAAAACCATCAATAATACTAGCTGATGAACCAACAGGTAATTTAGATAGCAAAACAGAACAAGATGTGCTAGGACTTTTAAAAGTTACTAGTAATAAGTTTAGCCAAACTATAATTATGATAACTCATAATGAACAAATTGCTCAAATGGCTGATAGAATTATAAGGATTGAGGATGGAAAAGTTGTAAATAGAGGTGAGAACAATGTTACAAAATAACAATAAGGAAATTATAAAAAAGTTAAGTAATAGAAGTTTCAAAACAAATAAAATGAGAAATATAGTTTCAGTGCTTGCAATAGTATTGACAACAGTTTTGTTTACATCATTGTTTACAGTGGGATATAGTATGTTGGACGCTTTTAATAGTTACAAAGCTATGGAATATGGGACAAAGAACCATGTTCAATTTCAAGCTTTAAGTAATAGGCAAATTGAAATTATAAAAAAAGATAGTTCAGTAGACAAAAACAGTATTGGAATAGTAAAAAACATAGCAAGTTTAAAAAATCCAGAGTTTTCAACTCAGACAGTGAATTTAACCGTTTATGATAAAAAAAGTCTTGAAAATGCTGCAAATGTAGAGATGATTGAAGGGAGTTTACCAAAAAATAATGATGAAATAGTCATGCCTACAAAGATATTAGATATGTTAGATGTACCTCATAAAATAGGTGCTGAAGTAAAATTAATAATTCCAAAAACTAAAGATGGGGTACTAACTAATGAAAAAGAAACGTTCAAATTTAAACTAGTTGGATATTTTGAATACAAAACAGCTACAGCAATACCTCTTCATGATGTATTTACGAGTGAAGCTTTCTATGATAATTACAAAAAAACAAATGAAGTAGCTCCTACAAGTGTATCCTTTAATTTTTTTAATGATAAAGATTTGCAGTCTAAATTTGATAAACTAACTGAGAAAATCCAACCTTATTCAGGAAAATCAACTATAAATCCTATATATTTAAGTAAACAAGCAACTACTTTCAAAGAAGTTGTTAAAAATGTATTACCAATAATCTTAATTGTAATGCTTATACTTTTAAGTGGATATTTATTAATTTATAATATTTTTTATATTTCAGTTGTTAAAGATATAAAATATTATGGATTATTAAAAACAATAGGAACATCTCCATATCAATTAAAAAAATTGATTATTAAACAAGCTAATAGATTATGTATAATAGCTATACCAATAGGTTTATTATTGGGATTTTTAATAGGAATAGTGTTTGTTCCTCTAGTTGGTAAGTTTATGGATGGATTAAATAAAACTGCATTTGAATATTTTAATCCGTTAATATTTGTATTTGCCGTTGTATTTTCATATGTAACTGTTAGATTGTCATGCAAAAAACCTGCTAAGATTGTAAGTTCTGTATCTCCTATAGATGCTGTAAGATATAGTGATAAAAGTAATAAGATTAAACGTAAGTCTAAAAGAGGGAAAAGTGGTTCTAAAATTCATAAGATGGCATTTGCAAATGTGTTTAGAAATAGACGCAAAGCTATTTTAGTTTTAGTTTCTATGTCACTAAGTTGTATAATATTTTTGACTGTATCTGCAATTATAAGTAGCTCTAATCCAGAAAGAGCTGCTGAAGGTATGATGTTAGGGGATATAGAAATACGTCATGGACTTGCAGACACTGCTAAATCTGAAGATAACGAAGTTGCTCCAATTGACGAAAATCTTATAAAAGATATTAAGAATCTTGATGGAGTGAGTAATGTAAGTAAGGTGTATAAGGATTTAAGTTATATAGTTTATGAAGGAGATTTAAAAGATGAGATATTGACTCAAAAAGTAGATGAAGAATATAAAAAGCAATTTCTTCAGGGCAGAGACCCAAAAGAAATTGCAGAAAATAATGGTTTTTTAGCCTCAGATACAGTTGGATTATCTTCAGGTAGATTATTAAGTAAACTATCAAAAAACAATATTATATATTCTCAAAAGAATTCTAAAATACTGTCAGGTTCTATAGATGAGAAAAAATTTGATGAAGGTGGATATGTAGTAATTACTGGACATGAAGGAAGTAAAATAAAAGCAGGAGATAAAATTAAGTTTAGATATTTAAAAGGAGATACTATAGGGAAAGGATATATAGATAAAGAGTTTAAAGTCATGGCAGTTTTTGATGGTGCACAAAATTTTAATATGGGGATGTACATTAATGAAAATGACTTTAAAAATATGGTTATAAAGCCATATATAGAAAATCTGGTAATTGATATAAATGGTGATGTGAAGTCTGTTGAAAATAAAATAAATAATTTGAATAAGAAATACAATAATCCATATACAAAAGTTTATTCAAAAAATATCTATATAGAAGAGGCAAGAGAGAGTCAAAAGGTTATAAAGATTGTAGGTATGAGTGCGGTATTTATAATAGGATTGATTGGAGTGCTAAACTTTATAAATACTATGATAACAAATATAATGTCTCGTAAACAAGAGTTTGCAATGATTGAGGCAGTAGGAATGACAAGAAAACAGCTTCAAAGAATGATAATGCTTGAAGGTTTTTATTATGGGGTGATAATAACTATTGTAAATCTTACTTTTGGAAGTATCGCAACATTTTTAGGGTTTAATATTATGAAATTAAGATATTCTGTGTATGCTTATCCATTAGGGGCGCTTATAATAAGTATATTAATAGTATTTTTGATAACGTCTATAGTGCCTTTAATAGTTTATCATAATGTTTCTAAGGATAGTATTGTTGAAAGAATTAGGGAAGCTGAATAGTAATTAAATATAATAGAAACTGAATAATGGTTAAATATAATTCAAGCTAAATAATAATTAAATGTAGCATAAAAAGATATTTTTTTATATGCACAATAGAAAGAGGATGTCTCAAAATGAGCTTTTTGGTTCATGAGGCACTCTTTTTTTGTATGAAATCAAATATATTTTCATTATTTAAACAATGAAAAAGAGACTTATCCCTATTTTGAGACAGCCCCTTTTTAGAAGTTGTTTTTAATATAGTATTTTAAGCTTTACATGATTTGTATAGATTTGTATGCATAATTTTAAAGACAAATAAAATACTTATATCTTATGTAAAATTTATTTTAATATTAATTTTTTATTTTCTTAATATATCACTTTTAGTCAGTCCATTTGATTTACCTTGAGGAGTCCAATGATAATTAGACATAGATTTAAATAGAAATCTAGGAAAGTTAGGTGATATAAAAATATTATCTTTACTAGAAGTGTTACTATCTATGTTGTTACTAAGTATATTCTTTGATAGTTCTCCTAATGAAGTTCCTAAGCTTTTTTTGGGACCTTTACCTAAAGGAGTAGATTGTAATGAACCTAGCATTTCTCCTCCACCAATTCCTATCCCTTGAACCCATGTAAAGTTAACCCTTTTACACCAATTTTCTATCATTTGAATTGCTAAATGAGTTTGTTTCCCTTCATAGAATCCACAGTTAACTATTGCATATACTGGAATAGATTTTTTATTTAGTTTCTTCGCACATTCTTCACATTCCTCTAAAAAACGAATTAAATGAGAAGGAATGCCATCTACATAAAGAGGAAATGCAATTATTAACCTATCACAAGTAAGTATGGCTTCAATAGCTTTAGGATATTTAGATACATTGTCTATTTTAAATGTGAGAATGTCATTATCCTTTTGTATAAGTTTTTCTACTTCAGATAAAAAGTATTGTGAATTATTTTCTTTTACTTTTGGGCTTCCATTTATCATTACTATATTCATAAAGATTCACCTCTTACATCTTGTGGATTTTTAAAAAATGAAACAGAATGTTCCTTCATATTGAGATTTACAGCATTTGCACGTACTAGATTAGTAGCAGTGTCTTTTTCAGTATCTGTAATACAATCCCCATAGAATAAAGCCTTTAAATTTATCTGTTTTTCATATCTATTTTTATGATGCATTTCATTATTCTTTATTACAAAGTATGGAAGGAGATAGCTTATACTTCTATCAAGTATATTTTTGACAAATGGGCTAAATCCACCATAACAACATCTACTTATTATAATAAATTCATCAGAATCAGCTATCAATTTACCCATATTTCTGTAATAGTCTTTTATGACACATGTAGTAGGTGTTTTAATCCAACAACCAAAACAACCAATACACTTGTGGATTTCTTCAGTGTTTGAAAGTATTTTTATATTGTTATCAAGTTTAGGTAATAAATTATCTAAATCTTTTTCAGTTAAATCATGTATTAAAAGTCTCATAAGTTTTACCCCCTTTATATTATGTAGGTTGACTTTTGTAATTCTATCCTACAATTTTTTTTAATAAATTATTACACCAATTAATTACAAAACTATAATAGTCAACGCCATAAATCATTGTGAAATACATACATGTGTATTGGTCAATACAACAATTTTGTTCTACCTCAGTTTTTTGTGCATCTAATTTATTTAAAAGTAATTCAATTTCAGCTATCAACATTTTTAAGTTTGTTTCAATTATTTCTTTAGGTAAGTACTCATAAAAAAATATGTTAACAAGGTGGTTATGCTTTGTCTTAGAAAATTTAATTGGTTTTTCTAACCACTCGAGAAAGTATGATTTCCCTATATCAGTTATGGAATATAGTTTTTTTAATTTGCCCCCATCTATAACTTCGCGATAGTAGATATAATCTTTTTCTTCTAATCTTTTAAGTGCAGGATAAATACTACCAAAACTAGCATCAAAAAAGTATGAAGTACTTTGTGACATCTTTTGTTTTAAATCATATCCACTTAATTCTTTTTCCATCAGAAATCCTAAAATAATGTATTCTAACATAGTGCCTCCTAATATCGTTTATGTATATATTGTTTAGTTATATATCGTTTTGATATATTAATTATTACAAATAATGGGTAGACTGTCAATATGTTTTTAAATTAAGTTTTAAACAGAAATACAGATTATCGCTTAAACACTAGGTTTATTATCATATCTTAAGTTTTAAGAGTTGAATTTACCACTTACATAAGAACTTTGACATGACAATATGATTAAAAGCATATAAATTATTTGAATAGTGCACAAAACCGCAGATTGTATATAATTCACTAATTAGTGAATTATATACAATCTGCGGTTTTTATTCGCTGAATTTATAGCCAACACCCCAAACAGCCAATATATTGTGGATTGTCTGAGTCAGTCTCTATTTTTTTCTTAGTTTTGTACAAATGACGACGTTAGATTATTAACCTTTTATGGTATTGTCATAGCTCCAGATGCTTTCGTATAGCTGTTTTTTTGCAAATTTAACTACTTCCATCCAGTTATAACCTTCTAGTCAATTTCAAATTTTCTAGTCAGTCAATGATAAAGATAAACTGAAATTTGGGAACTCCATGTTATGCCCATAATAGATTTACTTGCTAGATAACAAAAATAATTTTTTTGTAGTGCTGGCATTCACTTTTATCGTTGCTTTCACTGGAAAAAGAACATTTCCGCTATTGATATAGGTGCTAACATTCAAAAATCCCATACCTTCAAATGCCGCCTTTAATAATGGCATTGACACTTTGTTTTTACAACTAATGTTTATGCCACGAAAAAGAGCAATATATTTTTCTAACTTAAAGAACCTCCATCTATTATAAATAATCTTTGATTCAACTTTCAATTTGCATTTACATCCAACGCTTAAATACTACAATTTCAGCATCAGAATCATAAACGCTATACTCAGATACCATGAGATATTTTTCATCAGCAATAATTCCATAATATCTGTCACTGTCTTTTTTGCTAAGCTGATTTCCAAAGTAAATTTTATTATCGTCCCAAAACTTTACAAGCTGCCCTTTTGGCAAGGTATATTCAATGTTAATGAAAGAGCCTTTCAGTGCATTAAGTTCTGTGACTTCTTCCATATCTTGTATATTAAGTGCATTAAATGCTGCAATCAAATTCTTTTTGAATTTGTATAGAGCATCTTTACCTTCTTTCAAACATAATGCAACCAAGCACTCTGAACCAAAAGGATGACCTTTCGTTTCAGCACATCCATTACAAGTGTTACTCAATTCGCATTTCCTACAATCAACTCCGCAAATAGACTTAGTCATTTTTAATTTTCCTCCTTAAATTTTATTTTATCGAGTACGTCTTATCTACTTAGTTTGGATTTTACAGTGGATAGGCGTACATCTTTTTCACAGGTCTAATGTACTTAAAATACTGGTCTGGGTTATAATAAAAGTACATGATTCTTCCAGGGGTAATATCAGGACAGTAACCCTTACCAATGTAATCAAAAGTTGCCATAGCCATTTCAATCTTTTCTTCAACACTACAATTTTCCTGTTCATAATTAAATGGACCATGTTCAAAGATGATATACTCGGCTTCAGGAATATCAATCATAAGCATTTGTGGCGGAAGTTCCCCTTTATAATCAAAAGGAAGTCGTACGCCCCAACACTCTGTACGGAGAATACCCCAATCGCAGAGCCTGCCATCTGGACTGTTTATATAAGCCATAATCTGACCACTTCCACAGTTAGCTTCGCTTCCACCATCATCATCCAATTTACCCTTGATGCTGTCGAGCAAACCACAAATTGTTTCGTGGTCCTGTCCTGGAATAAGGTTTTGTTTTCTCCAAAAATCCCAATACCCGTTACTTTCATTGTTTTTAATGTACAAAAATTTATGTGCAGGTATGGTTGCAAAATAAATCTTGACACCATCTGTTGATTTAATCATTCCTATTTCTCCTAATCCTAAAAAGTAGCGGTCAAAAGGGGTTATTTTTGTACGAAGAACGACTGGCTTAGGATTTTTTCGATATTCACTTGGTGTTACACCATAAGTTCTTTTGAAAGCTCTGGTAAAAGCTTCATGTGATGAAAATCCATAATCAAAAGCAATGTCCAATAGACTCTTATCACTGTCCCTAACCTCTTTTAATGCAAAGGCTAATTTTCTATTCCGCAAGTAATCTCTAAACTGCATACCCGATATTTCTTTGAATTTTTTCGTTGTATAAAATTCAGAATATCCTAATTTGCGAGAAAGAAAGCGTAACGTTAAGACTTCGCCGTTGTAATTTTTAATACATTTGTCAATCTCGTCAATGATTATCTGAATTTGTTGTTGCCACTCATACATTTAACTATTCACCTCGTTTCAATTACCCTACATTCATTATAACGAAATAGAGAAGTTATGGCTTGATTTTACTTGTTGTCATTTAATTTTAATTCTGTGGATTTGCATCTTGTCTAATTTACTATATTATGTCACATTGACATGACAGCTTAAAAGGAATTAAGAATTAGGAACTATTGACAAAGTGTAAATTTAGCAGTAAAATAATTGCATGAGCAAATAGATTGTTGCGCTCGCAACAAAAATATAAATAACAATATTAAGGAGAGAACATGAGAGAGCTATTAAAATGGGTTTCCATTATAAATAGATATAACGCAAACTATATTGATAGGAAATTGGCTGATATTGGAATTAATAATAGCCAATATTTTTATGTATTACACATATGTAGTAATCCAGGTATTACACAGGATACTATATTTAAAAGAATTCTTGTAAATCCTAGTAATATAACAAGAGCTTTGGCAAACCTAGAAAAAGAAGGGTTTATCACTAGAGAACCAAGTGTTAAAGATAAAAGAACATGGCATCTGTATCCTACAGAAAAATCTTTGGCATGTTATGATGAAATAATAAAAATAACGAATGGATATGTAGAGGAATTGTTAAGTTCATTTAAAAAAGAAGAGCAAGAGTTGTTCATGTCAATGTTAAAAAAGACTGCTTTTATAGCTATTGATATGAATGAAGAAGCAAAATTGGAGGCGAAGGAAGATGGAAGAAAAATATAAAGAACCATTGGAGTATGAGAAAGTTTCAAAATTATTGACTAAGTATGCAATACCTAGCATTATAGCAATGTTAGTAAGTGCGTTATATAACATAGTTGACCAAATTTTTATAGGGCAAGGTGTTGGAGTGTTAGGTAATGCTGCTACAAATGTTAGCTTTCCACTAACAACAATATGTACTGCAATTGCTTTATTATTAGGTATTGGTGGAGCATCTAAGTGCTCATTAGAATTAGGTGCTAAAAATTCAGAAAAAGCTACAAAATCAGCGGGAAATTCTATTTGTCTAATGGCTATCTTTGGAATAAGTTTGTTTATAATAGTATCAATATTTTTAACACCACTATTGAAATTCTTTGGTTCCACATCAGAAATATTGTCTTATGCACACACATACACAAAGATTACATCAATTGGATTGCCATTTCTTATAATGTCTACTGGAATGAGTAAGTTGATACTTGCTGATGGAAAACCAAAAGCTTCTATGTTTTGTATGTTGGTAGGAGCAGTTATTAACACAATTTTAAATCCACTATTCATATTTGTGCTTGATATGGGAATTGCTGGGTCTGCTTTAGCTACTGTTATCGGTCAACTTATATCTTTTGGCTTTAGTGTTTATTATGTAATGAATTTTCAACATATTAAACTACATAAGAAAAGTTTTAAATTAGAGAGTATAATTTATAAACATATATTTGCGCTAGGTTCAAGTTCATGTTTTAACCAATTAGCAATGACTGTAACACAAATAGTTATGAATAATACGTTGGCATATTACGGAGCTAGGTCAGTTTATGGAAGTGAAATTCCACTTGCTTGTGTTGGTATCATTATTAAAGTAAATATGATTTTTATATCTATAATTATTGGTATATCACAAGGGATGCAACCAATTATAGGATACAATTATGGAGCTGAAAAATATAATCGTGTAAAAGAAGCATATAAGTTAGCAGTAGGAAGTGCAACTGTTATATCTGTTATTGCATTCTTATGCTTCCAATTCTTCCCACGACAAATTACATCTATATTTGGTAATGGGAATGAAACTTACTTTATATTTGCAGAACATTATTTTAGAACTTTCTTGTTCTTAACATTTATAAATGGTGTTCAAATAGTATCATCAACTTTCTTTACATCAATTGGGAAATCAGTACTGGGACTTTTTACTTCTTTGACTCGTCAGATTCTGTTTTTAATTCCATTAATAGTGATTTTACCAATGTTTATGGGTATTGATGGAGTAATGTATGCAGGGCCAATAGCGGACGCCGCTGCTGCAATGGTATGCATATATTTTGCAATTCATGAAATGAAATCATTGACTATAAAGCAAAATAAAGTAGTGAGTAATCATAAGGAGATTGTAGAGGTATAAGATAATCTTCAATAGTTCTAACAGCATAGTAATCAAATTATTTTTTATGGTAAGTAAATTATTTTTATTGAATTTACTTACCATATTTTAATTATAAATAGTTATTTATCTCCATTCAGTTACATCATTTAACTTTAATCTAGGTCTTTTTGCTGGTTGTTCATCAGGATAACCTAACGATATTGCTGCAACCAATTGACTATCTGTATCTAACCACTCACATAATTCACGATATGCAAAGTACACATCACAAATCCAAAGACTACCTAAACCTAATTCTACAGCTGTAAGAGACATATTTTGAATTGCAGCTCCGATTGATTGTATGTTTGCCATTTCATAAAAACGTTCTTCAGCAGATAAGTTTTCTAAAGGTGATTTTCCCAACTTGTTTAAAATAAAAATTGTTATGGGAGCTTGTTTCATAATTTCAACAGTATAATTTGCTCCTGCAATATGTTGACGACTTTCTGGAAGAAGTCCATTGTTATCAATTTCATTTTGAATACCTTTGCTCATAGCTCTAAGCATAGATTCTTTTTCTTTTTCAGTGACAACAATAAATTTCCATGGTTGTCTATTTTTAGATGAAGGTGCATCTATTCCAGCTTCAATTATTTTTTCTATAGTTTCATGTGAAATATTTTGATTTTTATATTTTCTAATGCTACGTCTTTTCGATATAGAATTGCTTATCATTGTAGTAACCTCCATTTATTTTTGTTGATATTTCCAAGTAAGGTTTTTATTTTAAAGATTATATTAGTTTTAAAAATATATTTAGATAAAATCTGTTTATATAAAAGATATTTACGTTATGTTTACAAAAAACATATTCACATATAGAAGAATTGTTTTAATTATTTTATCATTAATTTAGAAAAAAGTCATTGTCTTTAGAAGTAGAGCATGAGAATTCTGGTAAAAATAACACTGAAAATTTAATGTAGTTTTATCAAGGTATTAGTACTTGTATATTTACAACCTAGTGCACAAAGCCAACTCTTTTAGGTGTGGATGGATAGCATAGATAGTGTATAAAAATATTGACATTAAGAGATTAACATACTATAATTATTTAAACATAAACATAAACATAAACATAAACATAAACATAAACATAAACATAAACATAAAAACAAAAATAAATACTTATGAGGTGATGTAATGAGATTTGATATGGATAATCTGTTATATATACTAATTTATATGACATTATTAGTATCTATCCTTGGATGCATAATTTACTTTTGTAAAGACCTCTTATATCATAAAATTAAATATGTTTTAAGGAAAAACATATTTATAAATAGATTTACATATTCTGAAAAAAGATTGCCTAAGCATTATATTGTTTTTCAAAAATATGATATTTGGAGGTATTATAGTATATTTTAATTTGAAGTGATTCTATTACAGTTCAAGAATTTAAGATAAAAGGAGAGAATAGAATGGATTTCATTTCAAATATACTACAAGAGGTATTAAATATATTATTTAGTTTTACAGGAGATTTTGGGATTGCAATAGTACTTATAACTTTAATAGTAAAGTTGATGCTAATGCCATTGTCATTAAAACAAAGATTTTCTATGAAAAAACAACAAGAATTGGCAGAAAAGATGGAACATATAAAAGAAAAATATAAGGATAATGCTAAAGAACTTGAAAAGCAACTACAGATGCACTCTGTGGAAAGTATGAAGAGTATGATTGGGTGTTCCACAATTTTACTACAAATGCCAGTAATATATGCACTGTATCATGTATGCTTAAACATGCCAAAGGGATTTACGACAGTTATAATTCCTTGGATTGCTAATTTAAATACAGCTGATAATTTATTTATACTACCTTGTATATACACATTAACTATGCTAGCTCCAAATTTAATAAATTATATACCATATTTTAAGGTGAGTTCTCACAGGACATTTAACAAACAAACGATTATAATGACTACTATAACGAGTCTTATAATAACTGTTAGAACTCCAGTAGCCCTAGGTCTATATTTTATAACAAGTGCAATTTATGCATTAATTGAAGAGATTTGCTTTAGAATATATTTTAATCAAAAAAATAAACTAGTATTAAAATAATATAATAAGTATTTTATAAATTCTTAGCCTGCCAACATGAATCAAAGTTGGCAGGCTATTTTTATAAATTGGTAGGTTATTTTTATAAACATATTATTTTCTAAAAAATAGTTATAAAATAAATTAATATAAACTAAAATAAAGTTAAAAAACTGAGATGATAAAATAATAATGGCTAAAATATTAGTAGTAGAAGATGAAAAAAGAATGAAAGATATTATTGTAGAATATATGCAAAAAGGAGGATATACTTGCATAACTGCTGATGATGGAGTAGAAGCACTTACAATACTAAAGAATAATGATATAGATTTAATGATATTGGATATTATGATGCCATATTTAGATGGATTCTCAGTATGTAGAGTTTCACGTGAAATGACTAATATACCTATTATTATGTTGACAGCTAAAGGTGAAGAAGAAGATAAATTAAAAGGCTATGAGTATGGGGCTGATGATTATAAAATGTTATGATGTATGAGAGTATCTCATTAAAATGATTTTTTATAAAAAGATTGTTCAAAAACTTCATGATTTCAATAATCACAGATTTAGGAGTATAGAGAAGCTTTTTATCAAGAATAGGAGAAATATTTTATTTCAACATGGTATAGTGGGGAAGATGTAAGCCTTAAATGTAGTTAAAGTAGAGTAGTTAAAGAATTAAGAAGACTCAATAATTAAGAATATTATAGAAAGGAATAATGTATTATGAAAATGCCCAATAAGATTGAAAATATTATGTTTGCTCCCTGTGGGATGAACTGTAAAGTCTGTTATAAACATTGTTATTCAAAGAAACCTTGTCAGGGATGTTATGCAGGTGACTTGGGGAAACCAGAACATTGCAGAAAGTGTAATATAAAAGAGTGTACAAAGATAGAAAAGATTACATACTGTTTTGAGTGTGAAAAATTTCCATGCAAATTGGTCAAAAACTTGGAAAAAAGTTACAATAAAAGATACGAAGAGAGCCTTATAAAAAATAATATTTTAGCTAAAGAGTCTGGAATAACTACTTTGATGGAAGCAGAATTAAAAAAATGGACTTGTATTTATTGTGGTGGCATTATTTCTTTACATGACTCTGAATGTTCTGAGTGTCATGCTAAAAAGGAATCAAAATAATAATAGCCTTATTGGCATATAGCTTTTCTCCGTTTCATTTAATTCTTGATGAAAATGAATATGTAAATGAAACGGAGGTCTATAAAATTTGAACTAGGTTAATTAAAACTATTGTAGTGATTAAAACTATCTTAGTGTATTATGTATAAAAATCAAAATAGAACAATTAAAATTTATCTAGTATATTACCTAGTTTATTTAGTGTATTACTTAATTTTTTTAGTATATTACTTAGTTTCTTTAGCATATTATTTAATTTCTTTTGATTTAAAGATGCCTTGCTTATAAAATTGTCCTGAATAAGGAATAGATAAAGCAAAAAATGCAATTATTACACCTGAAACAATAATCAAGAAATTAATAGATACCATATCAGCAAGTGGTCCAAAGAGTATCATCCCAAGAGGTATAAGACCAGTATATATAATAGTAGGTAAGCCCAATACACGACCTTGCATTTCTGGTACTACATGTTCTTGCAACATGGTCATAGCTGTTGCTTGAATAATTGGGATTGAAAAACTGGTAAAAAACATGAATATGAAAAATTGCCAAGCTTGTGTAACAGACCCCAAAATAATAGAAAAGATAGCATAAGATAACATTGCCAAGAAAAATGTCTTATTTCGATTTTTAAAGCCACCAAATATTCCTATAACTAATCCACCTAGAACCATACCTGAAAAGCCAATCATTTCAATAATAGATAGATAAATATACCCCTTACCAAATGTACGCTCAATCAATAATCCTATAAGAAAGCCTGATGGTACGCAAAGAAAAATGAAAGCGCCATAAGTAAAAACTACTTTTCTAATAAATTTATCCGAAAAAGAGTATTTTATTCCAGATATCATGTCTGTTAAAAATGATACTTTTTCAGTTTGTTTTATTATATTATGTTTAGGTATTTTAATGAAGCAGAGTAATACAATAGCAATAATTGCAGTAATAATATCAATTAAAAGTACTTGAGATATTTTATTTCCTAGACCAAGAATTGCTGCGGATACAATAGGAACTATAAATTGAACTATAGATTGAAGACTGCCATTCATACCATTAAAACGCATTAAGTGTTCCTCTGGCACAAGTTGAGGAATCAGTGCATTTACAGCAGGTGTCTGTACACCACTTCCTAAAGAACGAATAATAGATACAACAGCAATTGCGATTAATTCATTTTCTCCTTTAATTCCTGACATCATAAGCATAAGTAGTATTAGTGTAGAAGCAGCGATTATAGTATCAGATACAATGATGAGTATTTTTCGATTATAGTAATCTGCCCATACACCTGCAAAAAAAGATATTAGCATTTGTGGTATGAAGGAGCATACAGTTAAGATTGTTACCCATATGCCTGATGACGTTTGAAGTGTGATATACCATATCATTGCCATCTGTACAAGTGATGAACCAAATAGGGAAATATATTGGCTCACTAAAAAGGTAAGGATTTTTTGCTTCCATGTAAAATGAGTATTTTTGTTTTCCATTCTATTCCTCCTTTGATTTGTGTGTTTAATTTTTCTTGCTCTTAAGAATAACACACAAATCAAAGTATGGAGTTAGAGTGGAGGGTTAAGAAAATTGTTCTTTCATGCTTTGAAGATGAGATTTCATTGTTTTTGCGTTGTATTCCGCCTCTTTCAATGAGGTTATCAATTTGTCACATACTGAGATAATTTCATCATCGTCTTTTGGAGTGTCAATAACAGTTTTAATATTAGCATTGGGATTACAAGACAAAGCATTTAACATTCTTAAAATAGCTGAAAGAGAATAGTTTGCAGAGCGTAACGAATTAATAATTTTAAGGCGCTTTATATCTTCATCAGTATATACACGATAACCATTTTGCTTTCTTTTTACTTTTAACAACCCGTTCATTTCCCAATTTCTTAAAGTATCTATTGTAACCTTTAAGTATTCTGAGGTTTCTTTTCTAGTTAAAAATAACTTGTCTGTCTCTTGTGTGTTTCCATTTAAAATTTCTTTAACAATATTGATTGCTTCCTCAGCATTTGATTTTTCTATTTCTAATTGTTGTAAATAATGACTAACAAGAGAAATAGCTTTGTCAAAATCTTTATTTGCTGATGTTCTGACAATCTCAATTGCATTTTTTCTCAATCCTCTTTGCGTAACTTCAATTTTTAAGGCTGTACGAGCAAATTTAAATTGCTCTATATGAAAATCGTTAAAAATACGATAGCCATTAGGATTACGCTTAGGTTTAGGTATTAGTTCAAGTTCTTCATATAAACGTACTGTATTAGGATGTATACCAATTAAATCTGCTATTTCTGATGTTGTGTAGGTATTCATTTATATTCAACTCCTCTTGTGTGTATATAGCATCAACAATAATATCACTAAACGAAAGTCTGGTGTTATAGTGGAGGGTTGTTATAATCATTCCATATACAACTATTCTATTATAGAAGTAAGTATATGTTTTTTAATAAGCTGCCATCTATCACGAGGTTTAAAAACTATCTTAGATGGTATTGCTATAACCAAATCGTACTTTGGTATACAACAGATGGCATTTCCTCCAGCTCCCATTGCTGAATACCAAAGAGTTCCATCTTCTTCACATAGCCACCATAGATAACCATACTCATTGGAATTCATTTTGGTTGATTCTTCAATCCATGATTTAGATATAATACATTTATTATTCCAAATACCATCATTTAAATACAGAGAACCAAATCGTAACATATCTCTGGCACTCAATGTAAGTCCCCAGCCACCAGCAGTATTACCTTGCCTGTCTTTTGCCCAACCTTTAAGATTTTTTCCAAATAAATCTTCAAAATCAAAATTTTCTATATCATAATCGGGTATTTCTCTCATACCAATAGGTTTGAATAGATGTTCATTAGCAAACTCACGAGCACACTTTCCTGTAGTATTTGTAATAATAGCTGAAAGTAGGTGAACTCCAGCTGAAGAATATTTGAAAGTTCCAATGTTTTTGTTTTGACCAAGTTGATTTAGGGCATATTTTACCCAATCTCGTTGTTTAGAAAGTCTCTCTAATGATTCAGTTGTATTTTTAAAAGGGTATGGTGCAGTCATCGTAAGCAAGTGGCGTATAGTTACTGCTTTTTTGTATATATCAGCAGGGCTACAATTATATTCAGGAAAAAAATCAACAACTTTTTGCTCAACATCCTTTATATAACCCTTGTCTATTGCGATACCAATTAGGGCTGATATGATACTTTTTGTGACAGATGCAACATGAAAAGTATCGTCAGCATTATAACCATTATAATATTTTTCAAAGACGATATTTCCTCTTCTCGCTATGATTATTGCGTTTATATTGCTATATTGTGAGATTATTAAAGGCTCAAGCTGTGAAAGTTTTTTTGAATCCATTCCAACACTTGAAGGGTCTATATTTTCAAATTTCAAATCTAAGCAGTAACCTTTATCCATTATAAATACCTCCCTGTTATAGACTTTGAGTTTTCTTTTAGTTGTTGAGGAGAACCCTCTGCAATGATATATCCGCCTTTGTCTCCTCCTTCTGGACCAAGTTCAATAATCCAGTCACAAGTATTTAGAACTTCTATATCATGTTCAACAACAATTACAGAATTTCCATTTTCGATTAATTCATCCAACAATTGAATTAGTTTAGCAGTATCATACAGACTTAGACCAGTAGTGGGTTCATCCAACACATAGAGGATATTGCCTTTTCGTTTTTTACCAATCTCTTTTGCAAGCTTGATTCTTTGAGATTCTCCACCACTTAAAGTAGGGGTAGGTTGACCTAGTTTTATATAACCCATACCAATTTGTTCTAGTACTTTTAAGTGTGAAACAATATTTGGAGTATCTTCAAAAAAAACAACAGCTTCAGATACACTCATATTTAAGACATCATAGATATTTTTATTCTTATATTTAATGGATAGGGATTCATCATTAAATCTTTTTCCATGACACTCATTACATATACTGTCCATACTTAAATTATTTCCCAACCAGATTTTTTCATATCCACTACCACTACACTTAGGACAAGCACCTTTTGAATTGAATGAAAAATGCCCAGCAGTGAAATTTTGTTTTATTGATTCTGGTTGACCTGCAAATAAAACACGTATCTTATCCCATATCCCAATATAAGAGGCAGGAGTTGAGTTCATATTTCTACCAATAGGAGTTTGAGATATTTCTGAATATCCAGAGATATATTGTGTACCACTTAATTTATCAGCAATAGTTTCTACAATTGTATAATCATCCTCATTACTTACTTCATTTTCTTTAATAGTGGTTTTATTATTACTTGCTTGATTGTTGAAGTAACTTCTAAGAAGAGGGAGTAATGTATCTGATATAAGGGAACTTTTTCCACTACCAGATTTTCCAGCTATTCCAACCATAGCACCTAAAGGTAATGATGCAGTAATGTTTTTAAGATTATTTGTACTTGCATTTTGAACAACTATACAATGCATTTTTTCAATGTCCGTAATATTTTTAGATGATGTTCTAGTAGGCATGGAGTATTTTCCTGAGATATATTGTCCAGTAATTGATTCATTTGACTTAAGTAGACCTTCTAAATCTCCTTGATATATTAATTGTCCACCTTCAATACCAGCTTTTGGCCCTATATCAATAATATGTTCTGCCATATTAATTGTATTTTTGTCGTGTTCAACTACAATGACAGTGTTACCTAAATCTTTTAAATCTTTAATGGATTTTAGAATGTCGATTTTTTCGGATTCATGTAATCCCGCAGTTGGTTCGTCAAGTACGTAAATTAATGAGTCCATCTCTGAATCAAGGTGAGAATTTAAAAATAGCCTTTGTATTTCTCCACCACTTAAAGTTGACATCTCTCTGTATAAGGACAGATGACCTAGTCGTGCCTTTATTAGATTATTTGTCTTAATTAAAATATCAGCTATTAAATTTTTACCTAGAATAGTTAGTTTGTCTTGATTCAATAATGACTTTAGGAATTCATGAACTTCTAAAATGCTCATCTTTCCAAGTTCACCAATATGCTTTCCATTTAATAAAACTTGGCGTGCTTCTTCACCAATTTTAAAACCATGGCACTCAGAACAAGTAGTCATGCTATAAATACCATTTAAGTCTTCACCTCTTTGGTGACGACCATGAAGTACTTTTGCTAAAGAAGAACTTTGTTTTCCATTTTCATAGTGACCATATAGTACCTCGTTTTGTACTTCCTCAGGCAATTGTAAGAATGGTATATCTAAGTAATCTTTGAATTTTTTAGATAACACTCTCAAATATCCTGGTGTGATTTGGGCTCTATCCAAAACTTTTTTTAGGGTAGTGCGCTTATCCAAGATAAGTTTTTCAATATTAATCTCAAAGTATGCTCCACGTCCAGAACATTTCATACACATTCCATCTGAAGAGGTATATGAGAAATAACTTGGTCTTAAGCGTTCTTCTTTATTACCACAATTATTACAAATAAGATTGTTGTCTACAGGAGTGTTACACGCAGAACATATTACTTGTCCTTCTCCTGCATATAATAGTGTAAGCATACTAATAATATTGGTTCTAGTACCTACTGTTGAACGAGGATTACTCTGACGGATGATATTTTGTTTAACAGCTATAGTAGGAGCTAATCCTTGAATATTGTCAAATTTATTCTCATTATCAATGCCTGAAAGTATGCCTAAGGACTGTAAGTACTGTTTACGCCCTTCCTCAAATACAATATCGAACATAAGACTGGATTTACCTGAACCACTAACACCTGTTGCAACTACAAACTTATTTTTGGGGATAGAGATATTTATATTTTTTAGGTTATGTATTTTTGCACCTTTGATTTTTATTTCTTTCATTAATTCACCTCATTTTATTAATTTTATCAAACTATAAAATTAGTATGTTTTAATCATTAATATAAGAAGAGGTTAAGCGAAATCATAGTATTAAAAAGGCTCTATAGGTAAATATATATCAACTATATGTTTATTTTGTGGGTGACTATTTGGGTCATTAAGATATACTTCAAAAGGAAAAGAATTACGTAGTTTATGCTCATCATTTGATAGCCATTCATTATACATAAAATCCCAAGCATCACTATATTCATCTTGAAAAATACTAAAATGTCCCACCAGATATTTCCCAGAAGGTATTGTAATATTGCCAAGGTCGCTATTTTCTTTGACAACAATATTATCTGGAATTGTCATACAAATACTAGTCCTCAAATGATGTTCTTGTGTAAATTGAGGATTATCATGATAAATAGCTAATATCTTTGTCTTTTCAAGTTCAATTAGATTCTGCTCATTTGCATAATCAAAGAGTTTTTCTACAATCTTTGGAAAGTGACTGGCCAAATTTCCATATGACCCAGTGTATCTAATATAAGCTGTATTTACATTATCAAGTTCTAAGATTTCAATTTCTCCCTTAACCTCTCTCTTATTTTTAGATTTAAGTTTTGATATGTGTCTATTATACTGAGAAATTTTATATGGTTCTTTGCAATTCTTGCTATAATTGTTTCTATATTTTATAGGGCTTATCTTATAATAATTTTTGAAGGCTCGCGAAAAAACTGCGGAATCAGTAAAACCGAAATAATGTGCAATATCAGTAACTGTCATATCAGTACGATGAATAAGAAAAGAAGTGGCTCCTTCTAGTTTTAACCTATTTACATACTGTGACAATGTTTCTTTTTCTATCGCTTTGAAAATTCTATGAAAATGAAACTTTGAAAAACCTGCTATATTAGAAAGCTCTTCAAGAGAAAGAGAATCATACAAATGCTCTTCTATGTAGTCTTGTACTTTGCAAATACGACGTAAGTATTCTTTTTTAATTTGGGAATCGGTCATAAGTATACCTCCTTATTGTAAAAATATATATTTTAAATACCCTTATTTATAGTAAATAAAGCGTTGAGTATGTGAAATTTAAAGTAAAAAAATGTTAAATAGATTTTTTATTAGGAGTTTTTCTTATATATAACAACAATTTATATTATAAGAGAATTTCTATCTTACTTTGTAACACTTAGTATAACATAGTGATATATTTTTAGATTGTATATTTGATTATACATTTATATAAAGTTAGAGACTATAACATAGACAAAAACTTAATATCTAGTAGGGGTGTAAACTTTGATACTAAGAACAATATATCAATTTCAAGAAAATGTTTACTAAATAATAAAATATTTATATTAAAAAAATTATTAAATTTATTGTTTAAATAAAAAAGTTAAATCTCATCTATTAACATAGAGCCTTTAAAACTTTAAAATGAAAAATATAGAAGAATGATTTTTAATAAAATATAATCATCTAATAAATTATTAAGAAATACAAAAATACTTACAAACAACTATTTATTTGAATTGGGGGAATAAGAATATGAACAATGGTTTTTATCAATTAAATTCAGCAGTATTATATTTTAACGAGCGAAGTGATGTAAACAAAATAAGGTTTAATCACTATATAATGAGAAAAGAAAACATACAAAGATTAAGGGGAACTTTACCAAGGGGACAGTTTATGATGACTGTAAGAAAGGCTGCATCTGACCTTGATTTATCAATATCTACAATAAGTAGGCTTGTAAATGAATTTATAGATTTAGGAATATTGAGACTAATAAGTCGAGGAGTGAAGGGAAATTGTTGCTCTGTATATAGTTATATATGCTCTGAAAGTAATGATACAGGTGTAATAAAGAAACGTAGAAGTTTTTTTGAAGATATATTAGAAAATATTAATGAAACAAATAATAGTAGCCAAAAGGTATCAAAACATGAATATAAGTATGACAAAGATAAGACCAGTGATACCAATATGTATAGCTATGTAGATAAAGAGTATAGACAATGGGGTTATGACCCAGAACTTCATACTGTAGATGAAACAGAAGATGTAACAAAGAAAAAAGAATTATTAAAAAAAAATTTAAAAAAAGAGTTATTAAAAAAGAACTCCAAGAAAAATACTGATGTGGAAGAGGAATACTGCTATATAGAAAGTATTTATGAAAATATTATAAAAAAGTTAAATAAAGAGTCAGGGGAAAGTTTTAGGTTTGATTCAGAAACAGATAATAAACTTATAGCTGAAAGAAGAAAAGAAGGCCATAGCTTAGAAGATTTTTATAAAGTTATAGAATCAAGAGTGAAGAGCTGGAAGGAGACTCCTACGCTAGTGGATATAAAGCCAGAGATTCTATTTGGTCATGAATTCAAGACTTACTTAAATAAAAAGTGATTATAGTGGATAAGAGATATAAGTGGATAAGAGATATACTAGAATAGATATTATGAAAAATCTAAAATTTAGATATAGTTTATGTTCAGATATATTATATGTATAGAAAATAGGATTATTAGTGTTATTAATAATAAAAAATATTACTGGAATTTTTAAAATTCCAGTAATATAAAATTTAAATTACAGTAATAAATAAGAAAATTTTTATAAACTATATCATTAGAGTTATATACTATACTGTATCAACTTCATATTCTAATATTTTTCCAGTGATTGCACTGATTGTTATATCATATTCATTATTTCCCTTTATTATTTCGCCTTCATATTCTTTATCATCTTTATCATATTCAAATTTTACTATTTTACCACCAGGTACTTTGTTTAGCATTATTGACTTAGCTTTTTCAATGCTAATTATAGAGTTATTGTTATTAGAATCACTATTATTGTGATTATTATCAAAGTCATCATAATCATTATCATCATAATCATCGTCCATATCAATATCTATAATTCTTCCATCAAATGCATTTATCTCTATTTCATATGTTTTATTATCTTTTACAACTTTAGCCTCATATTCATTATCGTCAGCATCATATTTACAGTATATTAAATTACTATTAGGAATGGCATCTAGTATTATAGATTTAGCTTTATCTAAAGATATATTTTTGACACCTAAATTATTATTTATATCATCATCTTTTTCAATTTCTATTATTTTACCAGAGTAGGCATCTATTTCTACTTCATATACAATATTATCCTTTATAACCTTACTGTCGTATTTATTATCATCTTGGTCGTAGTAACAAACTAAAACATTACTTTCTGGAACAGCTTTTTTTAATATTTCCTTAGCTTCAATTAAAGATATTTTTTTAGTTTTATTTCTTATATCGACATTTTTTAGCTTTAAGATATCCTCAAATGCTTTTTGGTTATCACCTCCGCCAACTTGTGTTACTTCTTTTATGTCTTTATTGTTAATAAAATCTTTTTGGCTGTTTACAAGAGTGCCATTAGATATTATTACAGGAGAATTTTCTTTGGCTGCCAATACTCCTATTGATAATGCGTCTACTAGTGCATTTTCCTTGTTCATACCATCTTTAGTAACAAACACATTTTTTATACTTTTGGTTTTGTAAAATTGTTCAATAATTTTGGCATTGGTATTGTTTCTATCTGAACCACTGATTCTTTCTTTATTCGGATATTTTTTTACTGTATTGTCTGATAAAATCTTATTTCCACCAACTATATAAGATTTTTTTATAGACCTATTGTTTAAGAAATTTATACTGCTATTATTGCTGTTTTCCTCTGATACTAGTATTATAGGCATATTATGTATTGCTGATGGAGAAGCTATGCTAACAGCATCAGATAACCCCTTTAATCCATTTACAACTGCTACATTTTCCACTTTTTTTATTTTATCTATTTCTTTAAGTAAATTTGTAGACATTTCATAGATATTATTTCCTACTATTTTATTTACCTTTATGTTGAGTGATTTTATTTCATTTTCTACTTTATTAGATATACTATTTCCACTGTCCACTATATATACATTATCTACGCCAAGTCTTTTAAGTTCAGTTTTAGTTGAACTTTCTATACTATTATCATTTACTAATAGTATAGGAGCATTTTTTAATTTAGCAAAAGGATTTGCACAAAGTGCACTTTGAATAGAGTTGCCATTGACTATAATTGCTACTTTTGATTGAACCCATCCTAATTTACTCACTTCTACAGCCGTTTCATATCTTGTTTTACCTATTAATCTTTCTTGCTTTGTTATGTTGTTTGCAAAGATTACTGAAGAGCTAGAAAAAAACATCATACCTGCCACTAATATAGCTAAGTTTTTCTTATTCATATTTTTTACCTCACAATCCTTATATTTTATTATTTAGTATGAACTAGTAAAATATAATCTTAAAATCAAGTTACTATTAAATGTAACATTTTAAAATTAACAGATAAGAGTATTCAATATAAAGCTTTTATTTTACTATTTAACATTGTATCATAAATCTTTGGGAAAATGTTTTCGATATTGAATATATGTAAATCAGGATGGATTATTTTTATCATTTGATAAATAGGTTTTTCCCCATTATTTCATGTGTTCTAAAACAGGGACAAAGTTTATTCCTAAATCTGTTAGGAAATATTCTACTTTAGGTGGAATTTCTTGATAAATTTTTATAGTATTTAATTAAAAAATAAAAAAACTATTGACTTGAAGTTAACTCTAAGTAGTAAAGTATAATTATAGAAAATTTATAAATATTTAAAAACATAAATTAAAGTAGAGAATACATAAAGGGGGAAGCAGGACAATGGAACAAAAAAAATTAGGGTTTGGGTTAATGCGTTTACCAATAAAAGACGAAAATGATGCTACAAGTATTGATATGGATTACTTAAATAATATGGTTGATACTTTTTTAGAGAGAGGATTCACATATTTTGATACAGCATATGTATACCATATGGGTAAAAGTGAAATAGCACTTAGAGAATCTCTAGTAAAGAGACATAAAAGAGAAAGTTTTACAGTAGCTACAAAACTACCACTAATGGCTTTAAAAACAAAAGAAGAGCAGGAGCCTATTTTTAATGAACAGTTAGAAAAATGTGGTGTAGATTATTTTGATTATTATCTTTTACATAACATTGGTGTATCACATTATGAAATAGCTAAAAAATTTGACAGTTTCAAGTTTATTGAAGAAAAGAAAAAAGAAGGAAAAATAAAAAATATTGGTTTTTCTTTTCATGATAGTGCAGAACTATTAGACAAAGTATTGAATGAGCATCCAGAAGTAGATTTTGTGCAGTTACAAATTAATTATTTAGATTGGGATAATGAAAGCATACAATCTAGAAAGTGTTATGAAGTAGCAAAGAAACACAATAAACCTGTTATAGTTATGGAACCAGTAAAAGGTGGTACACTAGCAAAAATACCAGAAAGAGCAGAAAAATTATTTAACGATTATAATCCAGATATGTCAGTGCCATCATGGGCAATTCGTTTTGCAGCAAGTAAAGATAATGTCATGATGGTTTTAAGTGGAATGTCAAATATGGAACAACTATTAGACAACACAGGGTATATGCAAAATTTTGAACCATTTGTACAGGAAGAATATGATGTTATAAATGAAGCGGTGGAAATTATAAATGAAGCAATTGCAGTTCCATGTACTGCTTGCCAGTATTGCGTAGAAGGATGTCCAAAAAATATCGCTATTCCAAACTATTTTGCTTTATACAATGCAGAAAAGCAAGCTCTTAATACTGGATTTTCAACACAAATGGTTTATTATAATAACTACATTAAAACTTATGGAAAAGCATCAGATTGTATTGGATGTAAACAGTGTGAAAAAAATTGTCCACAACATATTAAAATTGTAGAATCTCTAAAGAATGTAGCAGAAATATTTGAAAAATAATTGCTACTATAAAATAATTAATGATATATAAAGAACTTGAAGTTAATTAAGTATAAGTGAAATAATTAATGTTATATAGAAAAGTTGAAGTTAATGAAATATAAGTAAAATAATTAATGTTATATAGAAAAGTCGAAGTTAATGAAATATCAGTTAAACTATTTAATCCGATTTTAAATTATACAGTATCAAGAAAGGAGGAGGATTTGTATGACAATTTCAGAAGTAAGTAGAAAATACGAACTTTCAGCAGATACTTTACGATATTATGAACGAATTGGTTTAATACCACCTGTAAATAGAAATAAAAGTGGAATTAGGTCTTTTACAGAAAAAGATTGTGAGTGGGTTAATTTCATCAAATGTATGAGAAGTGCAGGACTTTCAATTGAGACATTGATTGAATATGTAACTATGTTTCAACAAGGGAACGAAACTGTCAAAGCGAGAAAAGAACTTTTAATAGAACAACGAAATCAGCTTTCTAGAAGAATTGAAGATATGCAGAAAACTTTAGAACGATTAAATAGTAAAATTGATGGATACGAGGATAAAGTTATTGAAAAAGAAAAAACATTAAAAAATAATAGTGAGAGTCAAAGAACGGAGGTATTGTCTTATGAATAAAAGTGTACTTGTATTGTCTGCAAGCCCTAGAAAAGGTGGTAATTCTGATTTATTATGTGACCAATTTATGCAAGGGGCATTAGAATCTAAAAACCAAGTAGAGAAAATATTTTTAAAAGATAAGGATGTTAAATATTGTATAGGATGTGGAGTCTGTTACGAGAAAGGTGGAAACTGTTCACAAAAAGATGACATGGAAGAAATTCTTGAAAAAATGATTAAAGCAGATGTGATTGTTTTGGCAACTCCAGTTTATTTTTATACTATGAATGCACAGATGAAAACTATGATTGATAGAACTTGTTCGAGATACACTGAAATTTCTGGAAAAGAGTTTTATTTCATCGTTGCTGCAGCCGACAATAGTGAGCAGGCTATGGAAAGAACATTAGAAGGATTCAGAGGATTTACGTCATGTCTAAATGGTGCTAAGGAAAAAGGTATAGTGTATGGCATAGGAGCTTGGCATGTAGGTGACATCAAAGAAAGTGTAGCAATGAATCATGCCTATGAAATGGGCAAGTCAGTGTAGTGAAGAGAGATTTTTAAGAGTATCAGATTTACTAAATTTTATTGATAGAGTGAGTTCAGAATAATCTAGACAAAATAATCTTGATAAAATAAATAGTAGACTAAAATGTATTCTACCATTTAGAGGCTGTAAGTAGATTTGTGTAAAACAAATTTACCTACAGCTTTTTGTTGTATATAATTGGTAAACTAGATAATTAGTTTTTTCATCCATAGCATCAGTCTTCATATTTTATTATCATATCATAAATATAAATACTAATTTTATAAAGTGAATAAATTATAAAATAAATATAAATAAATTATATATAAAATATAAACGTTTTATAAACAAATCAACTACTGATAAGATGAATTTTAATGATAGTATAGGAGTTACAGGAAGTATATGATTATAGTTAAAATGCACTTATTCCTGTAAATACAAACAATTTAAATTTTAAAAGGAGGAATTAATCATGGCAATTGAAACTAAAACTCCAGACTGGGTTAATGTGCTGGAACTAAACAGTGAAATAGACATTACTGGAAAAAAAGATGTAAGTGATATGATACAAGAAATTGTTTCTGATGAATCATTAAAGGATTCCGTTATATATTTTCCAAATGGTGACTATTTATTTGAAAAAGGTATCAAAATTAGCCAACAAATAACACTTCAAGGAAATTCTTATTATGGGGGAGATGTTCCAGAATTAAGTGAAAGTGAAGAAGATAAAAAAACATTCATAGGAGCAACAAATTTTATAACTAGAGGCGTTTCTAATATGAGTATCATTACATTAGCAGAGAAAAATCAAACTGTAAAGAATATTAACTTTTACTATGATAATCGCGAAAAAAATAAATTACCTGAAGATGTATCTGCTATAACAGAAGGAGAAGGAGTACAAGGTCTATCACATTTTGAACATCTATATATTTCTGGATTTTCAGGAACAGGAATAGAAATTCCACTTTATGCTACTGCAAATGATATTACTGTTACTTCATGTGGTCTTGGTATAAAACTTGGAGAAAAATCAATGCTTTCTAGTAGTAAGATTTATGGATGTAAAAAAGGAATGGAAATTACAACTGGTGTCAGCTTAAACAACATAAGAATAGAAGACATTCAAGAAGTAGGTATTGATAATAAAGGGCTTGGTTTCAATCTTATTATGAATCTTGCAGTTGATAAATGTGGATACTGCGGATTTATGTTTGAAAAAATGTCTCATAGCCAGATAACTGCAAGATTTACTAACTGTAGCCAATATTATAAAAATGTTGACTATGATACTTATAAGAATCTTCCAGACAAAAAAGAAGAGGCTTATTCTATATTCTATGGAGACACTTTAGATAACTGCAATATTGTATTGGTAAATAATAATGTTGATACTCTAGAAAATGGTTTAGAGCGTAAAATACATGTAATTAAAGCAAATGATACTAAAAATGTAACTCTAGAATGTGATGCTGAGGCTGATAATTTTATACAATGTGCAAAAGGAAACTTATTATTAGAGAATGGTAGGAATACTTACAAGTTCTATGATGGTGAGATTTGTTCTGTAGGTGGAGTTCAAGTTTCTGATGTAAATCAGGGTGATTTACTTAAGATAGTTGACAATACACTTTATGTAGATGATGGTGGGAAAGATTTAGTAGTTCCTAAACTACAAAAAAACTCTGTTATATCTTCAATATTAAACTCTGAGGAAGAGATAAGCAAGTTGCATAGTGGTACATGGGAACAAATTGGTATAAAAACAGTTAATGAAGAACCTATGTATTATTATAAAAAAATAGAAGATTAGTTTTAAAATTAGGAGGTAGTGAATTATGGGAGAACCGATAATAATTAAAGAAACAGATGGCTGGATTAATGTTTTAGATTATGGAGTCTTTAATGATGAAACAAAAGATGTAAGTTCTAGGGTGCAAGAAATTATAAATGCTGCACCAGAAGACTCTATTATATATTTTCCAAGAGGGCAGTACTTATTTACAAATGGTATAGAGATTAACAAACGATTAACACTATGTGGAGATGCCTATTTTAGGTCAAATAATCCAACTAATGAGTATTTTTATTCAGGAACAACACAATTTTCTGGTAAATTTGATAAAGAAGATGAGGCAAATGGTACAATGGAAAGTTTTGCAATGATAACAGTAAAGGGAGTAAAACATTGTATTAAAAGTATTTCTTTTCAATCAGATAACTGTGATAATGCGAAGTCGCCTGATGCACCTCCTGCAAATGGTGAATCAGGATTTCATCATGAGATAGTATTTGCACACAAAGGCAAATATATATCAGCAATTGTATGTGAAAATGTATCAGAAGGGCCTGGTCATTATGAAAATGTGGACTTTGGTGGTTTTGGTGAAATTGCACTTAAGATGCCTAATAATTCCACAGTAAATGATATAACTGTTTTTTCATGTAATCGTGGAATTAGTACAGGAGAAAATTCAATAATTACTAATGGAAAGACTTGGGGATGTGATTATGGAATGGAAATTTCTACTGGAACATTTATAAATGGTATGAGAGTAGAAGAAGTTGGTAGGATTGCTATTAACAATACTGGTAAGGGCTTAAACTTTGTTACAAATGTTACAATTGACCAATGTGGATATTGCGGATTCAAGTTTGACTCAATGTCTAATACATACATATCAGGAAATATCTCAAGATGTGGGCAATTTTATTTTAATTTTAACTATGATGACTATTTGAAGTTAGACGAGAGAGTTAAGGAAGCTTATTCCTTATTTTATGGGAATTCAATAGAGTCAAGTAATATAACAATCTCAAATACTAATGTAGATTATTGGGACGATAAAGGGAAAGATAAATTTGATGAAGGAAAAGGGGATCTAAGATATAGTCCTCATAAGGTATACCTTATAAAAGCTCTTGAAGCCAATAATATATTATTAAGATGTCCTGTAGATGCTACTGATCTGGTTGTTGGGTCAGAAAAAGGAAACCTAATGTACAATAATAAAGAACAAACTGTTATATTTTATAATGGAAAAATAAGTAGTATCAATGGAGTTGATATATCTGAAGAAGAGCATAATAACAAAATTATGATAAAAAAAGGTGAGATGTATATAAATAGTGATGATAAAGATATTAAAATGTATACTCCACAAATAAATGATATTATGACAGCAGGAAATGAAAGTAGTGATACAGTTGCTGATAATTATGGTGGAAAATGGGAGAAAATTGCTCAAAAAGTAGAGTTTGGAATGATGGTAAGATATCATAAAATGATAGAAAAGTAAGCAAATGTATGGTATTTAAACTCGCTCGTTACTAGTGGTCTAGTTGTTATAGTATAGTTAAATTTATAACTATGAAAAATTCATCTAATACCAAAAATACATAATATTTTGGTATTGAGTAAATAAGAAAGGAATAAATAATATTATGGAAGAAATTAAAAATGAAATAACAATTAACATATTAGAAAGATATCCTAAGATTAAAAACGATGGTTCAGAAGATGTGGGACCTTTCATACAGGAAGTTATTGATAAGTTACCACTTAAGTCTTGTATTTTATATTTCCCCAAAGGTAAATACTTATTTGAAACTGGTGTTACAATTGATAAAGAAATAACCTTACTGGGAGATTCTAATTCATCAACATCTGCTACAGAATTTATAACTCATGGAGTTCCTAATATGAGTATTATTACATTGACAAAAATGAAACAATGTATTAAAAATATAAGTTTTTACTCTGATAGCTGTGAGGTACTTGTTAATGATGAACCACCAACACATGGGAACCCACATTATCATTATGAAATGCTGACTAAGAAAAATAATAAAAATGAAAAACTTGATAATGTGTCAGCAATTACAACTGATGGCCTGGATGATGCTACCAGAGGTCTTGGTCATTATGAAAATCTTTATATAAGTGGTTTCTCAGGTATAGGAATTCAGATACCATATTACGCAATTTCAAATGATATTACAGTTAACTCTTGCGGATTAGGTATTGATACAGGTATTGATGCAATTATTTCTAACAGTAGAATATCCGAATGTGGAGATGGAATGAGAATTATGACTGGCACTAGTATAAATAATGTAAGGATAGAGAAGATACAAAAAGTTGGTCTTATAAGTAGTCAAAATGGGAAGCTTGAGGGATTTGGAAGCTACAAAATCAATAATATTACAATCGATCAATGTGGTCAGTGTGGATTTTTGTTTGGGTTAGTAATTGATACTTATATATCTGGAATTATAAGAAGATGTGGACAACGTTATTATAATACAGATTATAATACTTATTTAAATATAAAAGATGAAAAAGAAGATGCATATTCTTTATTTTGTGGAAATTATTTTAAGAATAGTTATGTTAATTTGCTTAGTGATAATAAAGATAACTGGGACGATGGTTTAGAATATAAGCATAAAGTTTATGTATTTGAAATTCTTGAAATACCAGATTCTACACTGAAATGTAACATAGATGCTAATGATTATATAGTAAAAGCAAAAGATGGAGGTGGAAATTTAAGATTACAAAACAACTTTAATGATTATATATTTATTGACTCATCTGTTCCAGAAATTATTAATGGAATTAATTTGGTCGGATATCACAAAAATGAAAATTTATTTCTATTAGAGAAAGGTGAGTTTAGCTTTAAAAACAGCACTGATGAGAAGAAAAAAAAGGTATTCAAACCTAAAGCTGGACTTATTGTTAAATCAACAGATTCAGATATTTCTAAGATAGAATCTACTTATGGAGGGAAATGGGTAAAAATTGGTTCTGAACTTATTGGAAAAGAAACTGTATATTATTATAAAGTATCCTAAAGGAAGAACTAGCAAATTCAGAAAATAAGTACTAAATAATATAAAAAAATGAATCCTTGTAATAGGATTCATTTTTTATAAACAAAAGCTAATATAGAAGCAGTACATGTAGGAGGAAATTTAAGATTACAAAATAACTTTAATGATTATATAGTAAAAGCAATACATAAAGGCTATAATTAGATTTACAGAAAAGTAAATTTATCTACAGCCTTTTGGTATACACAGTTTTTCAATATGCACAGAATTTTGATATACATACAAATCTATGCACATTTTTATCTTTTATTTGATATCTAAATTTATATGTGTTTTAGTAGTTGTTTTGGTTTTAATAGTTAGTAGCATATTAAACAGATTTCTGCATAATATCATTCTCTTTACTAATTAACTTTTTTAGGTTTTTCCAATCTATTTCTTCCATATTAGCAAAATAATGTCCACTTCCTACACAAGTTATATAGGACTTGCCATCTAATTCAAATGAAGAACCACCAATACATTTTGGATTACATTTTTTACAAGTACGAGTTTTTGTAATACTATCTTTAATAGTTTTAGAACATTCCTCCACAGTATCTCTATATGTATTTAGATTATAAAGGTTTGCTTTAACTCTCCATTTTTTCTCATTACATTCAATAGTAAATAGACTACGCTTTGGTTTTTTAGTTGAATATAATATACGATAAGAGCGAGCTCCTGTTCGTGGTTCAATCTTGCAATCGAGTGATTGACCAAGCTTATGAAAATCATAAGCAATATTATAATCTTTCCCACTTAGTACTTTTAGCATTTCTTCTGTTGTTTCTGCTGTTAATGGACTTTTGTTCATAATTAAAAACCCCCTATATAAATAAAAATTTTGCATATAAATAGTAGCTTTATATACAAATAAAAACTAATAATAGTATAGTCAATCAAGTTATCAAAATCAATAAAATAGCTGTAATCTTACATTATTAGGCATGAAATGAGAGGTATTGTTTTGTAGAGGTAAAGACTTAATAGTATGAAAATTCACTCAAACATGATACAATTCTATAAAAGATTTAAAAAATAAGAAGGGAGAAAGTTGCTGAAATAATTTTATACTTTACTTATATTTTATAAAATAAACGTATATCTTATAAAATAAATGGGGTCATTAAAAAATAGTTTTGTAAGTTTTCAGCAGCAGTAGTGGAATGATAATTTTTTGGTTACTATTATACTTGGCTATTATATTTTCAATAGGTTCTATGATAACAAAAGTAAATAAGGTCTGGATTAAAGTGTTGCTATTTGTAGCAGTAGGATTGTCAACCATAGTTCTTTCATACATGATAGCATAATAACTTAAAACTTTAGAACTATTTAAATAAAATTCGCAAATTCTCAAAACAAGAATTCTCAAGTTGGTAAAATTCCAGATATGAGAAAAAAATTAGTACTATAAAAAAACTATTTTCGGATTATTTTTTATGGAAAGGTTTCAATTTAGGTGTTTTAAGTGGTTCTATAAAGTTTTATGAATAAAAAGAAATTGGCATGCTAATTGCTTTAATAAATATTAACATGAACACAAATAAATATAATAATCTGAGTATTGATTATTTGAAACTTTGGACTTGATTTCTTGTCTAGAGGTTCATATTAATATTGGTGTTTAGGAAATTTTATTTTCCTGTAAATATAACTTAATAATAGGAGGTGAAATCATGTCAAAAGTAGTAATAGCTACAGAGAAAGCTCCAGGAGCAATTGGACCATATTCTCAAGCAATACAAGTTGGAAATATAGTTTCTACATCAGGTCAACTTCCAATAGACATGAAGACAGGCGAGTTAGTATCTGACCCAAAAGAAGCAACAAAAGCTTCTTTAGACAATGTAAAAGCAATACTAGAACAAGCTGGTACAACTATGGATAAAGTATTTAAAACTACAGTTTTCGTAAAAGATTTAAAAGATTTTAATGATATTAATGAAGTGTACGCTACATATTTTAAAGAAAATCCACCAGCAAGATCATGTGTACAAGTTGCTCAATTACCAAAAGATGCAGTTTTAGAAATTGAAGCAATGGCAGTATTATAATAATAAAACCAATGACAAAACTAATGAAAATTAAAAACTAATAAAAAAAGTCTACAATTAAAAAGTTTATATTAAAAAAGTCTATATAAAAATCTATCTAAATATTTAACTATTGAGCTTTTCTTATATAACATATATTTTTGTGCCAAAAATATATTTGTTATAGGAGGAAAGCTTTTTTTATTTTATTATTTGTGTATTATAATTAAAGTAATCCTAATATAAAACAATCTTTTTATAATTATTATTATGTATTTCAATGTAAATATATAAATAAGTAATGTTTTATATATATTTTAAAAATTAACTATATGTTAAAATATAGTTAAACTGATAATTTAGTAAATTAAATTCTAATGGGGGAAACTATGGTAAGTAAATTAAAAGAATTTCAACAGGAAATGATAAAATACACTGAAACAGTAGCTAGCGTGTTAGATGTAGATATTGAAATAGTTGATGATAGATTAATAAGAATTAGTGGCACAGGTCTGTATAAATCAAAAATAAATGAAAGCGTTGTTACTGAAGGTTTTCTTTATGATAAAGTTATACAGACAGGTCAAGAATTAGTCGTATTAGATATATGTGATAATCAGCTTTGTATAGAATGTTCCCATTACATGAAATGCCTAAATAAAGTAATAATAGCAGTTCCAATAAAATATAATAATCGTACTATAGGAGTAATTGGTGCTATTAGTACAGATAAAACTAAAAAAGTAGAAATAAGTGCAAAAATAGATAATTATTTGAAGTTTGTCAATCATATATGCGATTTAATTTCTATGAAGATAGAAGAACATGAAGTGTCAAAAAGTAGCAGTAGAAAAATGAACATGATGATAGAAATAATTGAAAATGTTGAAAAAGGTGTTGTTATATTAGATATAAATAGCAAAATATCTTATATAAACAATATTGCTTTGAAAAAATTAGATATTGGAAAAGATATAATAGAAAATACAGTAAAAATAGTATCTGTTGAATCTTCTTCAAATGGACATGAATTACTAGAAATTGATATTGATAACAAAATTTATAATATAAATGCCAAAATAATTCCTGTATATCCATATATAAATCAATATGACAAGATAATTATATTTGATAAGACATATATAAACCATAAAGGACATGGGAAAGTCAATAGTGGATGGGGAAATAGTGATATAGAGTCTATAATTGGGAACTCAGAATCAATGGTGAAAGTTAAAGAGAGAACTAAGAAATTAGCAAAGTCAAATTCAACAGTTCTTATAACTGGTGAAAGTGGTACAGGGAAAGAGCTAATTGCTAGAGCTATACATGCTGAAGGAAGTAGATGGAATAAGCCATTTATTGCTATAAACTGTGCTGCTATTCCAGAAAACCTTCTTGAAAGTGAGTTATTTGGCTATATAAAAGGTGCATTTAGTGGGGCTAGTAGTGGAGGTAAGGTTGGTAAGTTTGAACTTGCAAATGAAGGTGTCATATTTCTTGACGAAATGGGAGACCTATCTATGCCTTTACAAGCAAAGTTACTTAGAGTTTTGCAGGAAAGAAAATTTGCAAGAATTGGTTCAAATAAACTTATAGATTTAGATATAAGAGTAATTGCTGCAACGAATAAAAACTTACTTAAGTTGGTGAATGAAGGTAAGTTTAGAGATGATTTGTACTATAGGTTAAACGTAATTCCTATAAATTTGCCACCTCTTAGGGAAAGAAAAGATGATATTGAAACTATAATGATGAAATTTGTTTCCAAGTATTCTTTAGAATTAGATATAAAATTGAATCAAATAGAAAAAAATGTAATGAATATGTTGGTTAATTATAATTGGCCGGGAAATATAAGAGAATTAGAAAATGCAGTTGAATATATGATGAATTTAGTTGGAGAAGATGGAATAATCTATAAAGATATGCTTCCATTAGATATTTTGAA
This sequence comes from Clostridioides sp. ES-S-0049-02, assembly GCF_020658465.1. NCBI lineage: Bacteria > Bacillati > Bacillota > Clostridia > Peptostreptococcales > Peptostreptococcaceae > Clostridioides > Clostridioides sp. ES-S-0049-02. Next base: position 57,396 of record NZ_JACVWG010000002.1, read on the forward strand.
CTATTATAATATTGAAGGAAATAGTTTTAAGAGTAATAATGAGGTAACAAAGTTTGAAGATGATATAGTCGGGGGAATAGTAGAAAACCAAGAAAAAATACTTTCAATTAAAGAATTGGAATTAACTTACATACATAAGTTGTTAAATAAATATGGAAGAGATACAAAAACAAAAAAGAAAATAGCAAAAGATTTAGGGATAGGTTTAGCTACATTATACAGAAAACTAGAAGAGGAACAACAATAAATTAAACATAGAAAATAGTTTTAAATGTATGGCAATGTGATTTGTAGGTCAATAAAAATAAAGCCTCTATAATAGAAGTGTCACTAGAAGAGACTAATATAGTAATAATACTATATAAAAATAAAATTATAAGCTTGTAAGATATTGAGTCAGTATAAATAATAGAAAATAAAAGTTTGAGCTTATAAAGTACAAATATGTAAAACATAAAAATAACAGTATTATAGAAAGCTAAAATAAAAACATAAAATATAGAAGGTTATAACAATATAAATATAGAAGGTAAAAATAGTAATATACAAGACAAAATAACAGACATATAGAAAAGTAAAAGCATAATAAAGGAAAATAAAAACAAAGAAACGGTTTCTCGAAATGATAATTCTCGTATTGATAAAAATTTCCCAATATGAGAATTTTTTCTTTTATAAATCTTATTTTTCACACTCAGATTTTACAACGTTTAAATAAATTTGAAAAAAGTATGTAATTCCAACATAAAAAAAATGTTTTTAGAATAAATAATATTGGCACAGTAATTGCTTTATATAAAGACACAAAGATAAAAAATTAATAATGACATCGAAAAATTTGAAAGGGGAATATAAAATAAATGAGAGAAATAAAATGGAAATTAAATAACTTACCTAAAGCAGAGGAAAAAGAAAAAGGAATTGAATTTTTAAAGGACGAAGAAATTGCAAAAGCTAAAGCATTTCATGAGAGTTTTCCACAATATGAAAAAACTCCTTTAGTTAAATTAGATAACTTAGCAAAATTATTAGGAGTTAGCGGAATATATGTTAAAGATGAATCTTATAGATTTGGATTAAATGCATTTAAAGTTTTGGGTGGTTCTTACTCTATGGGTAAATACTTAGCTCAAAGATTAAATAAAGATATATCAGAGTTAGGATATGAAAAATTAACTTCAAAAGAAATAAAAGACCAATTAGGAGAAATAACTTTCTTTACAGCTACAGATGGAAATCATGGTAGAGGAGTTGCTTGGACAGCTAATAAATTAGGTCAAAAATCTGTTGTATTAATGCCAAAAGGTTCTTCTGAATTTAGATTAAATAAAATCAAGGGAGAAGGTGCAGATGCTAGTATAACAGACTTAAATTATGATGATGCAGTAAGATTAGCTAATGATTATGCAGAAGCTGATGACCATGGAGTAATGGTTCAAGATACAGCATGGGACGGATATGAAGAAATACCAGCATGGATAATGCAAGGATATGGAACTATGGCTAAAGAAGCTATAGAACAATTAAAAGAATATGGAGTAGATAGACCAACGCATGTATTTGTGCAAGCAGGAGTTGGTTCGCTTGCTGGTGCAGTTCAAGGATATGTTGCTTCAATATATGACGAATGCCCAATAACAGTAGTAGTAGAAGCTGATGAGGCAGATTGTTACTATAAATCAGCAGAAGCAGGAGATGGAAAACCAAGATTTGTAGGTGGAGATATGCCAACTATAATGGCAGGTCTTGCTTGTGGAGAACCAAATACTATAGGATTTGAAGTATTAAAAAATTATTCATCAGCATTCGTTTCAGCACCAGACTGGGTTTCTGCTAAAGGTATGAGAGTTTTAGGGAATCCTCTAAGAGGAGATGAAAAAGTAATCTCTGGAGAATCTGGAGCAGTTACAACTGGAGCATTAGTTTCAATACTTGAAAGTGAAGATTTAAAAGATTTAAGAGAGGCTTTGAAATTAGATGAAAACTCTAAAGTATTATTAATAAGTACAGAAGGAGACACTGACCCAGACAAATATAAAGATATAGTTTGGAATGGAGAATACCAAAGTAAATAAAAAATTTAAAATAAAAAATAAATAAAAGTTTAATAAGTTAAATATTAATAAGTAAATAAGTAAAATACCAATAAATTAAAAATTATATGGGGGAATATCAAAATGTTAAATGAAATAAGAAAAAAACAATTAACTGAAGTATGCCAAGATTTAATAAGAAATGCTAGTTATTCAGGTCAAGAAGAAAATGTAGTAAAGGCAATTGAAGAAAATTTTGCTATGCTAGGTTTTGACAGCTGGTCAAGAGATAGATATGGAAATATAATAGGATGCATAAAAGGAAACAAACCAGGGAAAAAAATATTATTTGATGGGCATATAGATACAGTTCCAGTTCCAGATGCAAGTAAGTGGAGTGTTCCTCCTTTTGAAGCAAGAATAGTAGATGGAAAAATATATGGTAGAGGAACTTCTGATATGAAGGGTCAAGTAAGTGCTATGATGGCGGCTGTTTCATACTTTGCAGAAGATACTAATAAAGACTTCGAAGGTGAATTATATGTAGCAGGAGTTGTTCATGAAGAAATATTTGAAGGAGTTTCAGCTAGAGAAATAAGTAAAGCTGTTAAACCTGATTATGTTGTAATCGGAGAATCTTCAGAACTAAACTTAAAGATTGGTCAAAGAGGTAGAGGAGAAATAGTTGTAGAAACTTTTGGTAAACCAGCTCACTCTGCTAACCCAGAAAAAGGTATAAATGCAGTTTATAAAATGGCTAATGTAATTCAAAGAATACAACAATTAGTACCTCCAACTCATCCAGTTTTAGGTGATGGAATATTAGTTTTAACAGATATAAAATCTTCTCCATATCCAGGTGCATCAGTGGTGCCAGATTATTGTAAAGCTACTTTTGATAGAAGATTATTAGTTGGAGAAACAAGAGAAGGAGTACTAGCTCCAATACAAGCCTTATTAGATGAAATGATGAAAGAAGACTCAGAATTAAATGCAAAAGTTTCTTATGCATCTGAAAAAGCTGAATGTTATACAGGGAATACTATAGAAAGTGAAAGATTCTTCCCAGGTTGGTTATACGATGAAGATGATGAATTTGTTCAAGCAGCATATAAGGGATTAAAAGAAGCTGGAATAGATTCAGAAATAACTCAATACTCATTCTGTACAAATGGAAGCCATTATGCAGGTGAGGCTGGGATAAGAACTATAGGATTTGGTCCTTCTAAAGAAAATCTTGCTCATACAATAGATGAACATATAGAGTTAGACCAATTATTCAAAGGTGCAGAAGGATATTATGGAATATTAAAATCAGTTTATAAAAAATAATTAGGAGATGGTTTTGTGAGAACTTTAATAAAACATGGGCTTATAGTAGATGGAAATAAAACACCAGCATATGAAGGGGATATTTTAATAGAAAACGAAAAAATATTAAAAATATCACAGGATTTAAACGAAGAAGCTGACAAAGTTATAGATGCAAAAGGTAGAGTTATATGTCCAGGTTTCATAGATACTCATAGCCATTCAGACCTAGTGATTTTGGTTAATCCATATAATGAGGTAAAGATTAGACAGGGAATTACAACAGAAGTGTTGGGCCAAGATGGAATATCTATGGCCCCTCTACCTCAAGAGCATATATCTTCTTGGAGAAAAAATTTAGCAGGCCTAGATGGTGAAAGTGATGAAATTGATTGGAAATATGAAACAACAGAAAACTATTTAAAAATGATGGATGAAAATGGGGTAGGGTTAAATGAAACCTATTTAGTACCTCATGGAAATGTAAGAATGGAAGCAATGGGGCTTGAAGATAGACCTGCCACTAAAGAGGAAATTCAAAAGATGTGTGAAATCACAGAAAGAGAATTAAAGGCAGGAGCTATAGGATTATCAACTGGACTTATATATATACCTTGTGCGTATTCATTGACAGAAGAAATTATAGAGATGTGTAAAGTAGTAGCAAAATACGATGGAGTATTTGTGGTTCATCAAAGAAGTGAAGCAGATACAATTTTAACATCAATGGAAGAAATTATAGAAATTGGAAAGCAATCAGGAGTAAAAGTTCACTTCTCACACTTTAAGGTTTGTGGTAAATCAAATTGGAAGTATATACCTCAAGTTATAGAACTTTTAGAAAAAGCAGAAAAAGAAGGTATAAGAGTATCATTTGACCAATATCCTTATGCAGCTGGAAGTACAATGCTTGGAGTAGTTTTACCTCCATGGGCACATTCAGGAGGAACTGATAAATTAATAGAAAGATTAAGTGATGAAAACGAAAGAGCAAAAATGAAAAAAGATATAGCAAATGGAATCGAAGGTTGGGATAACTTTATAGAATTTGCTGGAATAGACCAAATTTTTGTAACAAGTGTAAAGACAGAAAAAAATCAAGATACAATTGGTAAGAGCCTACTAGAAATTGGAAAGATGAGAGGTAAAGACCCGTTAGATGCAACGTTTGATTTATTGAAAGAAGAAGAAAATGCAGTTGGAATGGTAGATTTCTATGGCTTGGAAGAACATATAATAGGTTTTATGAAAAGAGACGAACAAAATGTGTGTACAGATGGTCTTTTAGCAGGTAAGCCACATCCAAGAGCATATGGTTCTTTCCCTAAAATACTAGGAAGATATGTTAGAGAATTAAATGTACTAACAGTTGAAGAAGCTGTTTATAAAATGACTAAAAAAGCAGCAGTAAGCTTTAGTATAAAAGATAGAGGTGAACTAAAAGAAGGATATTTTGCAGACTTAGTTATATTTGACAAGGATACTGTTAGTGGATGTGATGATTTTATCAATTCTATGCAATATCCTACAGGTATAGATTATGTAATTATAAATGGAAATTGTGTTGTTGAAGAAGGAAAATACAATAAAATTAAAGCAGGAAAAGTACTTAAAAATTAAATCTTAGCTTTAAGGAGGAATAAATTTATGATTTTAGTGGGGAATGGGAGGCTAATAAGCCAAGATTCTTTAAATCCCTATATGGAAGATGGATGTGTTGTAATAAATGACAATCTGATTGAAGATATAGGTACTACTGAGGAAATGAAAGCGAAATATCCAGGACATGAATTTATAGATGCAGGCAAGAAGATAATCATGCCTGGTCTAATAAATTCACATATGCATATATACAGTTCATTTGCTAGAGGTATGGCAGTTCCAGGAAAACCATCTGAAAATTTTTTAGAAATATTAAACAATTTATGGTGGAGACTTGATAAACAACTTACACTAGAAGATACAAAATACAGTGCATATGCAACTTATATAGAATGTATAAAAAATGGTGTCACAACAGTTTATGACCATCATGCAAGTCCAAATGCAATTGAAGGTAGTTTATTTACAATATCAGATGTTGCAAAAGATTTGGGAATAAGAACATGCCTTTGTTATGAGGTATCTGATAGAGATGGTGGAGATACAATACAACAAGGTATCAATGAAAATGTAAATTTCATAAAATATGCTCAAAAAGATGATACAGACATGATAAAGGGAATGTTTGGTCTTCATGCTGCATTTACATTGTCTGATGATACATTAAATAAGTGTGCCTCAGAAATGGCTGGTCTTGATACAGGTTATCATGTACATGTTGCTGAAGGATTAGCAGACTTACAATATAATGTAGATAAATATGGAAAAAGAGTTTTAGAAAGATTTAATGATTTTGGTGTTCTAAAAGAAAAGACTATAGCAGTTCATTGTATATATATAAGTACAGATGAAATCAATCTTTTAAATAAAACAAATACATTTGTAGTTCATAATCCAGAATCTAATATGGGAAATGCAGTTGGATGTTCTCCTGCAATAGAATTACTAAAAAGAGGTGTTACAGTAGGTCTAGGAACTGACGGATACACTAGTGATATGTTTGAATCGTTAAAGGTTGCTAATATAATTCATAAACACCACTTAAGTGACCCAAGAGTTGGATTTGGAGAATCACAAACAATGTTATTTGATAACAATAAAAAAATAGCAAAGGCTTATTATAAAAATGACCTAGGCATACTTAAAAAAGGTGCTTATGCGGATGTCATAGTAGTTGATTATACACCACATACTCCATTGACAGAAAACACAATAGGGGGACACATCATATTTGGAATGAGTGGAAGAAGCGTGGATACAACTATTATAAATGGAAAAGTACTTATGAAAGACAGAAAATTGGTAAACATTGATGAAGAAAGTATTCTAGCTAAGAGCAGAGAACTAAGTCAGAACCTATGGAATAGAATCTAAATAATTGATAATGACATACAAGTAAGAGAAAAGAATATAAGTGTTAAAAATAAAACTTAGACAAAAGTAGAATTTAAATGAAGTATATAGATAAAAAATATATGGAATAGAATATTAAACTAAATATAGAAGGGAGACCCAACATGTCTCAAAATGAAAGCCCTAAAATAGCTCCAGTAGATGAAAGGTTACCTGTATCCAAATCCTGGGTATTTTCACTACAGCACGTTTTAGCAATGTGTGCAGGAGCGGTAGCAGTTCCTATGATGATAGGAAGTGCTGCACGACTAGATCATGCTAGTATTGTTTTTTTAATAAATGCTTGCTTGTTTATGGCAGGTATAGGAACACTCATACAAAGTGTTGGTATAGGAAATATTGTAGGCGCTAAAATACCAGTAATTGAAGGAACTAGTTTTGCCGCTGTGGCAGGTATGACAGCAATAGCCTCATCATATAGTGATTCTCAAGTTGCAATACAGACAGTATTTGGCTCTGTAATAGTAGCTGGGCTGTTTTGTATATTACTTGCTCCAGTATTTGAAAAACTAATAAGATTCTTCCCTAGTGTAGTTACTGGAACAGTTGTTATGGTAATAGGTATTTCACTATTCCCAGTTGGGATAAAGTGGATAACTGACAACAAATTGGAAGCGGTTGAACCAAACTCATTAGCATTAGCTTTAGCAGTATTGGCTATAACTTTACTTTCATTTAAGTTCTTAAAAGGAATTTGGAATAGTACAGCGATATTGGTAGGTATAGTACTTGGTACATTACTTTCTATGGCAGTTGGAATGGCTGATTTTAGTGCAGTAAGTGGAGTTGGTTGGCTTAACTTAAATGTACCTTTAAAATTTGGAATGCCTAGATTTGAACCATCTGCAATATTATCATTATGCTTAATTATGTTAGTACTTATGACAGAATCAGTTGGTAATATGATAGCTATTCACGAAATGGTAGACAAAGAGGTAACTGGTAAAAATATTAAAAGAGGTCTATTTGGAGATGGAATATCTACAGCTTTATCTGGAATATTCAATTCATTTCCAATAACTCCGTTTGGTCAAAATACAGGAATTGTTGGACTTACAGGTATAAAATCAAGATTTATTGCAGTTTATGCAGGGGTAATATTGCTAGTACTTGGTTTCTTACCAAAGTTTGCAGCAATAATAGGAGCAATACCTAAGCCTGTTCTTGGTGGAGTAGGATTTGCAATGTTTGGAATGGTAATGGTTGGAGGAGTAAAAACTCTAAGTAAAGTAAAATTTGATGGAACTAAAAATGGAGTGATAGTAGCAGTTAGTGTTGGGTTATCTATGATACCACTGACAAATCCTGATTTCTATCATAATTTTCCAACTTGGGTGCAAACGATATTCCACAGTGGAATAACAACAGGAAGTTTATCAGCAGTACTTTTGAATATCTTCTTCAATGAATTAGGTTCAAAAAAGGAAAAAGCTCCTAAGACTGAAGAAGCAAAATAGGAAGAAATAAATGAAAAGCAACATATATAAAAGAGTATCTAAGCTAAATATTAAAAAATATATTTAATTAAGGGAGAGATAATAATATGGCTAATTTAAAAGTTAATTTATATGGAATGGAATTCTTAAATCCAGTTATGACAGCGGCAGGTCCTGGAGCAAAAGATGGTGATCTCTGTCAAGAGGCAGCAAAAGGTGGAGCAGGAGCTATATGTACAAAAACTATATCTGTGTTACCAGCAGATGTACCAAGACCATGTATGGCAAAAACTAACAGTGGTTTCTTAAATACAGAATTATGGTCAGAGCTTCCAAAAGAACAATGGATAGAAGAAGAATACAAAAAAGTAAAAGCAGCAGGTCTTCCAGCAATAGTAAGTATGGGATATTCAGCAGAACAAATAGCTGAGGTTGCACCTTTAGTAAAACCTTACGCAGATGCAGTTGAATTATCAACTCATTATGTAGGCACAGATGTTGCTCCAATAGTAAATGCTTTAAAAGCTGCAAAAGCTGTTTTAGATGTACCAGTATTTATGAAAATGAGTCCTCATACTGATATTCAAACTATTGCAAAAGCTGTTGAAGAAGCAGGAGCAGATGGACTTGTAATGATAAACTCATTTGGACCATGTATGGCAATAGATGTAAACACAGGATACCCTATAATGGGAAGTAAAGCAGGATATGGATGGTTATCAGGAGCTCCTATAAGACCATTAGCAATAAGATGTATATATGAAGCTTCTCAAGTTGTAAATATACCAATTATAGGTGTTGGTGGAATAACTTGTGGAAAAGATGTAGCTGAAATGATGATGGCAGGAGCAAGTGCTGTTCAAGTATGTACAGAAGCAATCCTTAAAGGGCCTTCTATATATGGAAAAATTGCTAAAGAATTAAATGATTTCTTAGATGAAAATGGATATGCTGATGTTAATGAAATCAAAGGATTAACTCATAAGAAAATGGCAGCTAGAGGATTTAGAACTCATGCAGTGGCTCCAGTTGTAGATGATAATAAGTGTATCAAATGTAAACAATGTGTAACAAGCTGTGTATATGAAGCTTTAGAAGTGACAGATAAATTAAATATAGATGTGGATAAGTGCTTTGGTTGTGGATTATGTGTAACTAGATGTCCAAAAGGTGCTTTAAGTATTTGCTACAATCAAGTAGAAGCTGTTAATGAATAATAATTATATAGAATTTTAGTAATTAACTTAGAGTAATAAATATATTAAGATAATAAAATATATTAGATAAGCAAGTTTATACATTAACAATACAACGTGAAGTTAATAATTTTATGACGTTGATTTAACTAAACATTAGTTTAATTAAATAATGGTTTAATCTAAATATAAATTTACTGTGTATAAGTTCTCTAATCAAATTACTTTAAGTTAATTTCTTCAGATAAAATAAATTGATACGTTATAAGTAAGGTGGAGTCTATATGGGAATTGTTTTAAAAGGTGGGAAAGTAGTAACAAGTGAAAAAACTTACTGTGCAGATGTAAGAATAGAAAATGAGAAAATAGTTGATATAGGTGTTGATATATCAAAAGAAAATGATGAAGTAGTTGATGTTAGTGATTCTTATATTATACCAGGAGGTATAGATACACACACTCACTTTGATTTAGATACAGGAACTACTAAGACAGCAGATAATTTTGAAACAGGAACAAAAGCTACAATAGCTGGAGGTACTACTACTATCTTAGATTTTGCTACACAATCTAGAGGTTGTTCTTTAAAAGAAGGATTAGATGAATGGCATGAAAAAGCTAGAGATAAATCTTATTCAGACTATGGTTTTCACATGGCTATAACAGATTGGAATGCTTCAGTTTGTAATGAAATGGAAGACATGGTGAAAGAGGGAGTATCTTCATTTAAATTGTATATGGCATATAAAGGAAGCCTTCAAGTTGATGATGGTGTCATCTTTGAAGCTTTGAGAAAAGCAGAAGAGGTAGGAGGAATTATTGGATTCCATTGTGAAAATGGGGATATAATATGTGAACTTGTGGATAAAGCAAAAGCAGAAAATAATCTATCTCCAAAATATCATCAATTAACTAGACCAGCTATATTAGAAGCAGAAGCAACTTCAAGACTGATGAAGATAGCAGAAGTGGCAAATTCTAAGGTGTACGTTGTTCACCTAAGTTGTAAAGAATCTTTGGAAGAAGTTCTAAAAGCTAAACAAAGAGGAGTAGATGTGATAGTTGAAACTTGTCCTCAATACCTTCTATTAAGTGATGAATTATATGATTTAGAAGGATTTGAAAGTGCTAAATATGTAATGTCACCACCTTTAAGGGATAAAGAAAATAATGAAATTTTATGGAATGCTATTTTAAATAATCAAATAGATACTATAGGTACAGACCACTGTTCTTTTAATTATAGGGGGCAAAAGGAACTTGGAATAAACGATTTCAGTAAAATTCCTAATGGTTCGCCAGGGGTGGAACATAGGATGAGTCTTTTATACACATATGGAGTCTGTAAAAATAAAATATCTATCAACAAGATGGTAGAAGTAACATCGACTAATGCCGCCAAATTATTTGGAATGTATCCTGAAAAAGGAACTATAGAAATAGGTAGTGATGCAGATATATTAGTTTTAAATCCAAATAAAAAATATAAAATAGAAGCAAAAAAACAATTACAAAATGTAGATTATACGCCTTATGAAGGTTATGAAGTAAATTGTCAAATAGAACATGTTTATTTAAGAGGAAAAGAAGTTGTTAGAGAGGGAGAATTAATTTGTAATACTCCAAGTGGGAGATATATAAAAAGGCGTCTAACAGAGGGGGCTAGAGAATGGTAGAATTTATATTAAATGGAGAGAAAGTTGTTGCAAAAGAAGGCAAAAAACTTTTAGACTTCCTTAGAGAAGATATGAATATAACTTCAGTTAAAAATGGATGTTCAGAAGGTGCTTGCGGAACTTGTATGGTCATAATAGATGGTAAAGCAACTAAAGCATGTGTATTTAAAACTGATAAATTAGCTGGGAAAAATATAACAACTATAGAAGGATTATCAGAAAGAGAAAGAGATGTTTTTGCATATTCTTTTGCCAGTCAAGGAGCTGTTCAATGTGGATTTTGCATCCCAGGTATGGTAATTAGTTCAAAAGCGCTTATAGACGTTAATAATAATCCTACTGAAGATGACATAAAAAAAGCTTTAAAAGGTAATATATGTAGATGTACAGGTTATGTAAAAATAATTAAAGCTGTGAGTTTGGCAGCAAAGATATTTAGAGAAGATATAGATGTGCCAAAAGTAAACTGCAAAGGTCTAGTTGGTGAAAGTCTTCATAGAGTTGATGCAGTAGGCAAAACACTTGGATACTCTGAATATGTAGATGATATAAGATTAGAAGGTATGATTTATGGTTCAGCAGTTAGAGCCAAATATCCAAGAGCATTAGTTAAAAAGATAGATATAGAAGAAGCAAAAGCTTACCCAGGAGTTGTTGCAGTTCTTACAGCTAAAGATATTCCAGGAACTATAAAAGTAGGTCACTTAAAGAAAGATTGGGATACTTTAATTCCAGAAGGTGAAATAACTAGATACTTAGGAGATGGAATAGTTTTAGTAGCAGCAGAAACTAGAGAAGCATTAGAAGAAGCGAAAAAACTAGTTAAGATAGATTATGAAGAATTGACACCTTTAAGTACTACAGCAGAGGCTCTTAAAGAAGATGCTCCAAATATACATGAAACAGGTAATGTACTTGTTAAGGAACATTTAGTAAGAGGAAATGCTGAAGAAAAAATAAGGAACTCAAAATACGTTGTAACTAAAAAATACACTACACCTGCAACAGAACATGCATTTTTAGAACCTGAATGTGCAGTAGCAGGTCCTTATGAAGAAGATGGAGTAATAATTTACTCAACAGACCAAGGTGTGTTTGCTACTCAACATGAATGTGCAGATATGTTAGGATTACCACATGAAAAAGTAAGAGTGATAAATAAGATGGTAGGAGGCGGATTTGGTGGAAAAGAAGATATGAGTGTTCAACACCATGCAGCCTTACTTGCATACCACACAAAGAGATTTGTAAAAGTACAGCTTACTAGAAAAGAAAGTATAATTGTTCATCCAAAAAGACATGCTACAGAAATGGAATTTACAACAGCATGTGATGAAAATGGATATCTAACAGGTATGAAAGCAACTATAATATCTGATACAGGTGCTTATGCATCTCTTGGAGGACCAGTATTGCAAAGATTATGTACTCATGCAGCAGGACCATACAATTATCAGGATATTGATATAACTGGAACAGCAGTATATACTAATAATCCTCCTGGAGGAGCATTTAGAGGTTTTGGAGTTACACAAAGCTGTTTTGCTACAGAATGTAATCTAAATTTACTTGCTGAAATGGCTGGAATATCACCTTGGGAAATAAGATATAAAAATGCAATAAGACCTGGTCAAGTTTTACCAAATGGTCAATTTGCAGATGAAGGAACAGCAATGGCAGAAACATTAGAAGCTGTAAAAGAAGAGTATGAAAAACACCCACGTGCAGGTATAGCTTGTGCAATGAAAAATAGTGGTGTAGGAGTTGGGATACCTGATGTGGGAAGATGTAGACTGGTAATAAAAGATGGTAAAGTTCATATAAGAACAAGTGCCTCTTGTATAGGTCAAGGTCTTGGTACGGTTATGACTCAAGTAGTTTGTGAAACTGCAAATTTACTACCTGAAAACATAGTGCATGAAGTTCCAGATACTCACTTGACACCAGATTCTGGTAATACTACAGCTTCAAGACAGACAGTATTTACAGGGGAGGCTACTAAGGTTGCAGCAATTAAATTAAAAGAAGCTTTAGCAACTGGAAAAGCATTATCTGATTTAGAGGGAGAAGAATTTTACGGAGAATATGCAAGTGTTACAGACAAAATGGGTTCTGATAAAGAAAATCCAGTAAGCCATGTAGCTTATGGATATGCAACACAAGTTGTAATGCTAGATGAAAATGGAAAATTAGAAAAAGTAGTAGCAGCACATGATGTAGGAAGAGCTATAAACCCAATCAGTTTAGAGGGGCAAATAGAAGGTGGAGTTGTTATGGGTCTTGGATATGCCTTAACAGAGGATTACCCAGTAGTCAACTCTGTACCTACAGCTAAATTTGGTACATTAGGCTTATTTAAATCTACAGATATACCAGAAATACAAGCCGTAATAGTTGAAAAAAACAAAGATTTATTGGCATATGGTGCAAAAGGAGTAGGAGAGATTTGTACAGTTCCCACTGCACCAGCAGTGCAAAATGCCTATTATGTATTTGATAAAGAGTTTAGAACTGAACTACCACTTCAAAATACGCCATATAGTAAAAAAAAATAACAAAAAAATAAATATTAAATAAAAAAAATCAATTAAATTGTAAATAAAAAAAACCCTTTTGCATAAGGTATATTTTAAATGATAGAATATACATATACAGGAGGGTTTTTCTTTTATAAAATAAGTTTAATAAAATTGAGAGGTGAGCAAAATGAATTTTAATAATAGTCTAGAGTTAACTCAGTCTCAGAAGCTAATCATGACTACACAACTTAAGCAATCATTATCAATATTAAATATGAGTAAGTTGGAGTTAGAAGAAGAGATTAAAAGGGAAGCAGAGAATAACCCATTAGTCGAAGTTGAGAAAAGTGGGGAGATAAATTGGGAAGAATATATAAAAGATATGGAAAAATCAAGACGTTTAGATAGAACAGAAATAAGTTATAACCCTGACAATGAAGTTAATCTAGAAAATTTAGTTAAATATTCGTCAAATTTATATGAGGATTTGAAGTTTCAGATAAGCTTATATAAGCTAACAGATAAACAAATGGAAGTCTGTGAGTATATAATTGATAGCTTAGATGAGGACGGATATTTGAGAACTGAGGAAAAAGTAATTGTTGATACTTTAAAGATAGATGAAGAACTTTTTGAAAAATGCTTGATTAGTGTTCAGCAGTTGGAACCTAGTGGAGTAGGTGCAAGAAGTCTTTCAGAATGTCTGATGATTCAAATGGCAAGCTTAGGAATATATAATGAAATTTTAGAGGAAATCGTTACAAAAGACTTAAATTTAATTGCAAATAATAAATATAAAGAGATAAGCAAGAAGTACAATATGTCACTACAAAAATGCGTTGAACTAATAAATATAATTAAAACATTAGACCCTAAGCCAGGAAGAACCTGTTCAGTAGAAAAAAGTGTATATATACAACCAGATGTAACAGTTGAAAAAATTGATGATGAATTTATTGTGTATTTAAATGAAAAAGACTCCTATCAAATAAAAATAAACAGTTATTATAAAGACATACTAAAAAATTCACAGTCTGACGAAAGTGCAAAAGAATTTATAAAAGAAAGACTAAATTCGGCAACAGGGCTTATGAAAAATATAGAAAGTAGAAAGACTACAGTACTTAAAATTGCAGAAGAAATAGTAAAAGCTCAAGATGAGTTTTTGAGAAAAGGAACAAAATATATAAAGCCCTTAAAAATGAAAGACATAGCAGAAAAATTAGATTTTCATGAATCTACTATAAGTAGAGGTGTAAATGGGAAATATATGCTGACACCTTTTGGAGTATATGAATTTAGGTACTTTTTCAGTAGTGCTATTGAAACTGAAAATCATGAAATGGCATCTAGTACAAGCATAAAAAAAATTATAAAGGAAACAATAAAAGACGAAAATAAAAAGAAACCTTTAAGTGATGACCATATATCTAAGCTATTAAAAGAAAAAGGAATCAATGTTGCAAGAAGAACAGTTGCCAAGTATCGTGAAGAATTAGGAATTTTGTCTTCAAGTAAGAGAAAAGAATATTAGTGAAAAGAGAAAGAAGTATCAGTAAAATTAGGGGAAATGCTAATTAAAATACAAATGAGCATTATACAAATGAATTTAAGTATTGGAAAGAAAAGTATTAGAAATAAAATTAAATATTAGGAAAAATCAGGAATTAGAACGATAACTAGAGTCAAAAAAATACAGAGATAAATAAACAGTTATTGTTAATTTTAAGAGCATAAAAATAAAAACATAAAGTATAAAAACAAAGACATATAGAATCTAGCAGAGTAGAACATACAAGATTGAGTCAAAAATATTAGAATAAAAACCAAAAAATATATGGAAAAAATATTATATAAAAAATAAAAAATACTGTACTTTGAAAATGGTGGAGAAATTGCTATAAAACAAAAAAATAAAAAAGTTTTTGAAAAACTATTGAAATCTATACGCAAATCCTATAAAATAAAATTATCTTGTGGGACTTAAATAAACACTAGGGACAAAAAAAGTCCCTAAAGGAAAGCAATAAGGAGTATGTTATGAAGAACTTATTAGAAATTCAAAAGAAACTAATTCCACAGGCAATTGAACTTATGGAAAGAAGATACTCTATTTTAAGACAAATATCTTTAAGTGAACCAATAGGTAGAAGAACTTTATCAAATGTATTAGAAATTAGTGAAAGAATAATTAGGTCAGAAACAGAGTTTTTAAAAGAACAAGGACTTATAGATGTTGCTGTATCTGGAATGACTATCACTAAAGAAGGTTCTGATTTATTAGATAAACTTAAAGACATCATGAGTGACATCATGGGATTGTCTAAGTTACAAGATAGGGTCAGAGAAAAGCTTGGAATAAAAAAGGTAATACTAGTTCCTGGAAGCTGTGATGAAAATGGAAGCTTATTAAAAGATGTAACTAGATATGGATGCGAGTATTTCTTAGGTATTTTAAAAGATGGAGATATAGTTTCAATAACAGGGGGAAGCACTATGTTAGAGTTTTCAAATGTTATTAAAACTGATAAGAGATATCCAAACTCTACAATAGTGCCAGCTAGAGGAAGTATGGGAACTGATGTAGAGATGCAGTCTAATAGTATAGTTGCTTCAGTAAGTAAGAAATTACACTCTAATTGCAAACTTTTACATATACCAGATGAATTGGACGAGAGTGCAATGAAAACTCTTAGCCAAGTGCCAGAGATTAAGACAACTTTGGAGTATATTAAAAGAACAGACATTTTAGTTTTCAGCATAGGTAGAGCAGATGTCATGGCAAAGAGAAGAAAACTTCCAGAAGATAAAGTTAACGAGATATTATCTAAAAATGCAGTTGGAGAAGCATTTGGATATTATTTCAACAAAGATGGAGAAATAGTTTATAAATTAAATACTGTTGGAATTGATTTAGAGACAGTTAAAGAAGTAAAAGAAACTATTGCAATCTTTGCAGGAACAGAAAAAGTAGAAGCCTTATTAGCTATATCAAATATGCATAAAAACATGGTTCTTGTAACAGATGAAGAAAGTGCTTATAAGATATTGTCATTATTATAAAAGTCGAAAACTAGCACAGAGCTAGACAACATACATTTACTTTATAGGAGGTAGCGAAAATGGTTAAAGTAGCTATAAATGGATTTGGAAGAATAGGAAGATTAGCATTAAGAAAAATGATGGAGCAACAAGATAAGTTTGAAGTTGTTGCAATAAACGACTTAACAGATGCTAAAATGTTAGCTCATTTATTTAAATATGATACAGCTCAAGGAAGATTTAACGGTGAAATAGAAGTTAAAGAAGGTGCTTTTATAGTAAACGGAAAAGAAATAAAAGTAACAGCAGAAAGAAATCCTGCTGACCTACCATGGGCTGAATTAGGAGTAGATATAGTATTAGAATGTACAGGATTCTTTACTTCTAAAGATAAAGCAGAAGCTCATATACAAGCAGGAGCTAAAAAAGTTGTTATATCTGCACCAGCAACTGGAGATTTAAAAACAATAGTATTCAACACAAACAGTGACATATTAGATGGTTCTGAAACAGTTATATCAGGAGCTTCTTGTACAACTAACTGTTTAGCTCCAATGGCTAAAGTATTAAATGATAAATATGGTATAGAAAAAGGATTAATGACTACTATACATGCATATACTAATGACCAAAATACTTTAGATGGTCCTCATCCAAAAGGTGATTTAAGAAGAGCTAGAGCTGCTGCTGGAAACATAGTTCCAAACACTACAGGAGCTGCAAAAGCAATCGGTTTAGTAATACCTGCATTAAAAGGAAAATTAGATGGAGCAGCACAAAGAGTACCAGTTGTAACTGGTTCAATAACTGAATTAGTTTGTACATTAGGAAAAAATGTTACAGTTGAAGAAATAAATGCAGCTATGAAAGAAGCTTCAAACGAATCTTTCGGATACACTGAAGAAATGTTAGTATCTTCTGATATAATCGGAATAAGCTACGGTTCATTATTTGACGCTACTCAAACAAAAGTTATGGAAGTAGATGGAAAACAATTAGTTAAAGTTGTTTCTTGGTATGATAATGAAATGTCTTATACTTCTCAATTAATAAGAACTTTAGGATACTTTGCACAATTAGCAAAATAGTCAGCTTTTAGAAAATAGAAAAGTAGATTGACAAAGTCCGAGTTTGTAGTTTAACACTACGGACTCTGGACTTTTTTTAAGAAAAAATATATAAAATACACCTAAATAATGTTACATACTATATATAAAAATATGATAATATGATATATTTAATAGGGTAAAAGTATGTACTATATTATACTTGGCAATAAAAAATTACTTTATTAAAAGGAGAGATATTTATGTCAATGCTAAACAAAAAAACTATAGAAGATATTGATGTGTGCGGGAAAAAAGTATTAGTGAGATGTGACTTTAATGTACCATTACAAGATGGTGTAATTACTGATGAAAATAGATTAAACGGAGCTTTACCAACAATTCAATATTTAATTTCTAAAGGAGCAAAAGTTATATTATGTTCTCATTTAGGAAAACCAAAGGGAGAAGCTAAACCAGAATTATCTTTAGCACCAGTTGCAAAGAGATTATCTGAAATGTTAGGTAAAGAAGTTGTATTTGCAGCAGATGATAATGTTGTAGGAGAAAATGCAAAAAAAGCTACTGAAAAAATGGAAAACGGAGATGTAGTGTTATTAGAAAATACTAGATATAGAAAAGAAGAAACTAAAAATGAAGAAAACTACTCTAAAGAATTAGCTTCACTTGCTGAAATATTTGTAAATGATGCATTTGGAACTGCTCATAGAGCGCATTGTTCAACAGTTGGAGCAGGAGAATTTTTACAAGAGAGAGTTTGCGGATACTTAATTCAAAAAGAATTAAAATTCTTAGGAGAAGCTGTTGCCAATCCTGTAAGACCATTTACAGCTATACTTGGGGGAGCTAAAGTTTCTGATAAATTAGCTGTTATAAATGAACTATTAGAAAAAGTTGATAATCTAATAATAGGTGGAGGAATGGCTTATACATTCTTAAAAGCTCAAGGTTATGAAGTAGGAACATCTTTACTTGAAATAGATAAAGTAGAATATGCAAAAGAAATGATGGAAAAAGCTAAGGCAAAAGGCGTTAACTTATTATTGCCAGTAGATGTTGTTATGGCAGACCACTTTGCACCAGATGCAACTCCAATAGTAACAGAAGATGCTAATGTAAAAGAAGATTATATGGGACTAGATATGGGACCTAAGACTATAGCAAACTTTGTAAAAGCTATAAAAGAATCAAAAACTGTAGTATGGAACGGACCAATGGGAGTATTTGAATTTGAAAACTTTGCAAATGGAACACTATCAGTAGCCAAAGCTATGGCAGAATTAACTGACGCAACTACTGTAATTGGTGGTGGTGATAGTGCAGCAGCAGTTAATCAATTAGGATTTGGTGATAAGATGACTCACGTATCAACAGGTGGAGGAGCATCACTAGAATTTTTAGAAGGTAAAGAATTACCAGGTATTGCAGCATTAGATAATAAATAAACTACTATATAGAGGAGATTGTAAAATGAGAAAACCTATAATTGCAGGAAACTGGAAAATGCATAAAACAATAAAAGAAGCTTTAGAATTTGTAAATGAAGTTAAAGGAAAAGTTAATGCTGATAAGGCAGAAGCTGTTATATGTGCACCATTTACTTTATTGAAGGATTTAAAAGAAGCTACTAAGGGTACAAATATAAAGATAGGTGCTCAAAACATGCACTTTGAAGAAAAAGGAGCATTTACAGGAGAAGTTTCACCTCTTATGTTAAAAGAAATAGATATGGACTATGTTATAATAGGACATTCAGAAAGAAGACAGTACTTCAATGAAACTGATGAAACTGTAAACAAAAAAGTTTTAAAAGCTTTAGAAGTAGAAATAGACCCAATACTATGTGTTGGTGAAACTTTAGAGCAAAGAGAAGCTGGAAAAACTAAAGATGTTTGTAAAGTTCAAGTTGAAAAAGCTTTAGAAAATGTTCTTAAAGATGATTTAGCAAAAGTAGTTGTTGCATATGAGCCAATTTGGGCTATTGGAACTGGTAAAACTGCAACTGCTGAAGATGCTAATGATGTTATATCTTATATAAGAGAAGTTATAAAAGGATTATATGGAGAATTAGCTAATGAAGTTAGAATACAATACGGTGGAAGTGTTAAACCTTCAAATGTAGCTGAAATAATGGGTCAAAGTGATATAGATGGAGCTTTAGTAGGTGGAGCTAGCTTAGCTGCTAATGACTATTTAGACCTTGTTAATTTCTAAGGAGTGAAATGATGAAAAAACCAGTTGCTTTAATTATTATGGACGGATTTGGATATAATAAGGAAGTTAAGGGAAATGCAATTGCTGAGTCCAAAACTCCTAATTTAGACAGAATAATGAAAGAATATCCAAACACATTAATAAATGCTAGTGGTCTTGATGTTGGTCTACCTGATGGTCAAATGGGAAATTCAGAAGTTGGCCATACTAATATAGGTGCAGGTAGAATTGTATATCAAGATTTAACTAGAATAACAAAATCTATAAAAGATGGTGATTTTTTTAATAATAAAGTTTTATGTGAAGCTATGGACAACGCAAAAGAACATTCTCTTCATGTAATGGGTCTTTTGTCTGATGGTGGAGTACATTCACATATAGACCATCTTAAAGCTATAATCAAAATGGCAAAAGATAAAGGTGTAGAAAAAGTATATGTTCATGCATTTACTGATGGTAGAGATACTGACCCTCAAAGCGCATTGGAATATGCTAAGGAAGTACAAGCTAGTATGAATGAAATTGGAGTAGGTGAATTTGCTACAGTTTCTGGTAGATACTATGCAATGGATAGAGATAAGAGATGGGAAAGAGTAGAGCTTGCATACAATGCCATGGCTAGAGGTATTGGCGAAAAAGCAACTTCTATTGAAGAAGCTATTCAAAACTCTTATGATAATGGAAAAAATGATGAATTTATAATGCCAACAGTTATTGTTAAAGATGATAAAGCAGTTGGAAGTATAAAAGAAAATGATTCAATTATATTCTTCAATTTCAGACCAGATAGAGCAAGACAAATAACAAGAGCTTTAGTAAGTGAAGAGTTTGATGGATTTAAAAGAGAAGAAATTAAAAACTTCTTTGTATGTTTAACAGAGTACGATATAACTATAAAAGAAGTGCATATAGCATTTGGACCACAATCTTTAACTAATACTCTGGGTGAATATCTTGCGAAAAATGGAAAAACTCAATTAAGAGCTGCTGAAACTGAAAAATATGCGCATGTTACTTTCTTCTTCAATGGTGGAGTAGAAGAGCCAAACAAAGGTGAAGAGAGATTATTAATACCTTCTCCAAAGGTTGCAACTTACGACTTACAACCAGAGATGTCTGCATATGAATTAACAGACAAAGCTTTAGAAAAACTAGGAGAAGATAAGTTTGACTTTATAGTTTTAAACTTTGCAAACCCTGACATGGTAGGTCATACAGGAAATATTGAAGCAGCTATAAAGGCTGTTGAGACTGTAGATACTTGTGTAGGAAAATTAGTAGATAAAATAATAGAGCTAGGTGGAAGCGCAATAATAACTGCTGACCACGGAAATGCTGAATACATGTTAGACCCACAAACAGGAAAGACTGTAACAGCCCACTCTATTAATCCAGTACCATTTGTGGTTGTTGGACAAGAATTTGAAGGTGCAAAATTATTAGACGCAGGAAGATTATCTGATATAGCGCCAACTGTTTTAGATATGATGAAGTTAGAAAAACCAGAAGAAATGACTGGTCATTCACTTATTTCAAAATAGTTAAGCTTAATAAGTATTATCTATTAATCTAGTGCCATTTGAAATTTTTGCTAAAGAATTTGAATATGCAAAATTAGGTGCTAGAAATTGAATTAATAAGTTTATAAATTGAATTGATAAGTAGAATAGTAACTTACAATAAAGTAAACTTAAAAGTATTTCAGTCTAAGTGAATTTTATAAAGTTTAAGTAAAATGATGTAAAAAATAATAATTAATATATATTATAAAATCAAAAATTATTAGAATCATTAGTTGTAAATTTTGTGTTTCATGTTTTAAGTTTATCTGTATATTTATGTATTGAAGATTGATTTTGGCTAATAGATAAGTTAAAAATTATAAAAAATAAAATAAAAATAGAAACTTTTACAAATTTACCCATCAAATAAATTTGTATCTAATTTTCAAAAATAACTTTCTGTACTATAATATAATAAGTAGATTAAAACTAGTAGACGGATGTTTACAGTAAATGAAAATTTAACTAATAGAAAAATCGAAGGGAGATATACAAATGTCAGTTATTGAATTAGTATATGCTAGAGAAGTATTAGACTCAAGAGGAAATCCAACTGTAGAAGTTGAAGTAGTATTAGAAGATGGAGCAATGGGAAGAGCAATAGTTCCATCAGGTGCATCTACAGGAGCTTTTGAAGCTGTTGAATTAAGAGATGGAGACAAAGGAAGATACTTAGGAAAAGGTGTAGAAACAGCTGTTGCTAACGTAAATGAAATAATAGCACCAGAAATCGAAGGAATGGATGCATTTGACCAACCAGCTATAGATGCAATGATGATAGAATTAGATGGAACTCCAAACAAAGGTAAATTAGGAGCTAATGCTATATTAGGTGTTTCAATGGCAGTAGCTAGAGCAGCTGCTGATGAAATAGGTTTACCATTATTCCAATACTTAGGTGGAGTAAATGCTAAGCAATTACCTGTTCCAATGATGAACATATTAAATGGTGGAGAACATGCTGATAATAACGTTGATGTTCAAGAGTTCATGATATTACCAGTAGGAGCTTGTTGCTTTAAAGAAGGTTTAAGAATGGGAGCAGAAGTATTCCATTCATTAAAGAAAGTTTTAGGAGAAAAAGGATTAGCTTGTGGTGTAGGTGACGAAGGTGGATTCGCTCCAAACTTAGGTTCAAACAGAGAAGCTTTAGAATTAATAGTTGAAGCTATAACAAAAGCTGGATATAAGCCAGGAGAAGATGTTATGTTAGGACTTGATGTTGCTGCTACAGAAATGTACAATAAAGAAACTAAAAAATACGTTTTAGCTGGAGAAGGAAAAGAATTAACTGCTGCTGAAATGGTTGCTTTATATGAAGATTGGTCAAACAACTTCCCAATAATAACTATAGAAGATGGTTTAGATGAAGAAGATTGGGATGGATGGAAATTATTAACTGAAAAATTAGGAAACAAATTACAATTAGTTGGAGATGACTTATTTGTTACTAATACAGAAAGATTAGAAAAAGGAATTGAAAATGGAGTAGCTAACTCTATATTAGTTAAAGTTAACCAAATAGGTACAATAACTGAAACTCTAGATGCAATAGAAATGGCTAAGAGAGCAGGGTACACTGCTGTTATATCTCATAGATCAGGAGAAACTGAAGATTCTACTATAGCAGATTTAGCTGTTGCAGTAAATGCTGGACAAATAAAAACTGGTGCTCCATCAAGAACTGATAGAGTTGCTAAATACAACCAATTATTAAGAATAGAAGAAATGGTTGGAGAGCAAGCTAGATACTGTGGATTAAAATCTTTCTATAACTTAAAAAAATAGTTTTTAAGGATTAAAAAGATAGTATAAAAGATTTTAAGTTTATCTTATAAGAGATAAATGGGATAAGTGTTAATTGATTTTTCAAAGCACTTATCCCTTTTTATATGTAAGCCATTTTTATTAGGAAAATAAATAAAAGCTTTGAAATAATTGCTATAATTAAAAACTATAGATATATTTTGATGGCTTTTGATATCAGTTTTGTTTGTGATTTATAACATAATAGTCTTGAAATGGCTATATTATTGTGATACACTAAAGAGTAATGAAATTTAAGTAATAGAAAGATAGGAGGGGCAAGAATGGGCAACATTTTAATGGGTGTGCAAGTAGTACTAGGGATTTTACTAGTAATTAGCATAATGCCTCAAGATTCTAAGAATGCTTTACCTTCAGAGTTTGGTGGAGAAGGAAGTCAAGCTTACTTTAAACCAAAAGGAAAACAAGCATTTCTTGCTAGAGTTACAAAAATAACAGCAGTATTATTTTTTATAAATGCATTGGCACTACTTATAGTTAAGAAGTAGTGGTATTGTTGAATAACTGGCCATTATTTAATTAGTGCATTTTGGTTACATTTAAAAATTAAATTTAGTTTTTAATAAAAGTACGTCAACATAAAAAAGTACGTAAAATAAAAGCTGGACTAATGATTTTATATTATTGGTCCAGTTTTTATTTTATGAATTGAGTCAGATATTTATAAAATAAATTTTTGATATATCTATTTTTGTTATATAGTTTTTAATATCTAGCTTTTGATATATCTAATTTTTAATCATTCTAGTATGCACAATCAACTTGATAATTTGCAAAATAGATACCATACTAAGCATCATTATTAAAAAAAAGTAGGAACTGTTAGTATATTGTGTATTTGTTAATATAAACTTTAATAAAAGAGTGTTGATTATTATTGTTAAAAGACCCATTAATTTACCAAATAAATTATAGCTCTTTTTTAAAATAGTGTTTTGAATTAGCAGTATAATTGCAATTATAGTAAAAACGATAAGAATAGCTATTAGAGCTATTTTAAGTGATTCAATAGGATAATCTCTTTCAAAGTTTCTGTTAGTGTATGTTACCCACCTATGCATTCCCATTCTTGTATTTGCATATTTTTCAAAAACCTTACATCCTATTAGAAAAGCAATTTGAAATAGTATTGTAATACTATAGAGTGTTTTCTTCATTAGTATTTCTCCTTATTATATTAAATTATAGACAAACTAAAAATATTATATTGATTTATATTATAATGTTTACTACTAAAATATTATAATATAAATCAATATAATTTAATAGTAAGATATAAATAGAATGCTGTATAGAAATTTTGTATAAAAAGTAAGATGAAGTATAGATATTTTGTATAGCCAACATTATGTATAAGCTGTAGAATTATTGAATAGAAAAAAGCTATATGATATACTTTTTAGATGAAAACTAGATAAGATGGAGGGAAAAACGTGAAAAAAAGGTTATTAAGTTTAATATTATGTATAGCTATGATTGCGACTTTATTAGTTGGGTGTTCAAACAACAATTCAAATGAAGCAAGTAATAAAGATGCTAATGCGGAAAAGGTTACAGCTGATCCAGTTGATACAACAAAAGTATTTGTATCACCTAAGTGGGTAAAAAGTGTTATTGATGGAAATCAACCAGAGTCTAAAAATTATGTTATTGCAGAAGGCTCATGGGGAGCAACTGAACAAAATGAAGGCTACTTGAAACAGCATATACCAGGAGCTATTCATATTGATACAGACTCTTTAGAATATGATAATGATGAAGGAGTAAAAGACTTTGATAACTACAATATCAAACCAGCAGATGTAGTTGAAAAAGTATTACTTAGCAATGGTATTACATCAGATACAACTGTTATACTATATGGTTCTGATTCAGGAGTAGATAGAATAGCATTCATTTGTCTTTGGGCTGGTGTTAAAAATGTTAAAGTTATGGATGGGAGTATTGAAGCATGGAAAAATGCAAAATATGATGTAGAAAAAGGAGCAGTAGAGCCAAAATCTCAAAAAGAGTTTGGTGTAAAAGTTCCAGCTCATCCAGAATATGTAATGGATATAAAAGATGTAGAAAATAAATTAAAAAATGACCCTAACTTTAGACTAGTAAGTATAAGAAGCTTAGAAGAGTTCTCTGGAAAAACAAGTGGTTACAATTATATTGATAAAGCTGGAGAGCCAAAGGGTGCTGTATGGGGGCGTGCAGGTACTGATGCAAGCAGTATGCAAGATTATATGAATGAAGATGAAAGCTATGTAGATTTTGATAAAGTATTAGGTTATTTTAAAGATATTGATGTGACAAAAGATACAAATACAGCATTTTATTGTGGAACTGGATGGAGAGCAACTATTCCTTGGTTAATGTGCTATGAAAATGGATGGAAAAACATCACTTTATTTGATGGTGGATGGTGGCAATGGCAAACACAACCTAATCTGCCAGTACAAGTAGGAAATCCTAAAGATGGGGATGTTAAGTATACAACTGTAGGTGAATTATCAACTGATAAAGCTAAAAAATAATATAAAAAAAGAGGATATGCCAATATAATTTTTATAAGTAATAAGCTATATACTATTTTTAAAAAAAGCTTGAAATTTTATGAGTTTCAGTAAAGAATACAAGTTTCAATAGAGAATATAAATTTCAATATAAAAGGTGAACTATATTTATTATAGTCCACCTTTTTTATATTTTTTTGAGTTATGAGTAGTACTTATTTTCTGTATATATTTATTACAATATCAATACATATTTACTATGCTATCAATATGTGTTTCTTACAATACAAGTATATATTTCTTATTATACCAAATTATACTATAGGATATTACTAAATAAGATTATTCTGTTTTAAGATAAATATTATTATAAATACTGTGATTATGGAAAATGCAGAGGTAAATACTACAATTTGTCCAGCAAGTTCACTATCAGAATTCATCTGTTGGGCCATTGTAAATGAAGAAATAGCAGTTGGAGCAGATAACATTATCATAAGTGAAGCTAATTCTACATTTCTAAATCCAAGAAAAATGCTAATTGGTAAAAATATAGCAGGTATAAGAATAAGTTTTCCGCACACCCCCAGTATAATTGGTCTTATATGTCCTTTTATAGCAGAAAAGCTGAAAGACCCACCTAGAATTATAAGTGATAGGGGAGTAGCAATTTTGGAAATATCACCAATGGTTTTATGTAAAAATTCAGGGATTTTAATATTTAAAATAAGCATTATCAATCCTATTACAGAAGCTATTATGAGAGGATTTGTTAAAACACCTTTAATCATGTGCTTTATATTTATTTTACCACCTCTAAAAATCTCAAGTATTATGACTGATAATACATTGAACATAGGAACAATAACTGCAATTAATAAAGATGTAACCCAAATATTTTTATCACCAAATAGTGAGATTGTTACAGGTATACCAAATATAACAAAATTACTGCGAAAGATACCTTGTATTAATGCACCTCTTGTTTTATTATCTTTTTCAATTTTAGGTATAATAAAAACTAAGAGTAAAAAGATTGAAAAAATACTTATAATAGCTACAGCCATAAGTTTGAGGTTAAGAGAACCATTTAAATCCGTATTGTATATATTAAAAAATAATAGTAATGGCAGGAAAGATTTGAAACAAACATTATTCATTTTATTTAAAGTATGTTCATCAAATAAACTTAATTTTTTCAGAACATACCCAAGTGACATTGTGAGAAACAAAGGAAGAACTACATTTATAGATAGAATTAAATTTTCCAAAGTTTATTCTCCATAACTTGACAATTCGATTAAATTTCCATCAGGGTCTCTTAAGTAAATAGACTTCATTTCACCAAAGGCTCCTGTGCGTTCTACAATTCCTTGCTTAATTTTAATACCATTTTGTTCTAAGTTTGTTTTTGTCATGTCAATATTAGTATTTATCTCAAAACACAAATCAGCACTACCTGTTTGTACGTTTTTGCTGTGAGGTGAAAGTTCATGACCTTTTAAATGGACATTTATTTTGAAATCTCCAGAGTAAAGTTCATATCTTTCATTTGTCTTCTTTAATGTAAAACCAAGCTTTTTATAAAAATTTATGCAGTTTTCTATATTATTAGTAGTAATGACCACATGGTCTATTTTTTTTATCATAATAACTCCTCGAAATTTTATATAGATTTATTAAATGTGTTGATATCTTCTTTTAATAAGGCATAAAATAATAATTAGTTAAATATAAGAAATAACCTGAAATCCATTGATTTAATAGTTAAATAAAATATAAAAAATAATTCGAATCCATTGAATCAACAATTAATTAAAATAGAAAAATAATTTAATAGCAATTAAGCTAATCATTAATTAAGTGTAACAAATTAATGATTAGCTATAGTAAATCTAATTAATTAGAATAACTCCCTTTAAGTGTAAATCTATCTAAAATATGCCCATCCATGGCTTCAAAAAACTCATTCATATAAAATCCCTTTTCAAGATTAAGAGTAGTATCAAGGGCAAACACATGTATTTCATAAACATGTGGTCTATCTGGAGGAGCCATACCACCATAAACACTAGCTTCTAATCTACCAATATCACCTAATTTACTATGCCAACTAGTAGTCCCTTGAATAAAATCAGTAGCTGTTATGCTTTCATTTTCCTTTAATTCATCTTTTGTTATATTTGCAGCTAGCCAATGTATCCATGCAAATCCACATACAGGAACTGAATCTTTGTCCTCTAAAAATACAGCAAAGGACACTGTATGCTCTGGAGCATTTTCAAATTTTAGAGGTAATGAATATGTAGGCATACCACCTTTATTAAATTGATTTCCTCTTTTTCCATATTTATCTTCTATAACACCATTTACTATACCTGTACTAGTTACTTTCATAATAATTTGCCTCCTAAATATATAATAAATTAATAAAAATTTTCTGTAAGTTTATTATATACCAGTTGTAAAGAATGGTAAATTACTTACTTTACCATTCTCTAGCATGAAATTAATTCCTATATCTTGCATTACAGCCAAAGCATCTAACATCTGTTTTTCACGAATAGGTGTAAGTGAATATTCAACTTTAAGTGGATATCCTTCATAGGTTTTTTTATCAACCAGCCCAAATTCAATCAATTCTTTAAGTTGTTCAAGCAACATTTTTTGGTTGATTCCATTAATCTCTTTTTCTAGTTTTGATAGAGAAGTTGGACCTATATGTAATCTCCATAATATAATAGACTTCCATTTACCTTTTATCATATCATGTGTTAGTTCTAATGGACATGTATATTTTTCACGAAGCTTCAAGTATAGTCACCTCCAATTTATTTTGCCAAAATACGTTTTGAAGCAAGTTTATATACAAGTTCAACTTTTTTATTTGAAACATCCCATGAGTTTAATTCGTTTTTTACTAAATCTGGATGTTTTTTACTTATGTCTCTAAGAGCATTTCCAACAGATTTTCTTAAGTATTCACTGTCCTCATCTTTTAAACTAGAAAGCAATGATATAGCTACAGTGGGGTTGGTCTTAAAATAGTCTCGGATAGTCCAAACTCTAAGCCCTTCTGTTACAGCTCTCTTTATATTTGGGTTGTCAGAACTTAACCACTCTTTTATCACAGGAAGTGATTTATCATATCCAACTTCACTACAATAATAATCAAATGATTTAGCTAATATTTCTTGTACTCTCCAGTTTTCATCTTTACTCACATTGTTTTTTAAAAATAATAAGGCTTCAGAAATATGTATTGATATAAAGCCTAATATAAACACTGCTAATTCTCTTACTTGATAGTATTCTGATCTATATAAGTAAATTGATAGATAATAACACTTCTTTGAGTCATTATTTTTCACAATTTTTTTAGCAATATTTTCGATTTCTTTAAAACCATTTTCTATGGTAATAATTTTTGCAATTACTTCTTCCAAGTTTATCTCCTCCAATAAGTAGATTAGTTTAAATTTAATATATTATTTATAATAAAAAAATTTATTTAATTTATATAAAATAAAGACTTGTCAAAAAACGTTTGCAAGCCTTTAATATTAGAATAAATAAAAAACAATAAAAAATCAACCTAATTTAACATATAAATTTACTTTTATTATAAGTTTTATATTATAAAAAGTTATATTTAAAAAATTAATTGAGTTATATAAATTTAACTTAATTTGAGTATACTAATAGAATAAATTATTATATAGTAATACTTAGATGGAATGAATATTTTACCAATTCTATATGATGGTGTATAATTAGGTGATAAAGTAGCTGTAATAATGATATTTTAAGTAAATTACAATTGTGCTTATGATAACTTAAACTATTATTAGAGAATTATCATAACTTTTTTAAAGATTTATTAAGATAGTTTCAATTAAATATAAAAAACATATAATAATTGATTTAACTTGAACAATAATAAAAGAATATAAAAAACGGTGTGTGAAGATATATGAAAGGTAATATAGAAGATATACAAAGGGTAATATAATAGAAAACTAAAAAAATAATATAACAAGAAAGTAAAATAGGAGGAAAAAATGATACCAGGACTTAAAGAGAGTTTGTTAGGATTAATAAACGAAAGTGCATATAATCCTCTAAAAAAGGAAGAATTAGCAGAAATTTTTGATATACATTCATCAGAAATGCCAATGTTCTATAATTTTTTAGAAGAATTAGAGGAAGATGGATATATATGTTTTACTAAGAAAAATAAAATAGTATCATCAAATCAAATGGGATATTTTGTTGGTAAATTTACATCACATAAAAAAGGCTTTGGATTTGTAGAATCTGATGTTGAATACACACAAGATTTATTTATCTCAAGTGACAATATAAATGGAGCTATGCATAATGATAGAGTTATGGCAGAGATAGTTGTACCTGCAACTGAAGAAAAAAGAGCAGAAGGACGAATCGTAAAAATTATAAAGAGAGAAATAACTAAAATAGTAGGTACTTTTCAATCAAGTAAAACTTTTGGATTTGTAACACCAGACAATAAGAAATTTACTAAGGATGTATATATACCTAAAAGATATTTTAGTGGTGCAGTAGATAATGATAAGGTAGTTTGTGAAATTACAGTATGGCCACAAGAAGATAGAAAACCAGAAGGAAAGATTATAGAAATACTGGGTCAAAAAGGTGAAAGAGGAGTAGAAATAGACTCTATAATAAGAGAACATGGTCTTCCAGAAGAATTTCCTAAGAAGGTATTGCAAGAAGCAGAAGCTGTTGCTGTTGAAATTCCAGAAGAAGAGGTAAAAAGAAGAAGAGATTTAAGGGATTTAAATATATTTACTATAGACGGAGATGACGCAAAAGATTTAGATGATGCTATATCAATAGAGGTATTATCTAATGGAAACTTTAAATTAGGGGTTCATATAGCTGATGTTACACATTATGTAAGAGAAAAAAATAAATTAGATAAAGAAGCTTTAAAAAGGGCTACATCTGTGTATTTAGTAGATAAAGTAATTCCAATGTTGCCAAAGACTCTTTCTAATGGAGTATGTAGTTTAAATCCATTTGAAGACAAATTAACTCTTTCTATATTTATGGAAATAGACCATAAGGGAAATGTAGTTAAGCATGAAATATGTGAATCTATAATAAATTCAAAGGCTAGAATGACTTATACAGAAGTATCCGATATATTAGAAAAAGATGATGAAAAGCTTAAAAAGACTTTTGAACATGTTGTAGATGATTTTAAAAATTCTGAAATTTTGGCTAGAATTCTTATGTCAAGAAGAGAAAAAAGAGGGGCTATAGACTTTAACTTCCCAGAAGCAAAGATAATTCTAAATGGAAATGGAGAAGTTGCAGATATAAAACCATATGAAAGAAGAATTTCTAATAAAATAATAGAAGAGTTTATGCTTATAAGTAATGAAACAATTGCTGAACATTTTTATTGGATGGGTATACCATTTGTGTATAGAATACATGAAACACCATCTTTAGAAAAAATGGAAGAATTGAGTAAATTTATATCTACATTTGGATATACAATAAAAGGTGATAAAGAAGAAGTACATCCAAAGGCATTACAAGGAATAATAGAGAAGATAAAAGGCAAAACAGAAGAGGGAGCAATCAGTACCATAATGCTTCGTTCTTTAAAACAGGCTAAGTATTCACCAGAATGTAGTGGACACTTTGGGTTAGCTGCTAAATTCTATTGTCACTTTACTTCACCAATAAGAAGATATCCTGACCTTCAAATTCATAGAATAATAAAAGAGTCTTTAAATAATAA
Source organism: Clostridioides sp. ES-S-0049-02 (assembly GCF_020658465.1). Classification (NCBI taxonomy): domain Bacteria; kingdom Bacillati; phylum Bacillota; class Clostridia; order Peptostreptococcales; family Peptostreptococcaceae; genus Clostridioides; species Clostridioides sp. ES-S-0049-02. Next base: position 88,589 of record NZ_JACVWG010000002.1, read on the forward strand.
GATAAATGGAAAGAGACAAGAGCAACTTACTACTATAGTAGATTATGCATCTGTTCAATCATCTGAAAAAGAGAGAAAAGCAGAATTGGCTGAAAGAGATGTACATGACTTCTATAAGGCTCTTTATATGAAGGATAAAGTTGGTCAAGAGTTTGAAGGTGTTGTATCTAGTGTAACTTCATTTGGAATATTTGTTGAGCTAGATAATACTATAGAAGGATTGATAAGACTTGCAAATATGAATGATGACTATTATATCTATGATGAAAGTTCTTATAGTGTGTTAGGTGAGAGAACCAAGAAGTCATATAAAATAGGTGACCTTGTTAAGATAAAAGTTGAAGGTGTAAATGTAGACTTTAAAGAAATTGACTTTGAGATAGTTGAAAAGATTGAAGAATAAACAAAATATAAAGAATAAGGTTTAATATTTGAAAATAAGAGTAAACAGGAAAAAATTAATATCTTAAAATAAGAAAATACAGAAATATTTAAAAGTAGACATGAACATTTGTAGTGTTTATGGTATGACTAAATGTAGAATATTTGATAAAAAGTAGATGTTTAGACCATATTTAGCATTTAGCAAAAAATATATATTAAAAAAATAGATTTTTATAGGAAATAAGTGTATCATTTAGAACTTGAGATACACTTATTTTTTATTTTATATAATTTTGACACGACAACACATGTATTTTACTAAAAAGATAGGACTAGTTTATGCAATATTAGTGCATGTGTGTGCGTAATAAAATTCTTTGGTTCCACATCAGAAATATTACCTCATGTATACTTTGATTTTTAAGATGTAATGACATTTTTTTTAGTGAATTTTCTTGTCAATACCTTTTGTTATGAGTTAAAATTATAAAAATACTACTTAGGAGGGAAGTAATTATGGGCATGATAGGAAGTTACTTTAGAATAAGTGAAGAAAATATTTTGAAATTACAACAATCAACAGATAACTTAGAGGATTTTATGTTTGAAGATGTACAGGAAGATAGCAGTATTAATATTGATAAAGCATGGCATGCAATTCAGTTTACTCTAACTGGTTGTCCTTTTGGTGGAGATAATGCTAATATTTTTAGTAAATTAGTGTTGAGTGGAAACACATTTATGGAAATTGAATGAGAATTTTATCCTATGTTAATTACAGCTAATGATGTAAAAAAACTATCAGAGGCAATGAACAATTTGGAAGAAGAAGAATTTAGAAAAAAATTTAGTGTCAGTGAAATGCTAGAAAATGAAATTTATCCTGTTATGGATGATGAAGATGAGGATGAATTTTTTGAATATGTATGGGCTAATTTAATTGAACTTAAAAAATTTATGCAAGTAGCTTCTAATGAGGGACAAGCTGTAATATTTTGTATAATGTAATGATTATTATAAAGCTATTTATCATAAGATTGTAAGTTTTATAAAGTTGTTTACTATAAAGTTGTTTACTATAAAGTTGTAAATTTTAATAAAGTTAGATATGAGTAAATGATGCCTTTATAAACGTACATATTGAAACAGCAGTAGAATGTAATCCAATTATAGTAATTTTAAAAGAACTTTTTAAATAGTAATATTATCTTTAGACACTTCAATTATTTTTAAATCACTATAGTACAGAAGTCATTAGTATATAAGCGTATTTATTTTATTTATTAAGAGAAATTAGAATCTTTAGAAAAAATTTAGAAATTTCTAAATAATATCTTAAGTTTTAGAATTTATTATGGAAATATAATAAAAAATTAATAAAAATAAAATACTATAAAATGATTTATGGGGGTGTACTTATATATGGAAATGAAAATATCAGTGTCTAATCTCAGTAAGAGGTTTGGTTCAAAATTGGCTCTTGAAAATGTAAACATTGAAATTGATAGTGGAATGTTTGGACTTTTGGGAAGAAATGGAGCAGGAAAAACAACATTTATGCGAATTCTAGCTACTTTATTGTCAAAAACTGATGGCTCAATAGATATGTGTGGAATTCCTATAGAAAAAACGAAAGAAATTAGAGATATGGTTGGTTACCTTCCTCAAGATTTTTCAATGTATCCAAATATGACAGTGTATGAAGCAATGGATTATCTAGCTGTTTTATCAAATATACCATCAGGAAAAAGAAGAAAAATTATCAATAAGTTATTAAGTAAAGTAAATTTAACTAATCATCAAAGAGTAAAAGTAAAATCTTTGTCTGGAGGTATGAATAGAAGACTTGGAATTGCCCAAGCGCTGATTCATAATCCTAAAGTTTTAATCGTAGATGAACCAACAGCAGGACTTGACCCAGAAGAGCGTATACGATTTAGAAATTTATTATGTGAGATTGCCAATGATAGAATAGTTATATTATCAACACATATTGTAGGAGACATAGAAGCAACATGTGAAAATATAGCTATATTAGATAATGGAAAAGTTATATATAATGGAACAACTGAGGCATTAACAAAACTTGCTTATGGAAAAGTATATAGTGTTGAAGTAGATAAAAAGGACATAGAAAATATAAAAAATAGATTTGTAGTTATAGGTATGTTGACTCAAGGTGGAAAAGCTACACTTAGAATCATATCAGAAGAAAAACCTTTTGAAACAGCAGTAGAATGTAATCCAACTATCGAAGATGGCTATATGCTTATGATGGGAGGAAATAAGATATGAATCTATTTATAAAAGAGTGTAAAAACATATTAAAAAGCACAGTCTATTATGTTTTTATTGTAGTATTAGTAGTTTTCTATATTTCACAACTTGGAAGCTCAGTTTCAGAAGATGTAAGCAAAAATATTCCTAATGAAGGGAATCCATTAGTTGCTCCTCAAAAAGTAGAAAACATTGATGAATACTACTTAAAACACAATCAATATCCATATGGTCAAAAAGAATCTTTGAAGTCTGATAAAGTAATTCCAAGTGCAACTATAAGTTTAATTAGAGAATATCAAGAAAATTCATATACAACATATCCAATGGGAATTATTAAGCATATAAAATTAAATGAAAGTAAGACCCAAACTATAGAGAAGTATATTGAGGAGATAACTGGTAACAGTATTGACAAAGTAAACTCAATTTGGGAAAGTGGAGAAAATATAGAAATAAATTCTTCTAAATTATCATTTGAAAAATTTGAAGAAATAATGCAAAGCATAGATGAAATTTTAGGTGGTGGGTCTGCGTATGCCATTGATAAATTACAAAGATTTGGTATAGTTCCAATTACTTATGAAGAAGCTATGCAAAATTATAACTATACAATACAAAAAGATAAAGTAACTAATGGTTATGCAAGAATTTTTTGTGACTATATTGGTATAATTTTAAGTATATTTCCAGTATTTGTAGCAGTTTTTATGTCAATGAAAGATAGACGTTCAAGAATGAGCGAAATTGTCTATTCAAAACAAGCATCAACATCTAAAATAATTTTATCAAGATATTTTGCTCTTGTATTTATGATGATGTTGCCAGTTTTAATTTTAGGTATAAAAGAATTACTTCCTTTAATTTCATTTGCTAAAGATGAAGGAATTTCTGTTGATAATTTAGCATTTATAAAATATACACTGTGGTGGTTATTGCCAACTCTTATGATAGTTACAGCTGTAGGAGTGAGTCTGACTGTTTTAACAGACACACCAGTAGCAATTATTGTTCAATTAATTTGGTGGTTTTACAGTATAAACTCTATAGGTCTTGAAGGAGATTATCCATCAATGGGACTAATGATAAGACATAATAATGTACTAAATGGAACTATTATAGCAGAAAACTTTAATACTATTATGAGTAATAGACTTTTAATAGGATTAGGAGCATTAATAATTGTCTTGATAACTACATTTTTATATGAACAAAAAAGAAGGGGGAATCTTAATGTTGGTTCAAGGTTTTCAAAATTATTTAGTTTTAATAAAAGAAAACTTCAAATTAAGCACTCTAATTAATCTAATATGTTCAATTGGTATGTTATGTTTGATTCCATTTATACAAGGGGTAGCAAATTTAGATAGTATTTCAGCAGCTATATGTCTTGAAAACTATGTTGTAATAGTAGGAATAATAATGATAGTTCCTATATTTTACTTAGAACAATCAAAGGAAATTGATGAGATAGTATCATCAAAATCAGTATCTCAAGTAGTTATACAATTAATAAGAATAATAATGTCAATTATAAGTATGCTTGTGTTAATTGCTGGATTTGTACTGATGTTAAAACATCTTGGAGGCAATTTTCCTATATTTAAATATATTGTGGGGAGTTTTGCATCAGCTATGTTTATAGGAAGTTTAGGTATGTTATTTTCTAATTTATTTAACAATACTATTATAGGATATATGGTATCTATAGGATATTTAATTTTAAATATGATGACTAAAGATAAGTATGTTGGAAATTTCTTTATAATGTCTATGAGTCGAGGTAGCTTTGATGAAAAGTATTGGTTGATATGTGGAAGTATTGTGCTTATAGTTGTATCTCTTTTGATAAAGCCAATAAAGAGAAAGATTGGTTAGTTAGATTAAAATTGTTTATTGTAGGTAAATCAAATAGAGTAATAATAGGCATTTTTAGGTTAATAATCAGAACTATAATAAAAGTTATTAGATTTATAATATATGCTATCAATAATTTTATTTAATTGGATTTATTGATAATTGAATGATTTAACGCAGATAAGATTTGAATTAGAGCATCAGATAAAAAGAATATATTTTTAAATATGAATTTATATTTATAAAAGAGGCTATTAGTAGATTTGAGGCTGTAAGTAGATTTGTGTAGAAACAAATTTACCTACAGCTTTTTTATATTTACACTGATGTCTTTATATTATAAAATATATCTATTTACTAAATTTTATCTAAAGATGTCAAAAGTATATTTTATATTAACTTTACATGAATGGTTTTATAAAATTTTCATAAAATTTCTATTTTTGCTTAGAAACCTTATTATTCATATTATCATTAGTAGGCATGGCTCCAAAGCTTAGTTTTTCGTACATTACTTGAGTAGGAGCTAACCAAACTGTACCATTTCCAGTAAATGTATTTAAGAAACCTTCACCATTTAAAGCAGAACCAATTAAAGATTTATCTGACTTTGTAACAGAAAAATTAACTCCAGATGTTCTGGCTATTGCAAAGTTACCATCTACTTTTAATTCTTCTCCATTGCTCAATTCATATTCTACAATTTCACTTTGAGGCACAACACATTCTAGAACAACTACACCAGTACCACTTAACTCTATTTGGAAGAAACCTTCACCGCCAAGTAAAGCAGAAGAGAAGTTCTTTTGCGTAAATGCCTTTACTTCTATAGTGTCAGAGCAACAATAGAATAGACCTTTATCGACGATTATAGAATCATTATCAAGGCTCATAAATAAATAATGTCTAAAAGAAGGCTCTAAGTAAACTTCGCCAGTACCCTTATATGTAGGTTTCATCATTGACTCATTAGTAAGTGCTCCTGATATTCCTTTTTTGAAAAGACCTCCAACACCACCAATTTTAGTTTCAGAAGATATCTTTCCTTTATAATAGTACAGTGCACCAGCTTCTGTTTTTATTGATGAATTATTTAATTTTATCTTAATTTGTCTAGCCTTCAAGCCAGCTTCTCTAGCAAAATATAATCCCATTGCCATCATTGGGCTAGAAGCACCTTCAAGTTTTTCAAATTCTAATATTTCAAATTCACTTCTACCATCTGATGTATTTTCTAAAATTTTTACTTTTTTGCTTAAATCCATACAAATTTCTCCCTACTATATTAAAATTTATCTCTAAAATATTATAAGATATAACTATATATTACATTTTTTTTGAAAAATTAGCTACTTTATCATCAAAGTTTTACATAGATATTAAGAAATTTTAAGAATATTTATAATTGAAGTATATTGTTTGAGTATGTATTTTGAGTAGTATTTATAATTTGTGGGTATTATATTTTATGGGAGTGTTAAAATTATTTAAAAGTGAAAAGTGAAAAGTGAAAAGTGAAAAGTGAAAAATAGGTATTGGAGTATTAAAATTTTTGTTTTGAGTTTGATAGATTATTTTTAGTAATTTATTTTGACTTTGCATTAAATAGAGTAGATGCAATTTCTTACAATATGTTGTTATATTATTTAATATATATTGCTTAATTAGTTTAATGTATGAGTTGTCATATTGACTAAAGTACTTGAATATGTTATCATACAGGGTAGTCAAAAGATTTATAGATATAAAATAATTAGTAAATTTTTAGTATATATTAAAGAAATTTCTAGCAAAGAAGGTGAGATTTATATGGCTGGTAAAAAAATATTAGCAACAAACAAAAGAGCAAGACATGAATATTTTATAGAGGAAACCTATGAGTGTGGAATTGAATTAAAAGGAACAGAAGTAAAATCAATAAGACAAGGTAAAGTCAACCTAAGTGATGGATTTGCATCTGTAGATAACAGTGAAGTATTTTTAAAACAAGTTCATATAAGTCCATATGAGCAAGGAAATATATTTAATGTTGACCCTCTAAGAGTGAGAAAGTTATTGCTTCACAAGCATGAGATAAGAAAACTTATTGGAGCAACTACTATAAAGGGGTATTCACTTATACCACTTAGTTTATATTTAAAAAATGGTAAAGTTAAAGTAGAGATTGCTTTAGCAAAAGGTAAGAAGTTATATGACAAGCGTCAAGATATGGCTAAGAAAGATGCCCAAAGACGTATAGAAAGAGAAATGACAGGGAAATATTAAACTAGTTAAAATTGTATTTTTTAGAATAAAATTCTTTATTATCTAGAACATAACATTGATTTTTATTCTTAAAAGTATTATATTATATATACATTAAAAATTTAATAAGAATGGTGATAAAGTTTGCGAAGAGTCTAATGGACTATAAACTACTCAAGGGGGCGTAAAGGTTTCGACGTGGGTTTGGAACTTGAGGCTGCGTGTCGTGTTACTCTGGGTCACGTAAAAACTGGGGAACTTTAAAATAAACGCAGACGATAATTTCGCGATAGCAGCCTAGTTGCTGCTCGTCCCTCTTAGCCCTCCTGCCGGCTAAGACTGGACGTCATTATGCAGGGAACTACTTTGAGGGTGTCTCGACTTAGGGTAGATTAATTGGGACTGGCTAAGCATAGAGCCTGCCACTTGGCGTTATGTAAGGTGAGATATTAGTAAAGTTGGCTACACATGTAGATGCAGCGAGGAAAAGATTTGCGGACAGGGGTTCGACTCCCCTCGTCTCCACCAATTTTTAAAAAAGAATGATGAAATACTTGGAAATGCTAGTCTTTATTGACTAGTATTTTTTGTTTTGGTGATAAAATCCACCAACCGTACCCCAACTACAGAAAAAGAGTTTTTTTTGTGGGTATGTTGGGGTGCATTTAGGGTGTATAAAAAGCATTTATTTATTATGATATTAGGTAACATAGAATTTTAATATCTACTTTATGATATAATATTTTTATAAATGTAAAACAGTTGAAGTTGTTAATTAATAAAAATATATATTATATAAGTTTGATAGGAGTTGAGGTTTGTAATGGATGAAAGAAAACTAGAATTTTCTATTTTTTGCATTGAAGCTTTAGCAGAAAAATTGGATATAGATTCAGAAGGAGTTTATAAACTTCTTAAACATGATACTGATATTTTAGATAACTATATAATACCTTGCTATGAAGCACTACATTCTCAAAGTAAAAGTTATATAGTGCAAGATTTAATACAAGTGCTTAAAGAAAAGGGCGTGATGTAATGATTGTATATCATGGTTCATACTGTGTGGTAAAACGCCTAATATTATCTTCTCAAGAGATTCTTTAGATTTTGGAAAAGGATTCTATTTAACTAGTATAAAAACACAGGCACTTAACTGGACAGAACGTTTTAAGAAAAGGGGTAAAAAAGCATATTTAAATAGCTATTCTTTAGATATTGATGAATTAAAAAAAATCTGTAATGTAAAAATATTCGATAGTTATAATTTAGAATGGCTTGACTTTATATTAGAATGCAGAAATATGAGTGATGTATATATGAAATATGACATTATAATAGGTGGAATTGCTGATGATAAGATTTACAATACAATAGAACTGTATCAAGATAATCTTATTGAAAAAGATGAAGCTTTAAAAAGACTAAAATACTATAAACCAAATGAACAAATATGTATAACCAATCAAAATGTAATAGATAAATATTTAAAGTTTAGATGTGAAGAGGAGGTATAGTGCTTATGGAAGCAAATAAAACATTATTACAAATACTATATAAAAAAATTATATTAGAATTTTCTAGGCAGACAGGCAAGAGTTTGGAAGAAAGTATGGATTATTTATATACTTCTGAAACATATAAACTTATAAGTGAGGGTGTATCAGATATGCACTGTAAGGGTCATATATACTTGGCTCAAGAATTAATGCTAGAAAATGGATTAATGCATCATAAAGGCTATCCAAGATAAATAGTTAAAAAACTAGATACGAAATAAGGATACAAGATAATATTAAATTAATTTGTATCCTTATTTTGATTTTGTAATTAACTATATGAAATCATAGTATTTTTATGTATTTGATTTTTACAATGAAAATATTTTATCCAACTTTTCTACAGCTTCAATTTTTTTATCTTCCATAACTTGAGTATATATATTCAAAGTTATTGATATATCATAATGACCCATTAAAACTTGTACAGTTTTAGGAGGGACATCATTCTCAAAAAGTCTAGTTGCATAAGTTTTTCTAAGACCATGAAACTTTATAGGCTCTATATTTAAGCTATTTAATATAGACTTTAAATTCCTTAAAGGTCTTTTATCATCTATAGGGATGCCTAATTCATTGCAAAATACATAATTATCATTTCTATATAATTCTCCAGCCTTTAATATATCCACATTTTGATTTACTTTATGCTCTTTCAATTTATTTAAAACATCTTTTGGAATAGGTACAGTTCTGTAAGAATTTGATGTCTTTGGCTCTTGCTCTAATACTTTAAGCTCTCTATTTCCAGTTTTATCTATAAAATATGTTCTTTGAAGAGTTCTTTTAACTGTTAAATTAGACTTTTTAAAATCAATATCAAACCATTTAAGTCCTAATAATTCTCCTAATCTAAGTCCAGTACCAAGAGCAAGTAAAAATAATACCTCTAATTTATGCCCCTCTATAGCTTTTATAAAACTCTTTTGTTGTTCAAGAGTCAATATTTCAAGCTTATTTTCTTTTTTCTCAACTGGTATATTTGCCATAGTACAATAATTACGTTGTATAAGACCTTGTTTTTCAGCTTCTGATAAGCAGGTTTTCAGTTTAGTGTTTATTTGTCTTATAGTAGGTATACTTTTATTGGAATCAAGTAATCTATTGTAATATTTTTGTATGTGAGATACTCTTAAGTCCCTTAATTTAACATTGCCTAAATCAGTATCTTTAATATAATTGCGATATATGCTTTCATATCTCTCAAATGACTTAGGTTTTAAATCTTTTATTCTATATTCAAACAACCAATTGTAAAACCAATGTTCTAAAGTTATTTTATCATCTGAAATATCAGAGCTTAAATAATATTGTTTTTTATAAGCATCTAATTTATCTTTAACTTCCTTTTGAGTCTTACCATAAAATTCTTTTCTTATTGGTTTACCATCTTCATTGTAACCAATCATTATACGGGAACGCCAACCATCTTTATATTTTCCGATAGAGCCTTCTCCATTAGCTCTTTTAGTTGCCATTTTTAAACAGCTCCTTATATGATTTATAGTTATATCCATCAAAGAATGTAATACATTTCTCTAATAAGAATTTTATAACTTCATCAGCTTCTAGTGTTTCATAGAAGTTTAGCATTAATGTGTTGTATTCTTGTTTATGTTTAGCTGGTATTGATAGAACTCCTATATCATTATTTATAAGTATTAGGTTTGAGGTAAGTCTAGCAGTTCTTTTATTACCATCATAGAAGAATTGACAATAGGACAACCATAAATTTATTATTATAGCCTTTTCTAAGGGGTTAGTTATTTTATTTATGATATTTATGTCACTTACAAATAAATCATTTAATAGAGTGGCTTCTATGCACTCATATTGAGTGGTACCAGCTATACCTATATTGCCATTTCTGAAATCTCCAACGATTAGAGCTTCATCTCTTGCAACTATTTTATGTATAGAGCAAATTGTATCTTTATTTAAAGATAAGTTTTCTTTGTTACTTAATTTTATTACATAATCCCATGATGATTTTATATTTAGTATTTGATTTTGGTCACTTAATTTATGTCCACCCACTGTTATACCATCAAGTAATGTTTGTACTTCTGGGAATGTAAAGGGGTTATTTTCTAGGTTACCCATATCATATACAAATTCACTTATCATTCTTCTAATATATGTTAAAGTATATTTTTTATCTCCATGAGGTAGGTTAGTAGGGAATTTATATATGTATTTTGGTATATATGATTTATTCATGATTGTAGCTCCTTCCATATCTAATTTTTATTTATTAACTATGAATGTATAAAAGTTAATAAGTAAACCAATATTTTAAAAATGTGCAATACTAATATTCTTCATCCTCATCTTCAATAATACCATTAGAATTTTCTTGTATAAAATTTTCAACAAGACTATTTATCACCCAATTTAGATTTTTAGAGAAGTCTTTGAAGTCAGAAAAGTTTAAGTTAATTGGTTTTATTGTGTCTGCATTGTCTATAATTTCAAACTTTGTTTTATAGTCTGTCTTTATATCATAACCATAATTTTCTAATATATAAATCACTAAATCAAACTCAGACTTGTCTATATAATGAGAAACTGGAGTATTATCTATGTCAATATCTTTATTTATAAAATCAATAAGAAAGTCATTTACAATATATCCAGTCTGAGGGTTTCTATAAAGGATTGTTTGGTTATCTATTTTTATCTCTTCTAATGGGAATCCAAATAAATCTTCAATATTGGCATAAGTAGCAAGTGCTATTTTTTTTAATATTTCAATTCTAGGCATTTTTGTTCCATTTTCATAATTTATAACTTCATTTTCAGAGCAATTTATTTTTTCTGAGAGCTCTTTGACAGAGATATTATTTATGTTTCTAAATTTGCTTATATTATTTCCGATGAGTTTTGCTGAGTAATTATCAAATGTTTTTACCACTGAATCAAATTCTTTTAAATTAGTATAATTATTTGTTGAAGTATCTAAATCATTTTCTTCAATAATAAGTCTATTTATAGGAATTGATAAAGCAGTAGATATTTTTTTTATCATATCTAAATTAGGTTTTCTTTGGTTTTGTTCATATTTAGCTATAGCATGAACTGAACAACCAATTTTGTTAGCTAGCTCATCTCTTGACATATTTAATGATTTTCTATATTGTTTAATCTTTTCTCCGATTGTACTATTTATCATAATTTCACCTCAAATACATTATAGCACGAAATGGGTGTATTAATACACTTAAATATATTGACAAAGCACGAAATGGGTGTTATTCTGTTTTATAGAAAGATAAAAAGGCACAATATGGGTATGAGAGGAAGGAGGAAATCAATGAAGCTCAAATTAAAAAGAATTGAAAAAGGTATAAAGCAATATGAATTAGCTGAGAAAGTTGGTATTTCAAGATATTATTTATCTTCTTTGGAAAGAGGCAAATCAAAAAATCCAAGTAATATGTTGATGTTAAAATTGGCTCAAGAACTAGATACAAGCGTAGAAGAATTATTTTTTGATAAGGGGGAATGATGTATGGCAGATACAAATAATCTGGAAGTTCTTAAAACACTACAAGCTACATTGAATATACTTGTAAAGCAAGAACAAGAAGCACAAGAAAAGGCAAAAGGGTACAAGGAGATACAGACATATAGAAGAGATAAAGCTCAACTTATCACTTGTAAAGAAGCTTCTAAAATTTATCCCATAGGGGAATCAAAATTTAGACAGTTATGTCATTCTAAAAATAAAGGATTTCCTTGTATATGGATAGATAATAGAGTGTATATAATAAAAAATAAACTAGATGATTGGTTTATTGAAAATGCAAATGGCATAAAATTATAGGTTTAAGTGGGTGATAGTACTTGAGTAATCTAGGTTGGATAAAGCTTCATAGAAAGATAAAAGAAAGCCCACTATATAAAGATTGTAATTCCAAACAAAGAGATATACTCATAAACCTATTACTGTCAGTTAATCATAAGCCTAATAAATGGGTTTATGGAGGTAAAGAATATGAAGTTAAATCCGGACAGTTAATAACATCTTTGGAAAGTATAGCAAATATGTGTTCAAAAGATGTAAGTATTCAGAATGTAAGAACTGCTTTAAAGAAATTTGAAAGATATGGATTTCTAACAAATGAATCAACAAACAAAAATAGGCTTATAACTATTGAAAACTGGGAGTTATATCAATCTAATGAAGAAAATCAACAGACTAATCAACATGCAATTAACAAGCAACTAACAACTAACAAGAATGTAAATAATGAAAAAAGTAAAATATACAGTGAAATTATAGAAAAATTCAATATTACTTGTACAGAACTATCAAAGGTAAAGAAACTTACAGAGGCTAGAAAAAAAGTAATTAATGCTAGGATAAAAGAATATGATAAAGAGACTGTATTAGAAATTATTCATATAGTTAGTAAAACTAGTTTTTTAAATGGAAGCAACGAAAAAGGTTGGAAGGCAAATTTTGATTGGATAATGAGCCCAAATAATTTTATTAAGATATTAGAAGGCAATTATCAAGATAAATCAATTAATGTCAAAGTAGATGCAGAAGCATATAGTCCAGATGATTCACAATTAAAGTGGTAGGGAGTTTATATTATGGATACTATGAGTAATTTAGTTAAGAACACAGAAGCAGAACAATCTATATTAGGTAGTATTTTACTAGATTCTAGGAAAATAGAAGAGATTGAGATATTAATAAGTGAAGATATGTTTTATCATCAAGAGCACAAACATATATTCAATTCAGTGAAAGATATTCATAAAAGGGATGAGCCTATAGATATAATAACTCTTACAGAAGATTTGAAGAAAAAGAGGCTTATAGATTATGTTGGAGGTATAAGTTATTTGACAAAACTATCAACAATAGTTCCAACTATAGGTAATGTATCTCATTATATTGAGATAGTTATTGAAAAATATAAAAATAGAAATATAATTGATAAATTTAATAAATTCAAATTAGGTGAAATAGATGATAATACACTTATATATCAATTAGAAAAATACATTAATGAAGTCAATCAGAAATTGGTTAAGAAGGATTCTAGTATAACAGCTATATCAGAAAGAGCCTTTGAATATATAAATGATGAAATTGAAGAAGGTATCAATATAGGAATAAAATTTTTAGATGAAACTATTGGAGGTCTATATAGTGGTGAATTAATTACAATAGCGGCCAAAAGTGGAAGAGGAAAAACAGCACTAGCCTTACAGATAATGAGAAATGTAGTATTTCAAGGTAAAAAAGTACTTTTTATAAGTGGTGAAATGAGTGATATACAAATTTTGTTTAGAAACATAGCTTCTTTAACTGGAATATCAGTTGTAAAAATGAAGAATAGAAATCTAAATGAAGAAGAAATAATTAAATACATAAATGCTTTAAGTACTTTAAATCAGGAGAATAATCTATATATTAATGATTCAGTGAATACAATATCAGGAATTAAGAGGGAGATAAAAAGTATTAAACCAGATGTTGTTATAATTGATTATCTTCAGATTTTGGATTATGAAGGTAAAGAAGTTGGAGAAGCTAAATTTGCTGATTTATCAAGGCAAATAAAAAAGATTACTTTAGACTTTAATATTCCAATTATACAGTTGGCTCAATTAAATGATGAATTGAAGGATGAAAGACCAAAAGGTGATAGAGTAATGAGAAGTTCAAAACAAATATATATGGATTCTAATTCAGTTATATATATTCATAGACCTACAGAGAAAGAGGCTCTTGATTATTGTAAGACAATGGGAATAGAGGATATAAAAGAATTAAGATGTAGAGAAAAAGGTTTTGGAGCTAATTTAAGTGAGATTATAGTTGCTAAAAATAGAGATGGGGAATCAGGTTTTAGACCTTATTGGTATATAGGGGGGGTGTTTTCTTTTAAGGAGTGTAAGAAGATAAAAGAGTTGTAAAGGTATGAGCATAATTTACGATATGTTATATAGTTGTTAGAAAAGTTTTAGTAAGGCTAGGACAAAGATTTTTTAATAACCATATGAGGATTCAAAATCCAGATATAAATATAGATATATTAAGTAAAAAAGGTAGTTGCTATATAAAATAATAACAACTACCTTTATAAATTAGGTACTTAATGTACACTAACCTATGCAAGTTAAGTATATATTAAATGCCTAAGATAAGTCAAGGAGGTATGAATATGTGTGATGAAATGATAGATATATATTTTGATTATTGGATAAATAAACATATATATAGGGAAGTACTAGAAAAGAATAAATACTATAATGATGTTTGGGAAGAGATTAAAAATATTAATAAATCATTAGAGCAAAATTCATTAGAAGAATATGAGAAAGATTTACTTTTTAAGTTAAATGATTTATTTAATTCAATTATAGAGATTGAAAGAGAACTTGGTTATAAGTTTGGATTTAAAACAGGGGTAAGATTTATGATTGAATTGTTGGAATAATTAAGTTGAATCGATATTAGAACTTTTTTACTAATATGTAAATTATTGTGTTAAACTTTGTAGATAGATTTTCTGATTATATAGTTTGTAATCTATTTAATTACTTTATGGTTCTAAAATGTATAGAATTATGAGTCAGAGTACATGATATATTCATTATACAGTATTTTATTGATAAAGTGTATGATAGATTAAAGATAAATTAAACTAGATAAAACACTATAAAAAGCTAGACTTTAAATTTCAGTCTAGCTTTTTATAGTGTTTTATCTAGTTACTCTTACAACATATTAATATACATATTTTATTAAAGAGTTAAAAGATATAATTAGATAAAATAAATGATTTTTTTACACAAAGGGATCTCAAAGAAGCAAATAGACTTTATAATGTAAATATAGTACGAAATAGTGTTTTTAGAAGGAGTTTCTAGTATTATGATAAATAATTGTTTAATAGATGAGTTAAAAAAACTAAAAGAATCATCAAAAGAAGCAGTAGATAATGTTTCTAACATTAGTAGCTTTAAGAAATATATACATGTTAAAAGATTTATAGAAGATGAATTATTTAATATTATAGTATCTGCGGCTAAATCTAATAAATCAGAGTTAATATTAGTATGTGGAGGTGTTGGGGATGGAAAATCTCATACAATATCATATTTAAAAAATGAGTATCCAGAAATTATTTCAAAGTTTAAAATACATAATGATGCAACTGAAAGTTTTGAACCAGAAAAAACATCAACAGATACATTGAACGATATACTTAAGGATTTTACAGATTCTAATATATCTTATTCAAATAAAAAGTTAATATTAGCAATAAATTTAGGGGTACTTAGCAACTTTATTGAATCAAAATATGCAGATAAATTTACAAAATTGAGTAAATACGTTAGAGATAAAGGGATACTTAATGTAGACGTATCAGATAATTTCTATGATGAAAATTCAAATTTTCAGTTTGTGAACTTTAGTGATTATAATATATATACACTAAATTCAGATAAACCAAAGTCTAAGTACATAGATGGTATAATTAATAAAATAATAAAAGAAGATAATAAAAATAGATTTATGAATAGTTATAAAAAAAATTGTATTAGCTGTGTTGTTAACTATAAATGTCCTATTAAGATTAACTATGAAATGTTAATGAAAAATTCAGTAAAGGAGGCACTAATAGATATATTGATAGAGTCTACAATAAAGAATAAAATTATAATTTCAACTAGGTCACTTATGAATTTTTTGTATGATTTTTTAGTTAATGTGGATTTAGATAACAAAAATAAACATGAATTAATGAAATTTATAGAAAGAATTAATCATAAAGATTTTATAAAATATATATTTGTATCAAATTTATTCAATCATAGTGAATTATCACAAATTCTAAACGCTATAAGTAAAATTGACCCTGTAAATATAAGTTCAGAAAATCTAGATAACATAATTATAAAACTTAGTACAACAGAAGATATGACAGAAGTATTTAGAGAATATTTAGATTTATGTGGAGATACTTATCTAGAAACTTTTATGAAAACTAGAGATATAATAGAATCAACCTTAGATTATGAAAAAAGATATGTTAATAAGAGTACATTAGAAGATAGCATAATAAATATGTTTATAAGGCTTAATTTATTTATACCTAAAGAAAATTTACAATTAAGAGATACTATTTATATGAATTATATGAAAAATTTATATGATTGGAATAAGGGAAATAAAACTAATTTAAAAGATTTATATAAAGATATTAAAAAGGCAATTTATAATTGGGATGGAGAAGCAAAAAATGGAATGATAAACATATCAGTTGGACAGAATCAAGTAAGATATAAAATAAGTCAAAGACTAAATATAGCTCCAGATATAAAAGGTCTAATGATAAACGATAGGGACGAATTATACAAATTCAGATCAAACTTAAAAATAAAGTACAAAGATAATGAAAAAGAATATCAAGATGAATGCTATGTGGATATAGATTTTAATTTATATGAATTACTTATGAGAGTGAAAGATGGATATAGGCCTAATAATAATGATAAGTATAATTACATAAACTTTGTAATATTTATGGATAAAATTCAGAAATTGGGAAGTAAAAGCAGAGAGTTATATATAGAAGATAAATTGGAATCTTGTAAATGTACATATCAATTAACTTATGATAAAGACTTTGATGAATTTAAATTTATGAATACAAATGAGGTATAGCTATGCAATTTATTATAAATGAAGAAGAATTTAAAAAAAAATATGTAATAGATAAAAAAAACATAAAACATAAACAGCCAAGTAACATTATTATACTTCCATATGTAACTGGATATGTGAGTGCAGATAGGGAACAAATAGAAAAATTTAGCCCTTGTATAGGAGAATTTTGCAGACTAATGTATAATAAAAAGATAAGTTCTGGACAAATAAAACCAGAGAATATAGATATATTTCTAGATAGTATAGATATAGATTCTAATTATAAAGTTACATTAAAAAGAATAATAAAAGAATTGTTTTTTGATGAAAATGAAAATATATATATATTTCATCCAAAACTTTTAAATTATATACATACACCTAATGTATATTATATGAAATTATCTAAATTCTTATATGATGTTCTATTGAATGATATGGATAATATAGAGATAAAGAAGAAAGTTAATGATAGTTTTAAATATGATTCTTATAACGTTATGGAACTTCTTATGTTAAAAAGTCTTCCTGAACTTGAAACTGTGGAATCATCTAAATCTATTTATAGGTGTGTATGTAAAAATGTATCTAATCTATTTAAAGAAGATTTAGAATTTATACTTAGTAGACCTGAATTAATAACAACTGAATTTGAGAAGCTTCTTAAATACTATTATTTTTTCTATGTATCTCAATTATCAATGAAATTATCTGATTTCTTTATTTGTGACAAAAATAAGACTGAAGAGCTATATTTTATTTTAGATTGGGAGAAAGTGTCTAAATCCAGAAAAAGTTATAGATTAGGATGGAAAATGTTAGAGAGTCATATAAAACCATTATTTAGTCATGTACATACATTGGAAATATTAAATACTAATGATAGCACTATTAAGTATGATTATGAGGATTTAAATAAAATTATAAATAGTTTATCAGATATCGAAAAAGATGCTTTATATGAAAGTATAAAAAAAATAAAGAATATATATGTTAGTTCAATTAATGATGTCCAATGGGATCAATATGAAACTCAAGTTGAAAAATATAAAGGTGATAATATAAAAAAAGAGATATATGATCTATATAGAAGCATAGACTATCAATTTAATAATTCTGGTAGAAAGGGTAAGTATAAGAATTATAAGTCGTGGTTTGAAGAATATTGTAAGTTAAATTTCTTAAGAAAAGTAGGTTCTTTAGGAAATATGCTAAATATAAACCAAGAACAGTTGTTATTTATAACTAAACTATGTATAAAAAAGAAATCTAAAATGAGAGTGAGAGATTTATTTAAAGAATATAAAAAAAGAGGAATCTATTTTGATAGAGAATCTCAATTGCAAATAGTAGAACTATTTGAAAAATTAAATGTTATAGAAAAGAAAAGTGATAGTGGGGATGCACAATATGTCAAATCAATTTTATAAATATTTAGCTAATAATGTAATTAAGTACTTTAGATCTAGAAAAGTAAAAAGTGGAGATAAGTTTAATATACAATTTGAAAGTGATGAACAAGTTAGATGTATGTATGATGCTTTAGCACAAGAAGGAAATGCAGAAGTATTTATATATAACATAACAGATGAATTAGAATATAAAACATTTAGTGTTAATATAGATGGAATTAAAATAATATTAGCATCAACTTGTAATAATGTTAGTAATGATTTTTTAGTTAGACTTAGAAATCTAATAGGCAATGAATCTGTTATAGAATTTAAATATTTATCAATATTATTTATTCATAACACAACATTAGATAGTTTAATAAAAGGAACAGAAAGTTTACAGAAAGAAGGAATGCCACTTCATACAAAATGTTTAATAAGAGATATAAATACAAGGTTAGAAAATAAAGATTTAAGACTAGATGTAAGATACATAGTTGAATCTACACTCGATGAAATGAGCAACAATATATTAGAAGATAATTCATCTATATTTCAATATGAAGATATTTTGAGAATATTAGATAATGGTAAGATTGAAAAAATTGAATATAGTAAGTTTGGATTATTTTATGATGAAAATATGGTTGATGATAAAGACAAAGCAGCTATAAAAAAGAGAATAGCTGAAAATATGGAAATGTTCTCTTCTATAAATTGGATACATCAATATGAAGATCCAGCACTAGAGTTGAAAAAAATTTTTTCTTCCAAGGGAGCACAAATTTTAGCAGATAGTGATTGGAAGTATTTAACATATAATTATGTGAAGTCATTTAAGATTAAAACAAAAAGAAGCAAAATAAAATTAATAAATATAGAATCTGATTTAAATATTTGGATTAAGCCAGATATGAAAAGCCCTTCAAAACGAAGAGATATAGTAATATTTAATAAAGACAAATTTGATAGTGTAGGATTATGTATAGAATTTGACAAAGATTTAGACAAAAATCACTTCACAGTAGATAAAAACATAGAAGTAAATATGACTGAAACTAAAAGAAAGGTCATATTTAGGATATCTTTAGAAGAACCTAAAATGACATTTGCTAAAGTTATATATAGTAATAATAGTGTTAAATACGAATTTAGAATTTGTGTTGTACATTGTGAGGAAAAAATATTATATGACATGAAGAGTAATTATTCAGTTGGATTCAATAAAAAGAGAGGTATATTAATTACAAATACTAGTAATGATACAATTATAATAAATCCGGAAGGTATTAATGAAATAAGATCAGAAATAAATAAGTCAGACAAGGAAATTGATCTTAATGAAGATGAGAGAATAATACTTGAATTCGATTTAAAACAAGAGGAAGAAGAAGAAAAATTTGTAAGGATTAATATACTTTATAATCAATCTATAATAACGATAGCTAAGCAGAAAGAAAAAGAACGTTCAGTAACAATTAGTGGAATAAAAATATGTAAACTAAAAAGAGAAAGAAGGGAGAGTTTTAAATGTCTGCACAATAATAAAATTGTTCAGGGCACAAGTGAATACACTGTTGAAGAAAATTTTAAAAAAAGTTTAAGCATAGAAAATAAGATTATTGAAGAAAACGCAATTCATGGCACTGTTTTAGGAACTGATTTTAATAAAATAGAACTAGAAATAGATTATCGAATAAAAAAAGCATACTATAGTATTATAGATTATTATAGAGTAAATAATTTGCTTCCAAGCTTAACCTATTATGACAAAAATTTAATAGATATATCAAAAGATTACATAAATAGTATATTAAATGTTTTTGAGGAACTAAAGAATGAAGAAGTTCTATCTTCACAACAGGAACAAATATCTAAAATTGGAACTGTATATAAAGCTGATGGAGAACAAGAAATATTCCTAACACCATTACATCCTATAAATATAGCTTATCAACTTGTTCTAAATGGTGCTATAAGAGATGAAGAAGTTGAAGAAAATATTTTGAAATTGATGAGTTCTAGATATTTAGTTCCATATATGTATAAAGCTAAAGGAGAGCTATATACAGTAATAGATCAAAATCATTCGCCAGAGTGGACATATTATGTATCTCATGATAAGAGTAGATATAGAAGCTCTAGAGATTATGTTGCTAAACTAACAAGAGAAAAAATAAGCGAGTTTATAGATCATTTTACATATCTATTTAGAGTAATAAGTAAGTCAACAATAAAAATTAAGTTGATAAACTTAGGAGATTGTAAAGAAGTTTTAATTGGTATATTTGATTACTATACTGAAAAATTGAACTCAGGTGAAGATATACATAATTTGATATCAATAGATATTTATATGTATGATGAAAAAAATAGTATAAATGTATTTGAAGAAATAGCGTTTTATGATTCAATAGAAAATTTAAAAGAATATTTAAATATAAGATTAAAATCAAAAAATTATTTTGAAGATAATTTATTAAATTTATTTAGAAATAAAGTTAGATTTTATAGAAGAGATAAGAATAAAGAAATATATGAGTATTCACATTTAACATTCTATCAAATGAATAAGGATATAAATTTAACAAGTAGTGTTATGGATGATATAAAAACAGGAGTAGCATTAAATGGATTAATTTCAGGTGTTCCATCAATATATATAAAAGATACATATAGAACTGGATTTGGATCTAAGTTTATGAATAAAGATACAAATGAATTATTGAATATTGCTATGAAGTTTAATTCAATTACAAAATCTGTAGGAACTGGAGACCCATTCAATAGTAGTATAAGTGTAACAACAGCTATAAATGAAAATAATGATTTGCTTCTAAATAAAATTTATCAAACATCCCATTGGGTGACTTTTATAGATCCAAAAGTAGATTTAAACTTTTTTAAAAATGACAAAGACTCGAATGACTTATTGATAATACACTATAGTGACCAGTATACAACATCTGCTGGATATGATGCTATAACAGTCACTAGAAAATCTGAACAATATAAGTTTGTAATAGAAGAATTTCTAAAGAATAAAGGGATTGAGTTTGAAGAAGATACAGTTCCTATGTTAATTAATTACTTTAATGCAGTTAATGGAGATTGGTTATTAAGACTTATATCTAGAAAATCACAATTCCCTAGAGAAAAGTTAAGTATATTATCAGCTATAAAGGTAGGTTTAGCTTATTTTTATCACCCAAGTATAACATGGATACCTATATCACTAGAAGAGATACTTAGAGTATCAGGAGGAACAGGATTAAGTCAATCTGAAAGTATATTTACTGTTAGAAATTTAACTGGAGGAATTGATTCTTATTCAGATGATTTATTGTTTGTAGGAATAGAGAAAAAGTGGAGTAAAGTAAAAGTTTATTTTTATCCTGTTGAAGTGAAAATAGGAGAGAATAATGAAAATGTTATAATTAAAGCAATAGACCAAGCTAATAAAACTAGAAATCTAATAGAAAAATGTTTGATAGAAGATGAAAGTGATTCTAATAAATTTACAAAGTCTATATATAGAAACTTTATTATTCAACTTGTTATAACAAGTGCAGAAAAAATGAGCTTATATAATATATGGGAAGAGCAAAATTGGGAAGATATAATAAATAGTGATATAAGAACTAAGTTGTTAAGTGATGATTATGAAATCAGTAAAGATCTAGATGAATTTATAGGAAGAGGAGCTGTGATATCATTTAAGAAAGGTACTTACCATAATGATAATATAGGAGAAAGATATGGCATAACAATATTAGATCTTTCTGAACAATCAGGATATAATAATATAGTAAAAAATTTAGAAGAAATCAAAGATAAATATATTAAAGGAAACAGTGATTTTGATGTACAAAAAATGCTTATAAGCAGATATGGAGTAAGTAGTGTAATAAATACATCTAAACAATATACAGATGACGATTATATTTCAGAAGTTTCCATGCCACAAAATAATATAGAAAATCTAGACTATAGTGATAGATTAATGAAAATTGTATTTGGAAATAGAAAAGACAATGATAAAGAGATTGTTTGGGATCCCACAAACTCAATTAAGGTTCCTCATCCTAATACTGGTATAATAGGAACAATGGGAACTGGAAAAACACAGTTTACTAAATCCTTAGTGACACAAATTCATAGAGAGCAAAAACATAATATAAATGGTAAGCCAATAGGAATACTAATTTTTGATTATAAAGGTGACTATATAAAAGATGATTTTGTAGATGCAACAAATGCTAAGGTATATGAAATACATCATTTACCTTATAATCCATTAACTTTAATAATACCTGAGAGAGGAAAGCCACTACTACCTATTCACACAGCAAATTCTTTAAAAGAGACAATATCAAAAGCATTTGGCTTAGGTCCTAAGCAAGAAGTTATTTTGAGAGAATTAATTATGAAAGCTTATGAAAAGAAGGGGATAAAAAAAGATGACGAAAATACATGGGTAAAATCATGCCCTACAATGCAAGATGTATTATCTATATACCTCGATGATCAAAACATAAAAAAAGAAGATAAATTGTATGCTGCTTTTTCAAGTTTTAATGATTTTGAAATATTTGAGCCAGATAGTGACAAGACTAAAAATTTATTTGATTTAATAAATGGAGTTACAGTTATAAATTTATCATATTATGATTCAGGAATACAAAATTTAGTAGTCGCTATAACTCTTGATTTATTCTATAGCCAAATGAAAGCACTTGGATCAAGTGATATAACTGGAAATGGAGAGTATAGACAATTAAATAAAATGATATTAGTAGATGAAGCTGATAATTTTTTGAGTAGAAACTTTACATCTATAAAAAATATATTGAAAGAAGGTAGAGAGTTTGGAGTAGGAACTATTCTATCAACACAACTTCTAAGTCATTTTTCAACTTCAGAAAATGAGTATCAGAATTATATTTCAACTTGGATAGTACATAATGTATCAGATATAAATAACAAAGACATAAGATATATATTTAATTCTAAGAATAAAAGTGAAGAAGATAACATATATAATAAGATAAAGAATCTAGCTAAACATGAAAGCTTAGTCAAAATGCCTAGTGAGAACGCACCTATATATATTAGAGATAAAGCATTTTGGGAACTTAATAAATAAAATAAGTGAATTTAGAAAAAATATTTATAATTAAAACATAGGATAGACAATTTTATTTATTGTCTATCCTATGTTTTAATTTATTTATGTTTTAATAAATATTAATCAATTTATAGATTATTATTTTCCTTTACTATTTGGGAGATAAAGTGTTCTAAGTTGCTTGAATAATTATATCTGTTTTTAAGCATAAGAGCACCTCTATCTATATGAAGCTTAACTTGATTAGGAAAGTATTCATCATCACTTAAATGTCTACCTGCATGCTGTTCAAGTAAAGTTTTAAATAGAAGATCATATTGATTGGTTATAGTTTGTCTATTAAGTTCAAGACCATTATTATCAATGCTTTCATAGTGATCAATTGGCTCACTATCACTTAGTGAGATTGAGATAGCTAGTTTGCAAAGAGCAAATGGTTTCAAATTCATTCTAGATCCTAATTCTTCAAATATTTCTTTTGTTTGTATTGATGTTTTAAGTCTAAATCCCATAATTACACCTCGAAAAAGTATCCTTTATTTTGTATAGTTTTTTTATTTTTGTTATCATATTCAATCAAGTATTCATTACTTAACTTAGGCTTTATTATCTTATATGATTTTTCATCTATTTCAGTATTAGTAGATAGTATTATAACTTGATCACTTATTGTAGAAAAATATTCACTAGTAATATTATTTCTATGAGTATCATCTATCCTAGCATAAGGTGTATCTATAATAAATGGTATTTCTATCTCTGAAGATTTAAGTAAAGCCCAATATAAACAAAGAATGTATATTTGTTTTTCACCACTAGAGAATTCGTCTATGTCAACTTTAGTTCTTAGATTTAAAAATGTAGATTGAGTATTATCTTTGATAGCATTGAATAGATCATCCTTATCTTTTACACTATATAAGTTAAATAAATCCTCGAAAAATAATTTTCCCAACTTCTTCTCCATTTCTTCAGATCCTATATTTTCTACTAAATTTTCAAGTTCTAAAGAGTTATATATTTTATTTATATATAAAGAAATATTAAAGTTGGCATCAATATCTATAGAGCTAATAAAATTGTCTTTTTGAATAACCCTTTTAAATATATACATAAAATTATCTTGAACTAGTTTAATTTTAGTTTCTGTTAATGTTGTTATTATTTCATCTAACATAAGTATAAGGTTAGAAGATATATCAAC
The DNA here is from genome assembly GCF_020658465.1 of Clostridioides sp. ES-S-0049-02. Classification (NCBI taxonomy): domain Bacteria; kingdom Bacillati; phylum Bacillota; class Clostridia; order Peptostreptococcales; family Peptostreptococcaceae; genus Clostridioides; species Clostridioides sp. ES-S-0049-02. The sequence goes on from NZ_JACVWG010000002.1 coordinate 113,313, forward strand.
AATATTATTATGTTGAAGTAAATATATATATTTAGCCTTAGATTTATCTCTTTTAGTGCTAGTTTCAGCTATTTCAAGTCTTAATTTATCTAAAGAAGTAACTAGCAAATTCTTTGATTTTAATAAAGAATCAATTTTATTTGATAAACTAGATATATCATTTATATATGTATTCAAAGTTTCATCTTTAAAGCTAGTATTTAACTTATGTCTTATATCTGCTAATTCATTTGAAATACTTCGATGTTCTTCAAAGGAATTAATGATAGAATTATTATCAAAATTTAGAATGGTACTTATCAAAGATAATAATTTACTACTTTCATCATTAGAAAGGTTATGGATAGATTCAAAGTTCTCTTCATAACTATCTGGTTTTATATCTTCTATTAAAGCATCAGAAACAGTTAGAGCTATTTCATCTAATGAGGAAGACATGATCTTATCTGAAAGTAGATTTTTTATATACTCAATATTTAATTTATCTTTAAGATGAGAATATAATATACTATCATTCTCTACTTTAAGTTGTTTTTCTAAGTTTAATATTTGTTTTTTTATAATTAAAAAGGGAAGTATGTCATTACAAAAATCTTTTATATTTTGATTAATTATAAACCTATTTCCTTCTAATTCAGCAATTCTAGAATTAAGTATTTCTCTTTCTTCTGCTAAAATTCCACCTTTTTTTCTGAATTCTTTCTTTATTTTTAATTGTTCTTGTTGTAACTTCTCAATTTCACTTGAAATTTTTTCTAATTCATAAGATAGATTTTTTTCTTGAGAGTTTAAATTGTTGATTTCAACTTCTAAATTTAAATAGTCATCTTTTATAACATTAATCTCATCTGAAACATTCTTATTGGATCTGTTAGTTGAGCTTAACATTTTTTTTAAAATATCAAATGTATCAAAATTACAAAGAGATAATAAAGATTCTTTTAGATGTATATTTGAATTTTTACCTATAAAGAAATCATACAAATGTTCTCCATCAAAAAAGAAAAAGTCAAATATTTTAGGAGAAATAATAGATGTAATATAATTCTCAAAATAGTTAAGTTCATCAGCATTTAATGGTGTAATTGAAAAATTTTTATAAACTGAAAATGTCTCATTTAATTTTTTATCTTTAAAAGTCCATTGTCTAATTAAAGTATAGGTGTTTTTTTCAGTACCTTCACTGATTTCTATATCTACTGATACTAAGGTATCAACCTTACTATTTCTTAAAGAATTATTATTTATATTAGATTTAACTCGAGATATATATGAAGAGTTGAAACCTTGATATTTATAAGCTATGGGTCCATATATACATAGCTTTATAGCCTCAAATATTGTGGATTTACCAGCACCATTTTTACCTCCTATCAATATAATGTTTTTGTCACTAGTAGTATTTAGATTGAAGGTGGTTTCTTCCTCATAAGATCTGAAATTTTTTAATACAAGTTTATTTATTTTCATATTTTAACTCCTTGTTGCTTTCTTCTTCAATCTTTTCAATAATATCTTGATGAAGCCACTGTTGATTTAATATTCTTTCTATGGAAGTTTTTAATTTAGTATTATTACTAAAATATTTGTATTTATTTGTATCTATCATTAATTTATTAAATAAATCAATATTTATATCATACTTACTACATTTTTCAGATATAATATTTAAAGTAAGGTCATCAAATACTGGTTTTTTATATTCAGACCATGGTAGATTTTTACCTACAACTTCCTTATATATTTTTGATAATATATTACCAGTTAAGTCTTCTTCGTTATCCCAAATCTCATCTATAGCTTTAAGTTCTCCTAATTGTATAAGTTGTAAATCAGGATAGAATTTTTGCATTTCAAGTTGAGTCTCTAAAAGTTTTCTTAAAATAGTTTGTCTTGCTTCAAATGTAAATGGTCCAAACATGATTCTACCATCTTTTTTGATGACAGAGCCATTTCTTTTATGTTTTTTACGATTTTTAGGTTTATCTCTCTCAGAAATTAGCCAACTTCTGAATTTCAAAAGTGGCTTTAATTCATCATGACCAGATTCAATAAATCCATTTAATGATTTGTCTTCTTTTACAACAGTACAAATCCAACATCCAAATCTGCTATTTCCACAGCTACTTTTAGCACTAGCTTCATCTGCTATAAATGGACATTCATCTGAGTCACCAGAACCTTTCATATACATCTGAAATAATTCCATAGCATCAGTTCCCCATGAGGTAGATGGAGATGGTCCAAATTCACCACCAAAATCTATGAAATTATCATTTTGATGATAGAGTACATCCCAAACATCTGCTGTACTAAAATTGACTATAGGGGTATACACATAAGCTAACTTATTTTTACCTCTTAAGGTTTCATGTGGGGTAAGAAGGTAACCCTCTATCTCTCTTTTTTCGATTCTCGATTTTCTAGCAGAACTTTCTTCTTTACGAACGCCAAGCAGTACAATAACATCTTTTTGTTCAAGTTTTTCTTTTATAAATTTATTTGATGGTTTTATCTTAAGCCTTTCAGTACACCAACGATATTTAATAGACTTTGGAGTAGGGTAACCTCTACCAATTATATTAGCCCAAAAACTATCATTGAGTTCTGGGTATACAATCTGTGCACTTATAGGTAAATCATGTTCAGTAGCACTTTCATTTATCTTGTCTATATTATTTTTTAGATAATCAAGTATTATTGGATTTTCTATAAGTGTATCAGATGAGATTACATAAATCTCTTTATGTCTTTTTTCTTTGGGTAGTCTTTTAAGCATTCTAAATGTAAGTTCAACTACACAAGAACTATCTTTTCCAGAACTATATCCGATTATCCAAGGTCTATCATCATTAAGATATACGGCCTGCATTTCATCATATAAATCTTCTAAATTGTTGTTATCTAGGTAATTAACAGCCATATATTAAGTATCCTTTCTATAAGAGTATAGCGAAGATCTTTACATAATACTCCTATTTTAATTTATATATAATTATATCACAATATATATTTAGAGAATAGATTAGTTTACATTTACATAAGTACAATAAAATATAAATTTAATTAAATATAGAACTGTTATCATTTTAAGAAAATATATTTGAAAATTAGAGTATAAAAATATTCTTACTTGAACCTCATAAATGTATATAAATATATGTATGAATAAAAATAACAGTCACTTAGAATAGTTACATTATTTAAGATTTATTATATTATAAATTGACTAAACAATAGACATTTATTAATGACTCAATTTATAGAACTTAAGAACTTATACCCCAATCATACCCCAATTACAAAAATATATACGTAAAAAAGTTATGAAAAAATAGAATTTAATTTTATATAAATAGCTATATACCTACACTTACAAAAATCAACAAAACAATCAAATAACCACTTATAGACTCCCCTCGTCTCCACCAATCACATAGCTTTATTAATTAAAAGTATTAGAAACTCTATGTTTTATTTCATAGTATTTATAATACTTTTTTTATTTACAAACAATTAGCACACAAGTGTAGGTATTAGTATAAATACTAACTTATAAATTTAAAAGTTATATTAATTAAAAGAATGATTGATGAAATTAAATTTTATCATCTCGGAATTATGTATATAAGAAGATTATTTAATTAAAAGATATACCTAAAAATAATACAGATATTAACAGGTAATTATGGATGTGTATATACATGCAATAATAAATATTAAACTAGAAGTAGTTAAAAAATTAAATAATACATATACTATATAAATTATATTGGTAGAAATATGAACTATATAATTATTTATTAATTTAATCAAATATAAAAATAAGTATATATTATAACTTTGATAAAAATAATATAGTAATTAAAATTTTAGAAATGAATACAGATTGATAATAAAGTTGGGGATGTCTCAAAATAAAAATTTGAGTTATCTCCTTGTTTTTACAAAAAAAGAAAAGGGGTTCCTAAGAACCCCTAATCTATGTGATAATTGTTCTGTGAAAAACCAAAAACCACATTTTGATTATAGCAGATACGAGTGTTGTAAACAAGTGGTATTTCCATTAGATATTGAAACAATTATTCCCAAAGATGATTCAGTAAGACTACTTAGTCTAATTTTAGAGGAGTTGAACTATAGTAAGTTATATGAGGAATACTATCCTAAAGGGAGAAATCCAGTAGTTGATCCGAAGATTCTATTTAAAATTTTAGTTTATAGTTGCACACAATGTATTTATTCTTCTAGAAAAATAGAGAAAGCCTGTCGGCGAGATATTAACTTTAAATTTTTACTAGATGGATAGAAAGTACCTGACCATAATACAATTTCACGTTTTAGATCAGAACGATTAGCTCCAGTTATAGAAAATTTATTTACACAATTAGTTGAAATTTTAATTAGTTATGATGAAATTCCGTTTAAAAATGTATTCATAGATGGAACAAAAATTGAAGTGAATGCTAATAAATACACATTTGTATGGAAGAAATCTACATATAAGAATGAATTAAATTTATAAACTAAGATAAAGGAATTTATAAGTAACACTCTTGGATATAGACTAACTCAAGATTTTATTTCAGTTAATATAATGCAAGGAATGATAGATTTGCTTCTTGAGAAATCTAAAAAAATGAAAATTGAGTTTGTATATGGAAAAGGAAAAAGAAAAACAGTGCTTCAAAAAAACATTGATACTTTAAAAGACTTTGTTGAAAAACAGGGAAAATATGATTATTACAACAGTGTTTTTAATGGTAGAAACAATTTTTCTAAAACTGATATTGACGCTACATTTATGCATTTAAAAGAAGATCATATGAAAAATAGACAATTAAAACCAGCATATAACGTTCAATTGGCCGTAGAAAGTGAGTATATAATAGCCCTAGATATTAGTAGTGAAAGAGCTGACGCTCAGAGACTTATACCTATTTTGAAAAATATAGAAAATAACTATGAAAAGCAATTTAAAAATATTGTATGTGATGCTGGATATGAAAGTGAAGAAAACTATAAGTATTTAGAAGATCACGATCTTAATTCATATATTAAACCTATAAATTACAAACAAATTAAAAAGCATAGCTTTAAATCCTATATAGGAAGAAAAGAGAATATGAAATATGATTCTGAACTAGATGTATATACTTGTGCTAATAATAGACTTCTTAAACCTATATATCTAAAAAAGAGAACAAATAAAAGTGGATATATATCAGAAGTACAGGTGTATGAATGTGAAAGCTGTAATGATTGCTTTTTGCGTAGCAAATGCTTTAAAGGAAAGAATAATAAAAGGATTGAATGTTCCAAAGTTTTAACTAAACTTAGAGAGCGTAGTCAAGATAATATAAAAAATGAATTAGGAATTTTACTTAGAATAAATCGCTCTATTCAAGTAGAAGTAGCCTTCGGTGTTACAAAACAAGACTATAAATTTAAGAGATTTCTTATGAGAGGTCATAAAAATGTCAAAACTGAATATTATCTATTGGCATTAGCCTTTAATATTGATAAATTACATAATTGAATACAAAAATGCAGATTTGGAAAATACTTATTTGAAATAGCTATATAATTAAATTTTTTGAAAATATATATGTTTTATTTACTGTGCTCAAATTTCTTCGATATTAAAATTTAAAGTATTAATTAAAAAAGAAATAATAAAAAATAGCATATAAAAATCTAAAAAGGTAGTTGAACTTAAAATTTGATTGGGAAAAAATCAATTTTGAGACAACCCATATTTTATTACATCAAATTTAGAAAGGAGGTAATTGTATTTAAGTTTTTATTACTATCAATAAAAAATTTATAAAGTTATTTTATTAATAATCAAAGGAGAATTTTATGAAAATAGTAGATGTTGTAAGCATAAAGATAGTGAAAGATTATTCTGCGGATTATAGTAAAAATAAAGTATCCAACCCATATGATGCGTATAAATTATTTGATAAATTTTTAGTTGATATAGATAGAATTTTATAGTAGCCTGCTTTAACACAAAGAATGAACCTATAAATATATCTGTTGTCAGTATAGGCACTCTTAATTCATCATTAGTTCATCCTAGGGAAGTTTTGAAGACTGCAATTCTATCTAATAGCAATTCTATAATGATATCTCATAATCATTCTTCTGGGAACATTGAACCGAGTAGTTAAGATAAAAATATTACTGAAAGACTATTAGAAGCTTGTAATATACTTGGAATTAAACTACTAGACCACATTATAGTTGGAGGTAATAAAAAATATTTTAGCTTTAAAGAAAATTTATTGATTTAAAGTAGAATTTTGAAAGGAATTAGAGGAAGTGAAACTTCTATTCCAAATAAGTTATTATATTTTTAATAGTAAATAAAGTAGGAGGTAGAGTGTTTGAGCGAATATAGCAAAAGATATAAGGGAGTATATTCTGAAATGGTAATGATTCTTGGAGAGGAGGTTGTAAAAAAATACATGAAAATTATAAAGGACAGCAGATAACATTTCCTATGAGATTATATTCTACAGAGTATATTGAAAGTTACATAAATAAAAATAAGCATACGAAAGGTACTAAAGAATTATCTAAAGAAATTGGATATTCAGCAAAATGGATAAAATGTATAATGAATAAACAAAAATAACTAAATAGATGGAGATGTGTTTAGATGGAATATATAACGATGATAATGGGAATTATTCCTGGAATTTTAATATGGTATAAACACCATAGCTTATCAAATAGTAAATTCTAGTGGATTTCCAATGATAAGATGTGGTAGGAAGATATTGATAATACGTTCTAAAATAGATGAATGGTTAGAGGCCCAGATAGGTAAATCGTTTTAATAAATACATGCTATTAATTTATTAATAATAACTAATATGTTTTAGATTAAATACTTTAATTTTTATGTATTATATAGTATTTAAGGATAGGAGAGTATATGGCAAGAAAAAGAGCAAATGGAGAAGGTACTATAGTTAAAAATATAAGAAATGGAATTCAAAAAGGATGGAGAGCTTCTATAACTGTAGATAGATATAATAAGGAAAAAGTTAAACGTAAATAATTCACAGGAAAACACAGCAAGAAGTTAGACAAAAATTAGAACAATATAAGAAAGAAATGCTTTTAGGAATATTATCGACGGAGGACAAAATAACACTAGAAGAATGGTATTATATTTGGTTATTTGAATATAGAATAAAGGATTTAAAACCTAAATCATTTGAAAAATATGAAGGTATATACAGAAATTATGTGAAAGGTAGTGACATAGGAGTATTAAAATTAAAAGATCTAAGGGCAACACATTTACAGAGATATTACAATAAACTTCAAGAGATAAAGCCAATTTCTACAATAAAAGGATTAAATACAAGATTAAAACCATGTCTTGGTGACGCTGAAAAACAAGGATATATACAAAATATTGTAAAATATTACTACTCCTAAAGATAATAAGCCTAAGGAAATTAAGGTATTAAGTCCATTAGAACAAAGAAAATTTATAGAAGCTATACAAGGTCATAAATTAGAAATATTATTTTTAATAGCACTAGGTACTGGACTTAGGTTAGAGGAGCTTTTAGCACTTAAATGGACAGATATTAATTTTGAAGATTGTAATCTAACTGTAAATAGAAAGATACAAAGAGTTACTCAGATATCAAGAAATGGAACACGAGCATCTAAGTTGATAGAGCAAGAGCCTATAAAAATAGTAATAGAATAGTTCCTATACATAAAGATATATTATCAAAACTTAAACTATATAAGAAAGAACAAAGTAAACATAAGTTATATGTAGGAGAAATTTATAATAATAACTGTGTATTTGTAGATGAATTAGGAAATCCTATTGATGATAAAAGACCAGGCAGAAATTTAAAAGTAATACTAAGAAATTTAGATATAGAACAAATTAAGTTTCATGCCTTAAGACATACATATGCTACAAGATTATTTGAAGCTAAAGTTCCTCCTAAAACAGTACAAGTATTAATGGGACATTATGATATAAGTATTACTTTAGATATATATAATCATGTAATGGAAGATGTTAAGATAGAAGCAGTAGAGAAAGTAAATGATATATTTATTATATAAGTTATATATAATAAATGGTATATCTAGCAATAGATATAAAGTAAGGTTTTTATTAATAAAACATAAATTATGAGTAGTAGTCTGTATAGTCGATATAGTAATGAAAACTAAAATGCTATCATGAAATTTATATTATTAATTTACATGATTATCCATAGTGAGGCCTAGTAATGAGTATAGTAAATAATTATATCCTATATATTAATAAAATTATATTAAATATTAGTAATTAAGTTGTTATATTATACAAATATTTAATAATTAGCATTAAAGTAATGATACAAAATAAATCAAGATTTTATTTATTTTGTATTTTTCCTAGAATTTTTTATTAATAATTATTATAATGAGATTAGTTGTGCCTGCTATAATTATTTATATATTAAATAGCATGGTACTATAGAATATAAAGGTAGGGTGTTGTCATGAGTTTAAATAAAAAATGGAAAGAACTTAGAAATACAGCAAATACAGAGAATGTATTAATGACTATTTCTGAAATAATAAAGTTTTATGAGAGAGGTAGAATAAAAATAAATCCTGCATATCAAAGGAACTACAGATGGAGTAATGAACAAAAAGCCAAGTTTATAGAATCATTGCTATTGAAATATCCTATACCTCCAATTATAACTATTAAAACGGAGAATGAAAATGGTCTTTATAATTATGAGATAATTGATGGAGTGCAGCGACTATCTACTATATTTGAATTTGTTAGTGCAAAAACTTTAGATGGACAAACAATAGAAAATAAAGTAGAAAGTCTAAAAAAATTGCAGGGAGCTACGGAATTCACAGAACTAAATGGGAAAGATTGGAATGATTTTCAAGAGGAGCAGTTTGATTTTATATTTGAGTCATCTACATTGTTATTTATAAATTTAATGACAGAAAATGAAGATGTAAAATACGAAATGTTTGAAAGATTAAATACCCTTTCAACAGAATTATCTCCACAAGAGGTAAGAAACTCTATAATCGCATTTAAGGATAAAGACAAATATATAGAAATTTCAAATATAATTAATGAATTAAGTATACCTATTTTTAGTACTTCTGAGATAGGAAAGCGAATAGACTTAGAATACTTCTTAGAATTTTCTCTTATAAAAAGATATGATCAATATAATAAAACAATTGATGAAAAGATCAAGGATATAATAAAATCAAAATCAAAAAATAAAAATAAGCATTTTGATATTTTATTAACTTCATATACGAAGATAGTAAATATAGATGAGTTACTTGAGGATATAAATGATTATAAGGAATTTTTACTATTAAATGAAGGATTGTATTTTAAAAAGTACAATAATATTAAACATAAGACAGAAGGAAATCCAATTAAATTTTTCTTTGAAGTATTAAGTTTCATTTATTTTAAGGATAAAAATATAATTTCAGAGGATATATATAAAATCAATTTTTCAGAGAATTATGCAGATATAGTAAAGTTAAAATACGGTAAAAACAATCCTAACGCAAAACTTAGATTTGAACTAGCAAAAAAAATAGTTTCGGAGTATAGTGGTGGAAATAGAATATTCAACGCTTGATACTATTGAAAGTTATGATAGACTTTTTTATGACTTTAGCAATAGAAGAGAACAGTATGACTTATTAAATAAAAATAAAAGATTGATATATTTAACTGCGGGATTGGGATTGTCAAATTCTATACATGAAAAATTTATAAAATCGGTGATAGAAGAATATAAAGCTGTATATTCGTTATCTAACAATAAAAGGAATAAGATTATAAATACATACAAAGCTCCTAAAAAAGTTAAAGAATTTGTTGAATTATTTGGCTTAAATTTAGATGAGGCTTTTGAATTAAACAAGCTAGAGATACAAAGTAAATTTAATATTATTGATTCAGTTGATAATTTATTAAATATTATTAGTGAACAGAGAGATGTCAGAAATAACTACCTTCATGGTGATTTTAATTTTAGTGAGGACATTCTTTTTGATACATTTAAAATGCATATTATAGAATTTCAAGAGCTACATAGCTTTATTCTTAAAATAATAAGATATAGTTTTATAAGTAATAGAGAAAACCTTCCAGATATTTCATTAGCTATATAATGGAAATATAAAAGATGAAGTAATATGTAAAATAATAGAAAAAATAGGTGAGTTTTATGATTAATTTTAAGGAAGTATATAATATATACTCAGAGCTTACTAAAGAATACTTTAAGGGGAAGGGAAAAGAAGAAATAAAGGATAAATCTCAGTACTTCACACCAATCGAAGAAGCTGAGACGTTAATAGAGGATATAAATATAATTAAAGAGGAAGTTGTAAGTATATTAGAACCCGCATGTGGTAACGGAATATTATTAATTAAATTGATTGAAAAGATTATTTTAAAAAATAATAAAGTAAACACATTTATTATTGATATTTATGATATAGATATTAGATTATTAAATAATGTAAAATATATAATGGATAATATAAATATTGAAGGGATAAAATTTATTATAAGATATTTCAATGAAGATTTTCTTAATAGTATAGAAATTAGACAATATAACTATATAATAATGAATCCTCCATACAAAAAAATAAATAATAAAGATGTACCAGATGGATTAAAACATTTTTTATATGGACAACCTAATTTATATCATTTATTTATAGCTAAAACACTAGATATGTTAAGTGATAAGGGAGTATTGTGTATAATTTCACCTAAAAATTATCTATCAGGTAAATATACTGAAAAATTAAGACGATATATAGTTGATAATTTTAGCATAACAAAAATTCATACTTTTAACGATAGAAATAAAAATTTTAGCAATAGTATCACACAAGAGGTCTGCATTGTCCATATAACAAAATCAATAGTAAAGAATGTAATTTTATCATATAATGATGAATCTAAATTTATAGTTGAAAAAAGTAAAATAATGTTAGGTGAAAAAAGTAAGATAATTTGTACACCAAGAAATACAGATGATTATAAATTAATAAAAATGTTTAAAAAATTTCCTGTTGGAACTATAGGAAAAGATTTAAGTATGAGGGTTGGAAAAGTAGTTCAATTTAGAGTTAAGGGAAGAGAGACAAATTTAAGTGACAAAAATTATAAAGATTTAAAAAATGGTATACCTTTAATTGTATACAGGCATATTAGTGGTAGTGAAATAAACTATAGAACATTAGATGATAAATCTAAAAATAATGCAGTTACACTTATTGATGATGGTTTAAATAATTCACTACTTATAAAAAATAAAAATTATGTATTGATTAGAAAGAATATAGATAAAAAGTATGATAAATTAGTTCATGCAGTGAGCTATTTTAGCAATTTAGATTCTAATAAGTTAGCAATTGATAATGGAATAATATATTTGACCAATGCAGATGATTCCTTAAGTAAAGATGAGGTATTAGGTTTACAGTGCATATTAATGTCTAAACAGTTTGATAGTTATTATCGTATGATAAATAGTAGTCATACAATTAATGTGTATGAATTAGAGAATATGCATTTTCCAAATATAGAAACAATTAGAGATATAGGCAAAAATGTAGTTGGTAATCAAATATCCGTTGAAGAAGCAAGTAAAGTATTTGATATTTATTTATAGTGTTATATATTTAGATAGATACACACAATAAGCACATGATATCCATAAAAAATAATAACAAGCTATAAGATTATAGAATGGGTAATGACTGTAGGGATGATGTATATACTAAGGTTTAAAAATAAGTAATATTAGGTAACATGTGTATACTAGTCTCTCCTAGCCTCCACCATTGAAATCCAAGAAAAATATTAGCAATTTGCTAATATTTTTTTTGTGAAAACTAATCATAACATATATAATTAACTTATAAAACACACATGAAGAGGTAAAACTATATGGCTAAAATTGATAATATGATGTCCATATTATGGATGTTAAACTCAGATAAAAAAATTACCGCAAAACAAATATCTGAAAAACTAGAAATAAACATAAGAACTGTTTACAGACACATTGATGCATTATCTGCTAGTGGAATACCTATAATTTCAGATACAGGTCATAATGGTGGATATACACTTTTGAATAATTTCATCAAAGCACCTCTTTATTTCGATCCAGAAGAGCAAACTGCTCTACTTCATGCAGCTATATTTGCTAAAGAAGAAGGGTGTTTCTTAGATGAAACATTAGATAAAGCAACTTCAAAGTTAAAAATGTATTCAAATCAAAAACAAGAAGAAATTTTAACAAAACATTTAATAGGTTTTGAAGTAATAAAACCAACTGGAAAAATATCCATAGAATCTGTACTTAAAAAGTTGAAGAATAGTATAGCAAATGAATTATCTGTAGAAATTAATTATCGCACAGCTCGTGAAGAAAAATCAAAATGTAGGATTATAAATCCATATGGAATTGTTCGTTGGAATAATAATTGGTACATAGTAGCATTTTGCCAAATGAGAAATGAGATTCGTAGCTTTAGGTTAGATAGAATTAGTAGTGTTATAGAAACATCAAATACTTTTAATAGACCAAAGGAATTTTCAGCAAGTGAATTCTTTATAAAGGGGATTATGGACGAAACAAAAGATGAAGATAATACTATACAATTAGTTATAGAAGGAAAGAGAAATGCATTGGACAACTTATGTCAGCATTGGCTTCTAGGATATTATTTGAAAGAAAGGACTTCAAATAAAGCAATATTTAAACTTCAAGAAGAGATAATATTTACATATGTACCAAATATACTTATACCTTATAGAAAATCTATACAAATAATTGAACCATTAAGCCTTAGGGATAAAATGGTTGAAGATTTAATTGAATTAATTAATCACTATCAAATTTAATAACTTAACTGACAGAGTCTGTCAGTTAAGTTATTTTACAATGTAGGTATATTAATTGATAAGATAAGGAGTAAAAGATGAAAAATAGAAAAGTATACATGTATGTATTCGATACTATGTCAGATTGGGAAGTTGGATATTTAACTGCTGAATTAAACACAGGAAGATATTTTAAAAAAGGATTAAAGCCACTAAAAGTAATTACAGTAGGAGTTGATAAAAATCCTATTATAACAATGGGTGGATTAAAAGTTTTACCTGAGATTACAATTGATGAGCTTAATATTGAAAGTAATGATTTATTAATTTTGCCAGGGGGAAATACTTGGATGTCTATGGGTCATGAGAAAATATTAGAAAAATCTAAGGAGGCTTTGGAACAAGGGTCTATAGTTGCAGCTATTTGTGGTGCTACTTTAGGGTTAGCTAAAACAGGTTTACTAGATTTTAAAAATCATACAAGTAATGATTTAGAATTTCTAAAAATGGTGATACCAAGTTATTCTGGAGAAAAATATTATAAAATGGAATCTGCAGTTAGTGATGAAAATTTAATTACTGCTTCTGGAATTGCACCATTAGAATTTACGATACAAGTTTTAAAAGTTTTAGATGTTTTTAAAGAAGAAGCATTAATTTCTTGGCTAAATCTTTATAAGACACATGACTCTAAATATTTTTTCGAATTAATGAATTGTAATAAATAAATTTAAGATTTATTTTTAAATTCAAATTCTAAACCACTTTCTCTATGGCAATAGATAAGTGGTTTAGAATTTTGATTATGAAATCCAAAACCATACTCCAGTCGCAAGAAAAGGTATTTTTGAAGGATATTGAAGTGAACTTAGGTTGTATAATTATACATTTCAATATTTCATATTAATTAGGATAATAGTTATTAAATGATATGATTGAGAAAATAGATATAATAAACTAATCTAGTACTGTACTGTAATGCTTACTAAAGAATAAATTTTTATGGTATAAGAATTTTTTAGAGAGCTGGTTATATAGGAGTGAATAAAAAAGTAATTTTATAATATTATTTGTAAGCATTAGATATCTATTATGAAATCTTTTATGAACTATACTTGTAAAAATATTATTAAGTATTTACAATATTTTCTTGTAATTTATTTGGAAAAGTTATATATTTATAACATGAAGTGTTATAAATATATAACTTTTAAGGGGTGATTTTATATGTCTAGATCAGAGCTTGGTGTTAAAGCAAATCTTGTTTCAGAATTCCTGATGTTATCCTATTTCTTTATAGACTTATTATTAGAAAAGTTTATTTTTAAAGGCGAAGGTATTTGGATTACTTTTATAATCTTATTAGTTTTTTGGGTATTTGACTCAATGTATAATAAAAAATATAATGATTTAGTTGATGAGGCATCAAAACTTATGTTATTAAAGGTTGATCAAATTGCATCAAAAATAATGCTGTACTCTATGTTTGTAATAGCTGTTCTCTTTTCAGCTAATCATACAAGAGCTTTGGATATATCAAATTTGGATATAGGTATAATTCTATTAGCAGTTTTATTTATACAATCGTTATCTAAATTAATTCTGTATATATATTTTGATAAAAGAGGTATATATAATTAAGTAATTATATTAATGAAAACAAAAACTAAAGAGTATATAACTTTTAAGGAGGGTTTTTATATGTCTAAATCAGAAACTGGAGTAAAATCAAAGCTTATCTTAGAATTACTTGTAATAACTTATTTTTTTATAGCGGTATTAGCGACTAAGTATATTTTTAAAGGTCCAAGTACTGCTTCTCTTCCAGGGCTGAGCTGGTTAATAGTTTTTGGTTGTTATCTAATTTATAATAAAAAATATAATGATTTAGTTGATGAATCATCTAAATTTATACTATCAAAGGTCAATCATATTGCAATAAAAATAATGATATATTCTATAGTTATAATTGCTATTTTCTTTGCAACTCCTTATACAAGGAATATAAATATATCAAACCAGGACACTGGCATAATTCTTATTGCAGTATTATTTATACAATCATTATCTAAATTAATTTTGTATGTGTACTTTGATAAAAGGGGGATATGTAACTAAGTGTCAATATTGATGAAGACAAAAATTAAAGAATATAGGGAAAAACTCCTTATGACACAAAATGAACTTGCTAAATCGGTTGGAGTAAGACGTGAGACTATTGTACACTTAGAAAATGGAAAATATAATCCTTCTCTAAAGTTAGCTATGGATATTGCTAAAGTATTCGATACTACAGTGGAAAATTTATTTGAATTTATTGAGGAAGAATAGTGGATAGATTATAATTATTTATAAGATGGTTAATGAAATATAGCTATTTAATTATTAAGTTCGCTAAAAATATTTGTATGTAATCTAATTTGTGATTAAAGTTAGATTATAATTATTTTAAGATAAAAAGAGTATTGTAAATGATAATAATAATAAGTGATTTAAGAAAGTATCTCATATACCATAGAATCATTAGTTCAGATGACCTATTTATAGGTCATTTTTTATGTATATAATACTAATACTTAAAATATGTCTTGAAGAAATAAAATACTAATATTAAAAAAGGATTAATGTGAATACAAAAATTATATGTATAAAAATAAACATGAATATAGAAAAAAACAATAACAAAATAAGTAATTATAGAAAAATACAATTATATAGATTATTGTCGAATCGTTGACTATAAGAATAATAACATTTAAAATGAACATGGAGAATATGGGGGGAGGAGTCAATATGAAGAGAAAAATAGCAGCTATTTTATCAACTGTAGTGATGTCATTATCACTTGTAGCTTGTAGCAATGATGATGCAGCAAAAAGTGATAAATTAGAGGATACATTAGTAGTATATACTACTCATAGTGAGGATATGCTAGGAGCGATTTCTGAAGAATTTACAAAGGACACAGGAGTTAATGTTGAATTTATAAACTTAAAGGGTGAACTAGCAGATCGTGTTAGAAGTGAAAAAGATAATCCACAAGCAGACATAATGTTTGGTGGGGATACGTCTACATATATGCAATTAAAAGAAGAAGGATTATATGAAAAGATTGAACCAAGTTGGAATAATGAATTGGACAAGTCTTATAAAGATTCAGAAGGATATTGGTATGGAACTATAAAAACACCAGTAATGATGTTTTATAACACAAAATTATTATCAGCCGATAAAGCACCAAAAGATTGGAGCGATTTAACAAAAGAAGAATATAAAGATTTAATAGTTACTAGAGACTCATTATCATCATCTATGCGTTCTACTGTTAGTAACTTAATCAATTACTATTCAACTACTAAGAGTGAAGCTGAAGCTTGGAAGTATCTTGAAGATTTAAATAAAAATATAAAGAACTACTACAATAGTGGAAGTGTTATGTATTCAGCAATAGGTAAAGGTGAAGCTGCTATATCTGTTGCAGTGTTAAGTGATATAATAGATAATAAAGAAAAAAATAATATGCCATTAGAAGTTGTGGATGCAGAGAGTGGTTCTGTAGTAATTACAGACTGTGTAGCAGCTTTAAAAAATGCACCACATCCAAATGCAGCAGCTAAATTTGTAGATTTTGTTGGAAGTGCTAAAGTCCAATCTATGGTTGCAAATGATTTTAACCGTATACCAACATTAGATTCTGCACTTAAAGATTCACCAAAGTGGATGTCGAAAGAATATAAAGCTATGGATGTAGATTGGTCTGTAATTGGAAAAAATCAATCTAACTGGATTGAAAAGTGGGAAACAGATATAATAGATAATAATAAAACTATAAAATAGTCTAGTTAGATAATTTAATATTATATACAAAAATAGTGAGGACTTTCCTCGCTATTTTACGTATAAGGGAACTATAGTATATCATGGTTTTTGTGTAATTCACGCTACCTAATGATGCTAATACTCTGATATTAAATAAAATAGCTTTTGAGTAATTAATGAAGTAGCCGATGATGTGAAGTGATTCATCATGTGTATATTTAAAAATTTATAAATATTAGATATTTTGTGGGGTCGATATGGAGAATATAGAATTAAAGGAAATTAATCATTATTATGGAAAAGAAAAAGTATTACATGATATTAATATATCCATCAAAGAAGGCGAATTTTTTACTTTATTAGGCCCTTCTGGATGTGGTAAAACAACCATTTTAAGAATAATTGGTGGATTTATAAAACCTTCTTCTGGGAGTATTTATGTTGGTGATAAGAATATTACCAACCTAGAACCAGAAAATAGAAATATGGGAACTGTTTTTCAAAACTATGCATTGTTTCCAAATATGACTGTAGAAGAAAATGTATCTTATGGATTAAAAATAAAAAAATTATCTAAAAAAATTATAGTAGAAAAATGTGATACTTATTTAGAACTGGCAGGAATGAAAGATTTTAGGAAAAAAAAGATTGATGAATTATCTGGTGGACAGCAACAAAGAGTGGCAGTAGCAAGAGCATTAGCTACTGAGCCTACTATGCTTTTATTAGATGAACCAATGTCTAATCTAGATGTAGCTTTAAGAGTTAAAATGAGAGAAGAAATAAGAGAGATACAGCAAAAAATTGGTATTACTACTTTATTTATTACTCATGATCAACAAGAGGCGTTGGCTATTTCTGATAGAATAGCTGTAATGGATAAGGGTAAAGTTCTTCAAATTGGTATGCCAATGGAAGTCTACAAAAGACCATTGAATGATTTTGTGGCAAATTTTGTAGGCACTTCAAACTGTATTGAAAAAGAGGATTATGTTAATTTTAATATTGAAAAAGAGACAAAGCCTTATATTTATAAAAGACCTGAAGAAATGGTATTGTTGCAAAATACTAACCAAAGTGGGTTTGTAAAAGTAAAAGTAGAATCTAAGCGTTTCTTAGGACCAATTTTAGAATATACAGTATCAAATAATGGGAAAAAATATCAAGTGACTGAACTTAATAGGCTGAATAATAGTAATAAATTAAATGTAGGGGATAGGGCATATTTAGGTGTGCTACAAGGTGAATAATATGATTAAAAAAAGAAACCATAGTAAATTCACATCTAAAAATATTATTTCTATTATTTTATACAGTATATTATTTTGGATTCTGATTGGATATATTATCGTTCCAATAGCTAACACCTTTGCACAAGCATTTCAAGGTGAAGCTGGATATTCTTTTGAAGTATTCAAAGAATATTTTTCAAATACTAATAATTTAAGGGTAGTAAGCAATACTATAATTTTGGGATTGGGTTCTGTAGTTGTGTGTGGAATTATGGGTATATCACTTGCCTTGTATATGACATTTGTTTGTGATAAACACAAAAAAATCATACATATTCTTTTACTAAGTCCAATGATGATTCCTGGAGTAATTATGGTAATTGCATGTATTCAGCTTTATGGAGAAAGTGGGATAGTTACAAAATCTATAGAAATTTTACTCTCATTTATCAACAAACCCTATGATTTTAGTGGATTAAAGGGAATTTTATTTGTGGTTGCCTATACTCAGTATGTGTATTTTTATTTAAATGTATATGTTGCCTTAAAATATGTGGATTACTCAACAGTTGAAGCTGCAAAAGGAATGGGAGCATCAAAGCTAAGAGTATTTTTCGATGTAATATGGCCTGTTATTACACCAGCTGTTATAACTTCTACTATTATAACTTTTGCATCAGGGATTAGTTCTTTCTCAGCACCAAATCTTATAGGTGGTGGTTTTAAAGTTTTGAGTACTCAGATTGTTAGGTCTAAGGCTAATAACCATATGGATATAGCTTCAGTTCAAGTGATTACTTTGTTACTAATGGGGATTGCATTTATGCTTTTGTTACAGTATTATGGCAAAAAATATGGAGTAGTATCATCCCTAAAATCTCAAAGTTATAAAGTTGACAATAGAAAAAAAGACTTATTTACATTTGTATGTAAGATTATTATTGAAATACAAATTATTATTATTATGCTCCCTATAATTACTATTGTATACTTATCATTTGTAAGTACACATTCAATTATGACGACCATATTTCCTAGAGATTTTACACTGGAAAACTATCAGATGATTTTCCAAAAATCACGTGTATTACAGCCTATTTTAAACAGTTTGAAAATGTCTTTAATGGCAGTAGCATTAGGATTAATAATTACAGTACCAGTATCATATTTAGTAATTAAAAAGGATAATACATATAATCGACTAGCAAAATTTATTATAATGTTACCTTGGAGTATGCCTGCAAGTGCCATTGCAGTTAACCTAATTAATACATTTAATCAAAAAAGTATATTTGCTTTTAATGAATCCTTAATAGGTGGTTTTTATATTTTGCCTATAGCATATACAATTTATGCCTTGCCATTACTATTTTCATCCAATGAGGTTGCTATGAAGTCAATAAATTTAGGACTAGAAGAATCATCAAGGAGTTTAGGTGCTGGAAGAATACAAACCTTTTATAATATAATAATCCCAAATATGATGCCAGGAATAATTTCAGGGGCTATATTAGTATTTATTCGTACAATTGGAGAATATACAATGTCAGCCTTGCTTTATGGCGTTTACAATAGACCTATTTCAATATCCATTGTAACTAATATGCAAGAATTTAAGATAGGAGTATCTATGGCTTATGGTGTATTAGTAATTGGGATATGTTATATAGCATTAGGAATAATTTATAAATTAGATAGAAAAAGATTTACATAAAATAGTAGGTACTAATTTATAAATTAGTGATTAGAAAACCAAGTTTCTTTATTTCTTAGAAATGAACTCAAGAAGTGTAATTTTGGTGTGTTATGTCAAGCTTATGACATCTAAAAATTAGATAATTGTGAGTATGATTCCTATAAATCATCTATACCATTGAAATGTACAAAAAGATATTGGCTGTCTGGCTAATATCTTTTTGATTTTTTGATATCAATATAGCATTAACTATAGTGCTAGTGTTTTAAAATTTATAGCTATAGGTATGTAAAATATAACATCTATGTAAGATATGCTATTATTGAATGTTAATTTTCAAGTAAATGAAAGTAGGGTATTTGATATGTTTGTATCTTTTGATAAATTGATGATATATCTAGAGGATAGAATTTAAATGAAGATTTACAAAGTAATCACAATTATTAGAGTCAGCTTTTGAGCTTATTGAGTATTGATAATAAATAAGTTTAAGAAATATAATTAACTGTGATACAGACTTCTAAAAGCTCCTTATTGAAAAGGAACTAAGAATATATAATAAAAGTTCCTTTTCAATAAGGAAAACGATTGTTATTTTCTGACTTTTATTACCCTGATATTATTTAAATATAAACAATAACAAATAAATCAAAATTAAAATATCAGGAGGTACAATATGTTAATAAATATGAAGGAAATGTTACAAGTGGCACAAGAAAATCAATTTGCAGTACCAGCATTTAATATAGGGAGTGGGCAAATACTTAAAGCAGTAGTACAGAGTGCTAATGAAAAAAATGCACCAGTAATACTTGCAATACACCCAAATGAGTTAAGTTTCCTAGAAGATAGCTTTGTAGCTAGTTGTATAGAAGAAGCAAATAAGAGTAAAGTACCTATGGTAATACATTTAGATCATGGGGCAAATAAAGAGCAAATATTAAGAGCGATAAAATGTGGATTTACATCAGTAATGATTGATGGCTCACATTTATCATATGAAGAAAATGTAGCAATATCTAGGGCAGTAGTAGAAATTGCAAAAGGATTAAATATATCTGTAGAAGGAGAACTTGGAACAATAGGAACAACTGGAACATCAGGAGAAGGTGGTTCTGATGAAATAATATATACAAATCCACAATTAGCTAGGGATTTTGTTGAAAAAACAGGTGTAGACACATTAGCCATTGCAATTGGTACAGCACATGGTATATATCCAAAAGGGTTTAAACCAGAGCTTAAATTAGATTTATTAAAAGAAATAAAAGAAGTAGTAGATATACCTTTAGTTCTTCATGGCGGATCGTCAAATCCAGATGAAGAAATAGCACAAGCAGTTAAACTAGGAGTTTGTAAAGTAAATATTTCAAGTGATGTTAAATCAGCGTATTATAAGAAGTGCAGAGAAGTATTAGAACAAAATCCAAGTTTATATGAACCAGATGCTATATATCCACAATGTATAGAAGCTGCAAGGGAAGTTATAGAGTTTAAAATGAATTTATTCAATGACATAGATAAATTAAAATGCTTTTCACCAAAAGAAGAATCAGTGATTGGATAACAAATTAAAGGGAGGGGCGAATTTATGGTAGACAAAATATTACGTAGTGATTGTATTGTATTAGATAAACAATTACAAACTAAAAAAGATGTAATTGATTATATGGCAAATCATTTGTATCATGGAAATTATATAAATGATAAAGAAAAGTTTATAATTGATATTAATAAACGTGAAAAAGAATCACCAACTAACATGGGAAATTTAATAGCTATCCCTCATGCTAAGTCAAGTACAGTAAAGCGACCTGTAATGATGTATTTAAGAACAGATAAGGATATCACGGATAATGATGGTCAAAAACTTAGGTCATTTTTTATGATAGCAGTTCCAGAGTCAGGTTTAGACGAGCATCTTAAGATTATATCTAGACTAGCTACATATTTAATGGATGAAAATCTTATTAAGAACCTACTAAGTGCAGAAACTCCATATGAAATATTAGATATATTTAATTATAAAGCTGTAGAATCAGGAGATTCAAGTAATAATCAAAATAAAGGTCTTATAGTTGGAATAACAGGATGTCCAACAGGTATAGCTCATACTTTTATGGCAAAAAAAGCGTTAGAAGAAGCAGGTCAAGAACTTGGATATGAAGTTAAAATAGAAACACATGGAGCCATAGGTGTAGAAAATAAGTTAACTAAAGAAGATATAAAAAGAGCTGAATACGTAATAATAGCTTGTGATAGAGAAGTTCAAACAAGTAGATTTATAGGAAAGAAAGTATTACAAAAGAAAGTAGCAGATGCTAAGAATGTTTCATTAGCCAAAAATTTAATTATAAATGCTGAAAATGGAATGGCTAAAGAAATTAAGCCAGGTGGAAAAACTTTAGAAGATTCAAAAGAAATACTTCAAGGGTCAGAGAAAAAAGGTATTTATAAGCACTTAATGAATGGTGTATCTGAAATGATTCCATTTGTAGTAATAGGTGGGATTGGTATAGCTATAGCATTTATGTTTGGTATATTTGCATCAGACCCAACTCATGAAACATACAATCCTATAGCTGGATTCTTTGGACAACTTGGAGGCGATTCAGCATTTAAGTTATTCATACCAATACTTGCTGGTTTTATAGCTAAATCAATTGCAGGAAGACAAGGTTTTGCTCCTGCTATGATAGCTGGTTTTATGGCAGTTATTGGAGGTTCAGGATTCCTAGGAGGTATGGTAGCAGGATTTGCAACTGGATATATAGCTTTAGGAGTAATGAAGATAACAGAAAACTTACCAGATGTATTAAAAGGGGTAAATGCTGTACTGATATGTCCACTGCTGATTGCATTCACAAGTGGAGCTATAATGTTCTTCGTAGTTAATACACCAGCATCATGGTTAAATGAAGCTTTACAGTCCTGGTTACAAAGTATGTCTGGAACTAATAAAGTATTATTAGGTGCAATATTAGCAGGAATGATGGCATCAGATATGGGAGGACCTATTAATAAAACAGCTTCTGCATTTGGATTAGCTATGTTTTCTAGTAATGTATTTGAACCATCAGCAGCATTAATGGTGGGTGGAATGGTACCTCCATTAGCAATAGCATTAGCCATGTTAATATTTAAAAATAAGTTTACTAAAGAAGAAAGAAAGTCAGCACTACCAACTGCTATAATGGGAGCATCTTTTATAACGGAAGGAGCAATACCCTTTGCAGCTGCAGATCCGTTAAGAATGATTCCGGCAAACATAATTGGTTCTTGTATAGGTGGGGCAATATGTATGAGTTTAGATATAACCTTGATGGCACCACATGGAGGAATATTTGTAATACCATTTGCATGTAGTGCACCAGTTGCGTATATAGCTTGTATATTAGCTGGCACAGTAATAACAACTTTAATTATAGGAATAACAAAGCCTACTATAAAGAGTGGAAGTGGTGAAGTTGAAGTACTTGGTGCTTAAATTATAAATAAGAGCTAAAATAAGGATATTGGAAGTAGTTAGCAACCTCTCAATATCCTTATTTTTTATTTTAAAATTATATCCTATATTATATCGATTTTGTAAAGTGTATCATAAATTCTTTTATGATACAGAAGTATTTTAGTATTTTTACATAGTTATTAAATATGCTAAAATAGTAATTAATAGAAATATCAAAAAATGGGTAGGGGGCATAAGTATGCTTGCATCAAGGCAAATTGAATTTCTTAAATTGATATTAAATGAAAGTGAATATAGACCTATAAAATACTTTAAAGATAAATTAAATGTATCAGATAAAACATTACAAAAAGATTTGAAGATGATTGAGATATATTTAGAAACTTTCGATATAAAAATTGATATAAAAAGGGGTTGCGGAATATTAATAGAAGCGTCAGCAAAGAAAGATATAGACCTAATTAATAGTTTAAATATACAACCAAAGGGAAATAAGTCTTTATCAGTAGAGCAAAGAAGAATGGAAATTTTAAAATATCTATTATTAAATTCAAATAATATAACTTCAATAAATCAGTTATCGGATAAATATTATGTAAGTAAAACTTCTATAGTAAATGATTTTAAATATATAGAGGAATGGATAAAAGAATATAATTTAAAACTTAATAAAACCTTAGAGGGAACTAAAATTATAGGTAAAGAAGTAGATATAAGGAAATCGATTGCTAAGATGGTAGATGATTTATTAGATGAAAATTATGAACAGCACGATATATCTGAGTTAACCAGATTAGATTCTGCTACATTTAGTGCATTGATAAATTTATTTGATATTGATTCTATCATATTTGTAGAAACTATAATTACAGAATTAGAAGATAATTTAGGATATGTTATAAGTCAGCCCTACTATATAAATTTAATTACACATATACTTATATGCTTAAAGAGAGTTGAAGAAGGTAATCAAATAGATTTTCAGGAAGAAAAGGAAGTCTCTATATGTAATTTGGATGAGTTAGTATATCAAAAGGTCACTACACTTATAGGTAAAATAGAAAATAGATACAGAGTAAAAATAACTAAAGATGAAATTAAATATATATATATATATTTAGTATCATCTGGATTTAGTAGCGAAAGCAATAAGCGTTGCAATGATGAATCAGATATATTAAGTGATAGTGAAAAAATATCATCTATAATGATAGAGAATATGTCACAGTTTTTAAATATAAATCTTAAAGATGATGAACTACTGCAAAAAAGTCTGACATCTCATGTAAGACACATGTTAAACAGATTAAGATATGATATCCAAATAAAAAATCCATTATTAGAAGAGATACAAGAGCGATTTTCTGAGGTATTGGGGTTATGCATGATGACTATAAATATTATGACAGAGCATTATAATCTGAAGAATATTAGTATAGATGAAGTTTCGTATATTGCTACATATTTTCAAGCAGCTATAGAAAGAAATATGAGTAGTAAAAGAGTAATAGTAGTTTGTAATACAGGATATGGAACATCTCAGCTTCTTGCTGCTAGATTAAAAAGAGAATTTCCTGAATGGACTATAGTTGATATAATTCCCATGCATCAGTTGAATAAGCGAAATTTGGATGATGTAGATTTTGTAATATCTACTGTAAATTTAGATTTGAAAGAGAAATCACATATAGTTGTATCAGTACTATTAATGGAAAGTGATATTAATAATATAAAAAATGCTTTACTTAATAAACCTAGAAAAAGTATGGACTTAGATACAAACTTATTAGGAGTATATTTAAAAGATAATATATATTTTAATTTTGATGTAAGCCAGATGAGAAGTTTAATAGGTATGAATTTAAGCAGTAAGTATGAATCTATTGCATTAGGAAAAGATTTAAATATATATATATGCAATCAAAGTAAAGTAAATAAGGGAATAATGAATGTCAATAATATTAATAGAACGATTGACCTTTACTTAGAAACTAGTAATCATAGTTTTTTAAAACATATTCTGATTGAAGTATCAAATCTATATAGGCAAAAGAACTATATAAATTATATAATAGATTGCGAAAGAGAAGAGGATATTAAAATATTATTTGATAACAATGTACTGGAGAAAATAAATGGAAATTAGAGAAATATTAAGCGAGGAAAGTGTTATTTTAGACTTAAAATCAACTACAAAAGAAGGTATAATACAAGAATTAGTAGATAAATTATATGATAAAGGAAGTATAACTTCAAAAAGTAAGTTTATAAAGGCACTAAATCATAGAGAGAAAATGGGCTCTACAAGTATAGGTTATCAAATGGCTATGCCACATGGAAAAACAAAGTATGTAAAGAAAGCATCTGTGGTAATAGGTAAATCTAGAGAAGGTGTAGATTGGCCAGGTATAGATGGCTTGCCTGTAAAATTAGTAATTATGTTTGCTATGCCACAATCTGAAGGTAAAGAAGATATAATGTTAATATCTAAAATAGCTTATATTTTAGGTGGTAAAGATATAAGTGAAAGGCTTTTAAGTGCACATACCAAAAAAGAAATAGTAGGTGTATTTTATGAAGCATAGATATTGTATAAACTATAAATTTGAATTTATTTTGGAATGAAAAATGTGTTATCATCTTTACCGATTCTAAACATGTGCCAAATTATTGATATGAGTTATTAGGATTAAACAAAGGAAAGTTATTAGTTGATAATAATGTAGCAGGATTCATGGAGAGATTTGCTAAAAAGGAAGAGAGAGTTTATTTTATAGTAAGAGATAAAAAAGACGAGCTTAAATTTCAAGCTTGTCTTTTTTATTATACAAAACCTATAATACTTTAAAATCTATGAAAAACTTGTGTAATAGAGGTATTAAAAATTTAATGGTAATCAAATTCTTTACCAATGAATATAAAAAACATCTTCGTGTTATAATAGTTTAAACTAATGAACGAAAGGTAGATGAATGTATATGAAATATCAACATATAATTGAAGTTAATAAAGACCTTTGTATTGGATGTGGACTTTGTAAAAATGATTGTCCAGTAAATAATATAATTATAGAAAATAAAAAATCAGTAATTAAAAAGCAAGATTGTCTAATGTGTGGACACTGTGCAGCAATCTGTCCCAAAGAAGCTATTACACTTACAGGGTTTGATGAACCACCAATAGAACTTACAAATAAGCCAAACTTAGACTCAGATGAATTACTAATGGCAATTAAATCTAGAAGAAGTATCCGGAAATTTAAAGATAAAGAAGTTTCTTCAGAAATTGTAAAGCAAATTATTGAAGCAGGTAGATACACACCTAGTGCTAAAAATTCACAAGATGTATCATATATTGTTTTAGACAATAAAAAAGCAATATATGAAAAGGAAGCAGTGAGATTTTTTAGAAAAATAAAACCTATTGCAAATATTGCTGTTAAATATTCAAAGGAAGTTGAGGTTGATGATAACTTTTTCTTCAAGCATGCTCCTATTGCAATAATGATAGTAACAAAAGATAAGATTAGTGGTTCACTTGCAGCATCTAATATGGCACTAATGGCAGAATCTTATGGTCTGGGGGTTTTATTTAGTGGATATTTTTCAGATGTAGCAAATAATTCACCAAAGTTAAAAAAACTTTTAGGTCTAAAACACAGGAATCATGTACTTATGACACTAGTGATTGGATATCCAGATGTTAAATATAGACGTACTGCACAAAAAGAACCAGCAAGTGTTAGATACTTATAAGGTATGGAGGAGTTTATGGAAAAAGAATGTCAGCAAAGAATACAAGAAATAACATCTAAATTTAAAGAATGTCGTAAAGCTATTTCTGCTATGGGAGATGAAACTAGACAGTTAATTTTAATAACACTCTTAGAAAGTGACTTCAATGGTATACGAGTAGGAGAAATTACAGAAAAAACACATCTTTCTCGTCCTGCTGTATCTCATCATCTTAAAATATTGAAAGAAGCAGAAATTGTTAATGTACGTAGAGAAGGAACTAGAAATTATTATTATCTTGATTCAAAAAAATCACAATGGAAATCACTAACAGAGCTAATAAATCTTATATTTGTTGGAATACAACATATTGGTGAAGATGATGTAAGAAAAGGTGAGTAAAGTAAAGTGATTTAGCAAAAAGGGGTTGTCGCATGAATAAATTAAATTTGTTCTGTGATAGCTCTTTTTTATGTATAAAAATATATACATGAATGTTAAGATTAGTTGATAGAATTTAAGTAATAAATCTAATACTATAAACATAGGAGGTATGAAAAATATGATTAATACGAATTTGAAAAGACTAAGAAAAATTCACCAGTACACACAAGAAGAATTAGCTGAAAAACTTAATGTTTCTAGACAATCAGTAGCAAAATGGGAAAATGGAGAATCTACTCCTGATATAGATAGTTGTATTAAACTTGCAAAATTGTATAATGTCAGATTAGATGATTTAGTTAATCATTCGGAAGAAAAATCAGGGATTATAGTACCACCTACAGGAAAATTTTTCTTTGGAGCTGTCGTAGTTGGTGAACGTGGTCAGATTGTTATTCCAAAAGAAGCAAGGGATGTATTTAATATAAACTCAGGGGACAAATTATTGATACTAGGAGATGAAGAAAGAGGATTAGGAATTGTTCATCAACGTGATTTGATAAATTTTATAGGTCATATGGGGGTAATAAGTAAAGAAGAGTAATTTAAAAAAATTATAAAAGGATGGATAAAATATGGGCAAAATAGTATTTTTCAGTATTCCTGCATATGGTCACACCAATCCTACCGTTGAAGTAGTTCGTGAATTGATAGATAGAAGGAATGAGGTATTGTACTATTCTTTTAATGAATTTAAAGATAAAATTGAAGGTGCTGGAGCAAAATTTATTTGTTGTGATAAATATCTTCCAGAATTACGTCCTGGAGATGAGAAAAAAATTGGTAAAGATTTTTCTGGGTTAATTGAGATGATAGTAGATACTACCATATCTTTAGATGAAAAAGTTTGTAGAGAACTTAAAGAATTTAATCCAGATTGTATTGTATCAGATTCACTAAGTTTTTGGGGAAAATTATTTGCACAAAAACTTAATATTCCATATATATGTTCTACAACAACTTTCGCGATTAATAAACATACAGCGAAGATGATGAAACAAAGCTTTATAGAAATTATATGTATGGTTTTTGGTATGAGACGTATTAATAAAAAAATAAAGCTTTTACGAAGAAAAGGATATGAGGTAAAAAACTTTATTTCTATAGTTTCTAATGATGATGATACGAATACTATTGTATATACATCAAAAGAATTTCAACCAATGGTAGAAACTTTTTCTAGTAAATATTCATTTGTAGGGCCATCAGTATCAAAGGTAATTATTGGACCCAAAGAGAGAAAGAAAAAGCTAATATATATTTCACTTGGTACAATTAATAATAAAAATATTAACTTTTATAAAAACTGTATAAATGCATTTGAAGATTATGAGGTTGATGTAATTATGTCTGTTGGTAGTGATACTGATATTAAAAGTTTAGGACATATACCAAATAATTTTGAAGTTAAAAATAGTGTCAAACAGACTACTGTACTTCAAGAAACTGATGTGTTTATTACTCATTGTGGGATGAATAGTGTTAATGAAAGTTTATATTATGGAGTACCTATGGTATTATTTCCACAACATTCGGAGCAGAGAATGGTAGCTAATAGAGTTACTTATTTGGGCGCAGGGCTCATGTTAAAAGAAAATAAATCAAAAGATATTAAAGATGCAGTATTTCAAGTTATGAATGATAATGAATACAAAGAAAATGCAACTAAACTATCAAAAAGTTTTTATAATGCAGGAGGTTCAAAAAAAGCAGCAGATGTGATATTACAGTTTATATGTGATAGTAGAGCAATTAAAATATAGTAAATTGGTTAAAATGGACAATACATACCACTTAATCAAAATACTGACAGTGGGGTCACTTAACCTACCAGTTGGGGCATATATATTGATACTAAATATGAGAGATGTTATATTTTAATAAAAAAATATAACATCTCTTTTTTAGTATATTATATCAAGTTTTTAACATTAGAACTGAAAAAAATTTAGATTGAAGTAGGGAGGATTAATATGAAAAAGTATAAAGTTATTTTAGGAGTATTAATTATAAGTATTATAAGTGTAACAGGGTTTGTTGTGTATAAAAACTACATTAAACCATGGAAGGAGGCTGAAATATATATTAACAAGTATATGGTAAAGCAAGATATTTCAAAAGATAATATAAAGAGTATTACAAGAGAAAAAGCAAAGAAAGCAAGCTACAAAGGAATACTATATAGAGTATATTACAAAGATGACCCTCAATATGAATATCAATATTTTTATAGTGATGATTATTATGCTCTATATGTAAATAAAGTAATGTTACAAATTTATGATATGGAAAATAATAATAAACTTTTAAAAAGCAATGAAGAATTAAAAGGTGTAAAGCATCCACCAATTTATCTTAAAGGCATGTTGGATAAATAGCTCATGATAAAATAGGAGTATTTTTATTGAAAAATAGATACATAACATTATATTCAATCTTAAAAAAGTATATTGTATAAAAAGTAATATATAGTAGGAATCTTCTAGAATAACTTCTGAATGATAATCATTTAAGTATAAAGTACATGGTGACATAAGAAGATTAAGAATAATTCTAAAACTATAAACTTGTAATTTATTGTCAGAATATATTGACAAAAGTAAAGTTTGAAATTATAATTTATATCAAGAATAGTTTGACAAAATAAAAACTAGTGACCTTATTTTAGTAAATTTATTTTTTTTTACTAATTTAAGAATAATTTAGGACTACTATAGGCATATAGTTTATCATTTATTTAATATGACAAATAATTGTTATTGCTAGGAATACGATTTCTAAAGTCGCTAGATATAGTCTAACTTAAAGAGGGGAGGCATTAGCAAATACAAGTTTGCACCTAAAGAAGACTTAAAAGAAATAGTTAAAATAAGGTATCTCTTAACAATATTAATGGATATGTTATTAATTTATATTAGGTATTTTAGGAATAATTTGAGACGTATAAAATATCATCAAAAAATATCAAATTGTGCTATATGTAGTTGAGAATAACTACAGAATACACACTTTATAATTATTGTTTTATTGATAAAAATTATTATATTTAGGAGGAAACAACAATGGAAAATTTTTGGAATCCGCTTACTTGCTTTACTGTATGTGTAATGATTTATGCTTTTAGTGAGTTTTTATCTAAGAAAACAAAAGGTGCAATTTCAACATTGCTATTTGTATGTATTATATTTTTATTAGGCTTTTGGACAAATATTCTTCCAAAAGACGTTACAGGAGCATCAGGGATATTAGCTGCAATGAGTAACTTTGGTATAGCATTGTTAATAACTAACTTGGGAACGCTTATAAACCTTGAGGATTTATGCCATGAATGGAAAACAGTTGTAATTGCATTAGTAGGTATTGTAGGCATAGCGGTTGGTTGTTTCACAGTTGGTAGTATGTTATTTGGTAGAGAGTATGCTTTAATAGCAGCACCTCCAATAGCAGGTTCTACTGTTGCTGGTATTATTGTAACAACGGTTGCAGAAGCAGCAAATAGACCTGAACTTGCAGCATTTGTAATTTTAGT
This sequence comes from Clostridioides sp. ES-S-0049-02, assembly GCF_020658465.1. NCBI lineage: Bacteria > Bacillati > Bacillota > Clostridia > Peptostreptococcales > Peptostreptococcaceae > Clostridioides > Clostridioides sp. ES-S-0049-02. The sequence continues at coordinate 144,185 of NZ_JACVWG010000002.1, forward strand.
ATTGTCATTTCAAAAATTCTTTGGTATTCCTATAACAACATATTGCATAAATAAAGAATTAAAATTTAAAAGAGATAGGGGAGATTTCTTAAAGGATGTATCAAAGAGTAATTTTAAGCTTCCAAGTATGAGAATTTTTAAAGAAGAATCAAATAAGAAATCCTCCAATCTAGTATATCTTGCAAAACTTTCATTTGTTGCTATGATTGGAAACTTTGTAGGATTAGCTACTCTAATACCAGGATTTACTCCAGCAAATTATTATTTAAATCCAAATATAGCATGCTTGTTAGTAGGTTTAATTTTTACACGAATAGGATTTTTAGAAAAGGGAATTTTAGATAAATCTCAATCTAATGGAATTATAATGTTTGGATGTATGTTAATGTTACCTGGAGGACTTGCTAAGGTAACTCCAACAGCATTATTTGCAATGATTGTTCCAACTATAGGAATTCTAGTTGTAGGAGCTGTATTCATAATACTATTTACTGCAATTGTAGGAAAGTTATTAGGATACTCTCCAAGAATGTCAGCAGCAATTGGTGTAACTTGTATGCTTGCTTATCCAGCAACACAGATAATTTCTAATGAAGGTATTGATGCTATGGAAGGAACTGTAGAAGAGAAGCAAAGGGCAACAGATTATTTATTACCAAAAATGATTATAGGGGGATTTGTTACTGTAACTATTGCTTCAGTGGCATTTGCTAGTATAATAGGTCCAATTATATTTGGTTAATGTAAAATAGATTTATGGGAGGTAAAGTTAATGATAGGAAATATTTCTATAAATGAGATAGATGAAAAAAGACTCAAACTTGATGATTTAAGTAAGAAAATATGGAAAAATCCAGAGAAAGCATTTAAAGAATTCAAAGCATGTGAAAATACAGCAAATTTTCTAAGAAGTGAAGGATTTGATGTAGAAATAGGAGTAGGAGGCTTAGCTACAGCTATTAAAGCTAGTTTTGGCTCAGGAAAACCAGTTATAGGTTTTATGGGAGAGTTTGATGCGCTACCTGGTTTAAACCAAAAAGTTTCAACAAAGCAAGAAGCATTTGAATTGGGAGGTTATGGTCATGGATGTGGACATAACTTATTATGTACTGCACATGTAGGAGCAGTAGTAGGACTTAAAAGAGAAATGATAGAAAACCATTTAAGTGGAACTATAGTATTTTATGCATGTCCAGGAGAAGAACAATTAACAGGGAAAGGATTTATGGCTAGAGGTGGTGCATTTGAAGGATTAGACTTAGCTATAAATTTTCATCCAAATAAGATTAGTGAAGCTACAATTGGTATATCAACAGCTGTTAACTCTGTAAAATTTCATTTTAAAGGAAAAACTGCACATGCTGGTTCAGACCCGCAAAATGGAAGAAGTGCTTTAGATGCTGTAGAACTTACTAATGTAGGAGCTAATTATTTGAGAGAACATGTTACTTCTGATGTAAGAATTCATTATACCATTACAGGTGGAGGAGTAGCACCTAACATAGTTCCTGATAAAGCATCAGTATGGTATTATACAAGAGCTTTAAGTAGGGAAGCTGTAGAAAATACATATGAAAGACTTATAAAAGTAGCAAAAGGAGCTGCAATGATGACTGAGACTGAGGTTGAAGTAGAGTTTTTAGGAGGATGTTATAATACTCTAAATAATCATGTCTTAGCAAATCTTGTGTCAGAATGTATGGATAATATTAAACAAGAGCCTTGGACTCAAGATGAATTGGATTTTGCAGCTGAATTAGATAGACAAAGCCCACAACAATATAAGGCTATGATAAATAAATATAATTTACCAGAAGGAACTCATCTATATTATGGTGGAGGAAATGTTACGAACTTTAATAGCTATGGTTCTACTGATATTGGAGATGTAATGCATATAGTTCCTACAGCCTACTTTTTTACAGGATGTACAAACCTAGGGGCACCTGGGCATAGTTGGCAGTTTACATCTTGTGCAGGAAGTTCTATTGGAGAAAAAGGTATGATATATGCGGCAAAAATTATGGCTATGTTTGGAGCTAAGATACTGAATAATCCAGATATAGCTAAAAAGGCAAAAGAAGAATTCGATAAATCTATGAATGGAAAAACATATAAGTGTCCTATTCCAGATGATATTCCAACTCCTTAAATGAGATATAAAGTTTAAAATATAAGATTACAATTTTTATGCCAGCATTTTTTCATTATCAAAAGAACACGAAATTTTACTGTTTATTTGCTCATTGCGAAGTGAAATAGCTAGAAAATAATTTTAATAGGGAATAACATAAATTATTAATAAATATCACAAAAGGTATATCTTAAAAAACAAATATGGGATATACCTTTTAGAAAATCATATAACTTTATTTACTATTCAATGATAAAATATTTTTATGTACTCTAGATTTTAATGTTTGTTTTCTGATATAAATAATTTGTATACCCTCTCAGGTCTACCTTTTGTTGAGTTTTGTTTTTCGTATAATATAGTAGCATTTCCAGACTTTAGTAGACTACTTAAAAATCTATTGGCAGTTCTTACTGTTACATTTAAACAAGAAGATAATTCCTTAGGAGTAACTTCATCTCTTTGTAGAATTTCAATAACGGATATAATCTTTTGAATAGTAAGAGTAGACAATTTGGAATTTTTAGCAATTGTATTTATGTGTGGAGTTACTTTATTTGAAACAGTAAGTAATTTATCACATAGTAAAGGGCCTATTGTCTCATAACTTTCATTAACTAAGAAACTGTAGTTTAAAGGATTTATTTTAGATTCCTTATTAGCATTTATAGCATTAGACATGGCTTGTTTTATATTATTACCAATTCCATACCCAACACATACTTTAAGGTTTATACTATTTTCAATAGATTCTTTTATATAACATGTAGTGAAATTTTTAGTTAATGATTTAATGGTCTCACATTTAGTAAAAATCTTAAAAGAGCTAGTATCCTTTTCAATTATAAAATCAGTTAATTTATCTTTTTTTAGATTGTTTAATATTTTATAAATTTGGTCTATAGTATAATCATAATGGTTCATATCTTTAACTGTTATATATATTACACCAGGTTGGTTTACCTTCATTCTATGCAGATGAATGTCCTTTATTAATTCATTAAAAGTACTTTTCAATAAATTTATGTCAGGATATATGAAGTGAAAATTTACTCCTGCATCTTGTAACATAGGGACAATACTACTAAAACGAGTAGTAGAAAAATCAATTTTCCCTTCATTCCATAACTTAATATGTTTTTTTTCAATATTTTTTTCAAGCTCTGCTATATCAGATAAACTCATTTTGGATGTATTTTCATTAATACTATACATTAAATCTCCAAAAGTACCATTTGATAAATAATATGATATGTCTTTTGGATTATCTGCCCAGTCCATTAGGTCAAAGTATGCTCTAGAAAAATCTAATGTATTGTATTTAAAAATAAGTTTTAGAAACATATCATAATAACTTTGTAAATCAGTACCAAAATCAACTAAAGGTTTTTTTATAGTACCAACTTTTTTTGTAATAGCTTCCTTAGGTATAGGTCCACTGACTGCGAATCCATCAAACTTATCTTCAATTTCTAGATATAAATCTCCAACATGAGAAAAATCTTTATAAATATATATTTCAATTTCTGCATTAATATTTAATTTTTTTATAGAATTCGCTACAAATTCTTTTAAAAATTCAGTTGTTATGATTGCTATTTTCATAGATTACTTCCTTTTCAATTATTATAGTTATTTATATAACTTTTACTTTTTCTATTCATGGCAAAACTATATTTCTTTGTACTATTATATATAATAATATCATGCTCAAATATTTATTGTCTAACTAATTATAATCTATACAAGATGAAGGATAAATTACAAGTACTTTCTGAATCAATGATGATTCCTATTATATTACTTGTTCTAGCAGGGATATTTATAGAATTAGGGTTAGCTTTTGCAAATATGGAAAATGTTTCTGATTTAAGGCTTGTGGATTAATACATGAAGACTTATTTATAAATATATTCATTAAAGTAATAAATGATTTAGGATTTATTGTAATGAGATACTTACCAATATTCTTTATAGTTACTTATGTAATATTCACATGTGCAATTAAGAAGTTTGATATAAAGACACCAGGAAGAAGCTCAGAAGAAGTTAAGCTTTACAGTAAGAAAGAGTATAGATAAAGACAAGATGTAGATAATTTTAAAGCAGTAAATAATTGTGCAGTAGAAGATACAGTAGAAGACAAAGATACAGAACTTGTACATTCTATAATAGAAGGTTTAGCAGGAAGTGACAATATAAAAAGTATTACGAACTGTGCAACTAGGTCTAGAGTAGAGCTAAACCCAATAGATGGATTCTATGAGGATGGTTTTTGGGTAAATGAGCTAGGTGCAAGTGGAGTTGTTAGGAAGAAAAATTCAGTTCAAGTTATATTTGGGCCAAGAGTTATTACAATAGAATCTAAAATTAAAGTTGTGTTAGGTGTAGATTGATGAGTATAAAGCCATGTAAATTAGATTAGTTTGCATGGCTTTTTTAGTTGCAAGAGTATTATAGTTATTTTGAATCTATGGAAAACTTGTGCATAATAGCCACATCTACTAAATAAACTTATGATTTCAAAATAGAACGGTTAAATTAAAAAATAATGAAGTGTAATATAATTAAACATAGTAAAACATAATGAAACATAACTAAAAATACAGAAAAATATAAAAAAATATAGCTAAATATAATAAAACATAATATAATTACTTTGAAGGGGGTGACAAAATGTGGGAGTTTTATAATAATTTAATAGATAAAATACCAGAAAACATAAGAGTAAAAGATTTTATTATAGGCTCAGAGTTTGCTATGGTAATAACAGATTATGGAGCAGGTATTAGTCATTTATTATCTGATAAAAGATTTCCTTTTGAAAACGATATAAAAATAAATATGTCTTTAAAAGATTTATGCAAGTCAATTAAATCTTGGAATTTTATAGAAGCTAGTTTAGGATTAGCAGCAATAAATTCTTATTATAATCAGAATATTTGCAATAAAACATTAAGCCTAGAGAAAATTAATCATCATTTCATTTCCATGATTGATGATTCATCAAAAAAAATAGCAGTAGTAGAGGGAAATCTTCAAAATAAAAATAAAATTAAATTTAGATATGATGTGGATTTTTTCAATAGAAAAATAGTAGAAGAGGATTACAACATATCAGCATATGGATATTTAGTAGAAAACTATGATAGTACATATTTAGGAGGAGACTTAATTATTAATAAACATTTAATAAAAATAGCAAATGATTCACTTAATAAAGAAAGCATAATTTGTGATATATCGACACCTATATCTTCAGATTTCAAAAAATTAGGTATAAAAAATATAGGTGGATTTGTTGTAGATGATATAGATAAATGTTTTAATTTAGTAAAAATAAGTGCACCTTATGAGGATATCGAAAAGACAGGTAACATAATGAAAATAGTGGAGACAAAAGGGGATTAAATAAGTGAATAAGAGTGCAAAAAGTAATAAGTTAATTATGTTTTGTTTAGTTATAATATTGATTACATTGATATTAGTATCATTAGCACTTGGAAAATATCCAGTAGAACCACATCAAGTATTTGGAATTTTAGTTTCGAAAATATGTAATATAGATAAGTTTTGGACAGATAGCATGGAAACTATATTTTTAAATGTTAGATTACCAAGAATAGTACTTGCATGTTTAGTAGGTGGGGCATTGGCAGCTGCAGGAGCATCATATCAATATATTTTTTTAAATCCTATGGCATCACCAGATATACTAGGGGCATCATCAGGAGCAGCATTTGGAGCTGCTTTAGCATTATTTCTTTATAAAAGTGGTAGAGAGGTTACAGTTAGTGCATTCATCTTTAGTTTAATTACTGTAATTTTAGTCTATTTGATAAGTGAAAGAACAAAGGGAAGTAAAGTGTTAGGCTTAATTTTATCTGGTATTATGGTAAGTTCATTATTTTCTTCAGGTACATCTTTTATAAAACTTGTAGCAGACCCTAATGACCAGTTACCTGCAATTACATATTGGTTAATGGGAAGTTTATCAGGAGCTAAAATATCTGACATAAAATTTGCAATTATTCCTATGTTAATAGGTATAGTACCTCTAATACTTATTAGCTGGCAAATAAACATATTGACTGTAGGAGAAGATGAGGCAAGAACGATGGGGATAAATACAAAGCGTATAAGATTTATTACTATTATATGTGCTACACTTTTAACTTCTGCAAGTGTTGCTGTAAGTGGAATGATAGGTTGGGTTGGTCTTGTAATACCACATTTATCTAGAAGATTAGTTGGAAATAATTTTGTTTATTTATTGCCAACATCAGCTATGTTTGGAGCATCGTTTTTGTTGTTAGTTGATAATGTATCTAGAAATTTATGGACTAGTGAGATACCTATAGGTATATTAACATCGTTTATTGGTGTACCATTTTTCATATATCTGATTACGAAAAGAGGGGATTAATATGATTTTAGAAGTTAAAGATCTCAGTTATTTTTATAAAAATCAAAATGTACTTAATCAAATATCCTTTAATGTTGAAGGTAGTCAGTTACTATGTATATTAGGACCTAATGGTGCAGGGAAAAGTACTATGTTTAAGTGTATACTTCAGTTATTAAAAGGATATAAAGGTGAAATATTATTGGATGGAAAAAACTTGAAGGATTACAAAATTAAGAATCTAGCAAGAAAAATAGCTTATATCCCTCAGTCTCATAATCCCGTATTTAGTTATTCTGTTGTTGAAATGGTATTGATGGGAACAACATCACAAATTTCACCTATGTCTAAACCTACTAAAAAACAAATGGAAATAGTTGAAGAATCTTTAGACAAAATAGGAATTTCTTATTTAAAAGATAGGAATTTTATAAATTTAAGTGGAGGAGAAAGACAATTAGTACTTATTGCAAGAGCTTTAGCTCAAAATGCAAAGATACTTATTATGGACGAGCCAACCTCTGATTTAGATTATGGTAATCAAATTAGAGTATTAAATACAGTAAAAGAATTAACAAGGGATGGATATATAATAATTCAGTCAACACATAATCCAGACCAAGCCTTTTTGTATGCAGACAAGGTTTTAGCTTTATACAATCATGAAATATTAGCTTTTGGTGTGCCTAAGTACATAATTAATTCTGGTCTAATTAAAAAATTATATAACATAGATGTAGAATTAAACAGCTTATATGATGATAAAATTAGAGTCTGCATACCAAAAAGTGTAACTATATAATTTACTTAAGGGGGATAAAATGAAAAAGAAATTATTATCATTGTTATTGGTATTAACTTTAGCAATAACATCTTTAGTTGGATGTACATCGTCAAATGGTGATGCTAAAGAAAAAAAAGAGGATAAAAATGCATCTAAAACAATAATGTTTACTGATTCAGTAGGTAGAAAAGTTGAGATTCCAGCAAATATTGAAAAAATAGCACCTTCAGGAAGTTTAGCACAAATCGTACTATTTTCAGTAGCACCAGATAAGCTAGTTGGACTATCAGGAGATTGGACAGATGATTCAAAAGACTATGTGGATAAAAAGTATACTAGTCTTCCTGTTTTTGGTCAATTTTATGGTAAGGGAGATTTAAATATGGAAGCCCTTGCAGCAGCAGAACCACAAGTAATTATCGATATAGGTGAGAAGAAAGGTAGCATGAAAGAAGATTTAGATTCTATACAAGAACAAACAGGTATACCAACTATATTTATAGAAGCTACAACTGCTAATATGTCAGAATGTTACACTAAGCTAGGAGAAATCTTAAATGTAGAAGATAATGCAAAAGTATTAGCTGATTACTGTAAAACTACTTATGATACAACTGTAGAAACGATGAAGAAAATAGGTGATAAGAATAAAGTAAACCTTGCTTATTGCGTAGGAGACACAGGAACAAATGTAATCGCAGAAGGGTCTTTCCACTCTGAGATTATTAATATACTTGCAAATAATGTTGCAAAGCTCAATGACCCATCAAGTAAAGGCAATGGAAATGAAGTATCGTTAGAACAATTATATTTATGGAATCCAGATGTAATAGTGTTTGCACCACAGAGTATATATAGTAAAGTAGGAAGTCAAACTGAATGGCAAAAAATAAGTGCTATATCTAGTGGTAAATACTATGAAGCACCAAGTACGCCATATAATTGGATGGGATTCCCTCCATCTGTAAATAGATATATGGGTATGATTTGGCTATCTGAAATACTTTATCCAGAGAATTTTAATTATGATTTAAAAGAAAAAACAAAAGAATTTTATAAGTTATTTTATCATGTTGATTTAAGTGATGAACAATATAGCAAATTAACTAAAAACGCTATTAAATAGTATATAGATATAAAGTTACTAAATAATGTTTAGACATAAAGTTATTAAATAATATATAGACATAAATTAAAAGAAAGTAGGATTTTACCTACTTTCTTTCGTAAAAAGGGGAATTGATATGAAACTAATTACAGTAGCAGGGCCACCATCATCTGGAAAAACATCTGTTATTCTTCATCTAATTAAAGCTATGGAGGCAGAAGAAAATAAGGTTGGAGTAGTAAAGTTTGACTGCCTTACATCTTTTGACCAGATTAGATATGAAGAGAATAATATACCTGTTCAAATTGGACTATCTGGTAAAATTTGTCCAGACCATTTTTTTATAAGTAATATTGAAGATGCACTTTATTGGTCTAAAAAATTAAACTTAGATATTTTAATTACTGAAAGTGCAGGGCTTTGTAATCGTTGCTCACCCTATATAAAAACTATACCAGCAGTTTGTGTAATAGATAATTTATCAGGGATAAATACACCTAGAAAAATAGGACCAATGCTAAAATATGCTGATATTGTTGTAATTACAAAAGGAGACATAGTATCACAAGCAGAAAGGGAGGTATTTTCCTTTAATGTACGTCAAGTAAACTCAAAAGCTAAGATAATATTTATAAATGGAATCACAGGACAAGGAGTATTTTTACTTAAGAAATATTTAAGTGATATAAAAGAAATAACCACGCTTAGGGAAAAACAATTACGTTTTACAACACCAGCATCAGTGTGTTCTTACTGTACTGGAGAGACTAGAATTGGAGAATCTTATCAAATGGGAATGATAAAGAAAATGGAGTTTGACTATGAAATATGATAATTATGAAAATTTACTAAACATGTCTATAAAAGAGATAAAAGAAAACTACTCTATGGCCTTTGATTTTTTCTTAAATTACAATCTAAGTAATGTAGATGATTCAATTACTTTTAATAATCTAATAGAATCTTTAGATGAGGAATTTTATATAACTTTTGGGATAGAAAAAGAAGAATTATACATTAAATTGGTGGAGTTTTTAAAAGAATTTGGCCAAGATGAAAAGAGTTTAAATATAGAAAGCATTACTATTAATGGTGGGTACAATAAGCTAAAAGAAAAAGAAGCTATCTCATTGAAAATAAAGGCTGGAGAAATTATAAGTATTGTTGGACCTACAGGTTCAGGAAAAAGTAGACTGTTAGAGGATATTGAATGTTTAGCCCAGAGAGACACTCCTACTAACAGACAAATATTAATAAATGAAAGTATTCCAAGTGATGAAACTCGTTTTGTTATGGATGGAAAGCTAGTAGCTCAACTTTCACAAAATATGAATTTTGTAATGGATTTAACAGTAGAAGAATTTTTACAAATGCACTCTAAAAGTCGTTTTTGTAAAAATCAAGATGACATAGTAAAAAAATGCTTTTATTGTGCTAATAAACTAGCTGGAGAAAAATTTGAATTAACCACAAAGATAACCCAATTATCAGGAGGTCAATCAAGAGCTCTTATGATATCGGATACTGCATATATGAGTTCTTCACCAATAGTTTTAATTGATGAAATTGAAAATGCAGGTATAGATAGAAAGGAAGCTCTAAGACTATTATCTAAAAAGGAAAAAATAATTTTGATTTCAACACATGACCCTATATTAGCTTTAAACGCTAATAAAAGAATAGTTATTAAAAATGGTGGAATTTCAAAGGTAATATCTACAACAGATGAAGAAATAGAAAGTATTAAATACATAGAAAGCTTAGATAATATTTTACTAGATATTAGGCACAAGGTTAGAAAAGGTGAAGTCTTAAATAGAAAAGAAATAGAAAGTATTGTACAGGAGGAGGTAAATGACTTTGTGGGAACTTTATGATGATTTAATAGAAGGAATTCCTAAAGAGATAATAGTTGAAGATATAGCTGTTGGGCAACATAATATTTTAGTAAGAAGTAGTGTAGGTAGTGGTATAGGTTTTGTATATAGTGAAGATGGACGTCCTCCAGAGTTTGTAAAATCTTTTAAAGGAAAATCTTTATATGAAATAGCTGGATGTATTAAGTCTTGGAATATCACAGAATCAGGAATTGGCTTGGCTGCAATAAATTCTTATTATAATTCTGTAAAAGTTTCAAAAGAAAATAATATAAAGTTAAATGAAAACAATTTTATAGAAGATAGAACTAATGACCCTTTTATTTCATACCAGAATATGATAAGGGGAAAAAAGGTAGCGGTTATAGGTCATTTTCACTATTTAGAACAACTATTTGCACCTGTTTGTGATTTATCCATAATAGAAAGTGAAGATATATATGGTGATTATCCAGAGACTTCAGCACCATATATCTTACCTGAACAGGACTTTGTAGTTATATCTTGTTACACATTAAGTACAAAAACTTTTCCTTGGTATTTAGAATTAAGCAAAAATGCTTATGTGGTATTGGTGGGTCCAGCAACTCCAATGGCACCTATATTATTTAAGTATGGAGTAAATGATTTATCAGGATTTGTAATTAAAGAACATGATAAAGTAATGAGCATAATAAGTGGAAATGAGAGAAATAGTATGTTTTACAGTACAGGTCAGAAAGTAAATTTAAAAGACAGTGGGGAAATTTAAATATGAGAATGAATTGGAATGATACTACAATAAAATCTTTTGTTGATGCAAGTGAATATACTGGTTTTCACAAGATATTAGCTAAAGAAATAATTCCGTACATCAAAGATAGCCAAACTTTTTGTGATGTAGGTTGTGGATTAGGTTTAATAGATATGTATTTAAGCAAAGAACTGAAAGATATAACTTGTATTGATATAAACCAAAATGCTATAAATTATTTAGAAAAATCAATAAAAGACAATAATATAAGCAATATTAGGTGTATGGTAAAAGATTTTAAAGATATAAATACAAAATTTGATACTATACTAATTTCTTTTTTTTCATATGAGAATATAGAATTTTTTACTGGGCATTGTGATAGATTAATTGCAATTGTTAATGATAAGTCCAAAACTCATATTCCAGTATCTAAGAAAAGAATGGATGTGGTGGAAAGACATAGTTCAAAAAATTTAAAAGTATTATTAGATGAAAAGAAACTTAGATATGAATTAATACCATTAAGTCTTGAATTTGGACAGACATTTACTTGTGAAGATGACATAGTTAGGTATGCTAAGTCTTATGATGAAGGCGGAGAGTATGAAACTATATACAATCATATTATGAAAAATATAGTTAAGGGAGATAAAGTAGCTTATTACCTTCCATATGAAAAAAATATATCTGTTTTTATAATAGACTTTAATAGATAGATAATTGTAAATTTTAATTTTGCATATAGTGCTATATTTTGATTTAAGTTGACAATTTATATAAGATTGCATACAATTAAACTAAGAATTGAATAAACGTATTTAAAGAGTAGGGAAGTTGGTGAAAATCCAACACGAACCCATCACTGTAAGCATGGATAAATTCTGCATAGCCAACAGATGTTATTTAGAAAGGCTGAGAAAATGAAATGTAAGTCAGATACCTACATTAAATATTAGTAAATAAATTTAGGGGGGAGCAACTAGATTTATTGTCTTGTATATGGAATTTAGAATTTAAAGTATACATATTAAAATGGGATGTTATAGCATTATTTGCTATAACTTTTTTTATGCTCATATTTCTAAATAAGGGGGAAATGTATTATGAGGAAGATTTCAAAAGGGAAGCTGAGTAGTATAATTTTAGCAATTATGCTGATGTTATCATTGATAACAGGGTGTAGTAAACCAGAGGAAAATAATGATGTTAGTAAGATGAATAATGAAAAGGAAGTAGTTTTAGCAGCAGCTAGAGATTTGGCACCAGGTGAACAAGATGCTTATTACACAAGTTCTATACTCTATGTTTGGGAACCGTTAATAGGGTTGGGTGATGATGGAAAACCAAAGGCAGAACTTGCAGAAAAATGGTCAAATTCAGGTGATTATAAAGAATGGACATTTACAATAAAGAAGGGTGTAAAATTCCATGATGGTGTAGATTTGAATGCAGATTCAGTAGTAAAAAATTTTGAACGTTATATGAATATGAAAACGAAATCTTCACCTTTTTATTCGTTTGATATAGAAAAGACATATCCTAATTTACAAAGTGTGGATAAAGTTTCTGACTATGAAGTTAAACTTACTTTCAGTAAACCAATATCAACTTTAATATACAACATGGCTAGATTTGGAAGTGCTATGTATAGTCCAGAGTGTTTTGATGTAAAAACGGGAGACTTTACTAAGTATGCACAAGGAACTGGTCCATTTAAGATAAAAGAACGAGAAAAAGAACAATTTGTTTTGTTAGAGAGAAATCAAGACTATTATGGAGATAAAAGTAAAGTTAAAAATGTAAGAGTAAATGTAATTAAAGATGCACAAACTCGTTACACAGCACTTAAATCAGAGGAAATTATGGGTGTTATGGATTTAGGGGCTATTACTCCAGAGTTAGCTAGTGAGCTAATAAAGGATGAAAACTTTGAGATTAAAACATCTCCATCAACAATAACTCAATTTGTATCTACAAACGGTACTAGGGCACCATTTAATAATGTTAAGATAAAAGAAGCACTAAGCTTGTTGGTGGATAGAGAAACTATAGTAAATAAATTTTATGGAGGATATGGAACTCCGACTATGAATATATTGAACCAAGGTTCACCTTTTGCTAAGGAAATTAAACCTGTTTATGATGCAGAAAAAGCAAAAAAAATTATAAAGAATGAGTTAAAAGGGGAAACAAAAGAGTTAGAGTTTATAATACCATCTTATGGTGTAGACCGTTATCCATACAAAACTGTAGCAGAGTATATACAATCTGTATTAAGTGAAGTTGGATTAAACTCTAAAATAACTATACTTGATGGTGCTGCTTTTAAGGAAGCACAAAAAACAGGAAATTATGACATAGCACTTCACACTCAAGGGCTTCCAAATGCAGAACCATTTTCTATATTTGATAGTTATATGAGAAGCACAGGGTCAAGTAATATAGCTTATTCATTGGGCTATAAAAATGAAAGAGCAGATGAATTAATAGGTCAATTAGAAAAAACAATGGATTTAGATAAAAGAAGTAAAATATATGATGAGCTTCAATATATATCAGCAGAACACCCATCAGCTATACCATTATTTGAAGATGTTAACTTAATTGCCTATAATAAAAAAATAACTGGATACAAACCTACATTATATGGGACTACATTAGCAAATATGGAGTGGAGTAAGTAGTGAAAACACCATTTAAATATTTAATTAGAAGGATATTGATGACTATCCCTATTTTGATAGGAATAACTTTTCTAGGATTTATATTAGGAGTTATAGCACCTGGTGACCCAGCAGTTGAATATTTAAGCATGGATGGTATTTCTGCTCCTACAGATGAAGAAATAGAAAGAGTTAGAGAAGAGTTAGGGTTAAATGATAATATTATAGTTCAGTATATTAATTGGACTAAAAAAGCTATGACTGGAGATTTAGGACTTTCCTATATCAAAAAGACATCTATTACAGAAGAGATATTAAGAAGGTTACCAATAACCTTCTCTTTATCTTTAATGGCTATGTTTTTTGTTATAGTGTTATCTATACCATTAGCTATAATCATGGCTTTAAAAAAGGATTCAGCGATAGATAAGATTGGCACTTTTGTATCTTTACTTATGATATCTATTCCAGGGTTTTGGTTAGCTATTATTATGTTAAGTATATTTTGTGAGAATCTTAGATGGCTACCTACGAGTGGGTATGGTACGATTAAACATTTAATAATGCCTGGATTTGTTTTAGCAGCTGGGACTATAGGAACTGTAGCAAGGTTAAATAGAGCAACTTTAATAGAAAGTATAGGACAAAACTATATAACAGTGGCAAAAGCTAAGGGTCTGTCAAATAAAATAGTTATTTTTAAGTATGCTTTTTTAAATTCATTAATGCCCATTGTAACAGTTCTGGGAAACTATTTTGGTGCTATTTTAGGAGGCTCCACAGTGGTTGAGGTTATTTTTAGTATTCCAGGTATGGGAAGTTATGTAATACAAGGAATAATGAGTAGAGATTATCCAGTGGTACAAGGATATGTGCTATTTACAGGGATTATATTTATAGTGTTTAATTTAATTGTAGACATATGTTACCTATTTCTTAATCCTAAAATGAGGGTGGGAGGTAAATGAGATGGATAAATTTAAAGAAATGTTATTTATACATAAACTAGCTTTTTTAGTGCTAATAATTATGATACTTGTTGCAATATTTGCACCAGAGTTGGCTCCATATGACTCTAATAAAGTACAAATGGATGATAGATTAATGGGAATTTCTAGAGAACATATACTTGGTACAGATACTCTAGGCAGAGATATTTTAAGTAGGATATTATATGGAGCCAGAGTATCAATATCTTTAGCTTTTTTAGCAACATTATTAACAATGCTATTTGGTAGTTTTGTGGGTATAATAGCAGGATATTGTGGTGGGATAGTAGATACGATAATACAGTCAATTGTAAATATATTTCAAGGTCTTCCAAGTCTTAGCTTTATGATTGCTCTTGCTGGAGTTCTTGGGCCAGGTATAAAAAGTTTATTAATTGCAATAGTATTCACTTCTTGGGCTGGTTTTTCAAGAATAGTTAGAGGAGAGGTATTAAAGGTAAAAGAAGAAAAATATGTTGAAGGTGCAAGAGCACTAGGGGCTAGTCATATTTATATAATTTTGCACTATATAATTCCAAATATATTTGCTCCTTTTATAGTACTATTTGCAATAAGGGTAGGAAAAAGTGTACTTTCTATGGCATCGTTAAGTTTTTTAGGTCTAGGAATACAACCACCACAAGCAGATTGGGGTGTTATGATAAATGATGCTAAGACTCATTTTAGAAGCTATCCAAATCTATTATTAGCACCTGGGTTTAGTATATTATTATTGTGTTGCAGTATAAATTTAATTGGAGATGCACTAAGGGATATGTTTGATGAAAAAAGCAACACTTTAAGCCAATATCTTTAGAAGGAATAAAAACTATGAATAGAGATATAAGTATAAAAGATTTAAAAATTCATTTTAATACTAAGGAAGGAAAAGTAAGAGCTGTAGATGGAGTATCTAGAACCTTTCAAAGTAGTAAAATTACAGGAATTATTGGAGAAACTGGAAGTGGAAAATCGGTACTAGGACTAGGGATTTTGAACCTTGTATCTAATAACTCAACTGTTTCAGGCAGTGTCTTATATGAAGAAAAAGATTTGCTAAAAATTAAAGAAAATGAAATTAGAGAAATCAGAGGGAAAAAAATATCGTTAATACCCCAAAATCCATCAAGTTCTTTTAATCCAATATTGAAAATAGGAAGTCATATGAATGAACTTTTTTATTATCATGGAAAAGAAAAAAAGAATTCTTGTAAGAGTAAAAGTTTGGAGATATTAAAAAAATTTTTTTTCTCAAATAGTGAGTTGGTTTATAATTCGTATGGATTTCAGTTAAGTGGAGGTATGAGTCAGAGAGCATTAGCAGCTATAGGGACAGCACTAAAACCTAACTGGGTAATTGCAGATGAACCAACTAAAGGGTTGGATGCAATAATAAGAAAGCAAGTATATGAAGTATTTTATGATTTAAGAAGTAATATGGGTGTTAGCATGATACTTATAACTCATGATTTAATGCTAGCTAAAAAGCTTTGTGATGAAGTTGTAGTTATGTATGCAGGTAAAATCATAGAAGAGGGTACAAAAAATAGTATCTTTAATAATCCACTACATCCTTATACGAGAGGTTTAATTGATTCACAGCCAAATAAAAAATTAATACCCATTGAAGGGATAGCGCCAAGTCTAACAAACTTACCAAAAGGATGTAGATTTTCTCCGAGATGCAAGGTTGCAAAAAAAACATGTATTGATTATGAACCAAGACTATTTGATGTTAATGGTTCAAAAGTGAGGTGTTTTCTTTATGATAAGAGTTTATAACCTTTATAAGGAGTTTAAAAGCGGAATAATCAATAAAAAGATAGTTAAGGCGGTAGATGATGTATCTTTTGAAATCAAAGAGGGAAAAACCTTAGGTCTTGTAGGAGAAAGTGGATGCGGAAAATCAACTTTATCAAGGCTTATTTTAAGACTTATTAAATGTGACAGAGGTAAAATTTATTTTAATGGTAGAGATATCAGTAATTATGATTTTTCTCAAATGAGGGATTTAAGAAAAGAGATGCAGATAATATTTCAACATCCAGATTCTGCCCTAAGCCCTAAAAAAACTATATATGGCAGCCTTGTGGAACCATTAAAAATTCATAAACTCTACGAAAAGAATAAAGCAAGAGAATACATAATGGAATATTTAAGTTTTGTTGGGCTTAGTGAGGAAATTTTAAATAGATATCCACATCAAGTAAGTGGAGGACAAATACAAAGAGTTGCTTTAGCTAGAGTGCTTTTATTAAATCCTAAATTTATGATATTGGATGAACCTACATCAATGCTAGATGTATCTGTGCAAGCTCAAGTTATACAGGTTTTGAAGAAAGCTCAAAAACAGTTTAATATAACCTATTTATTTATATCTCATGATATAGACTTAGTAAAAGAAGTTAGTGATGAGGTTGCAGTCATGTTAAATGGCAAGATAGTTGAAATTATAGATGCTAAGGAATTGTATAAAAGTGCAAAGCATGCTTATACCAAAGAGCTTGTTGAGAATTTCACTAATTTTTAAAATATAGTAATCAATTGTTTAATCAATCATTACATTAGTAAGAGTAGTTTTTTGAGTATAGAAAATTACAAATCTCGCCCTAATATTTTTAGAAAGGAAGAGTAATTATGTACTATAAAGATATAGATTTTGAGAAAAAATGGCATGAGTATATTGAAAGTAAAGAAGGATATGCAAGAGAAAGAGCTTTTGATGATGAAGCGGAAAGAAAGTTTTTTAAAAAATTATCTCATAAATATGATGATAAGCCAACGCTTTATGATTATTCAAAAGAAGTATTTAATTTTGTAGATAAGTTAATAGATGAAGGAAAAAATCTTATAGAAATTGGTGCAGGTACCGGAAAATTTACTATTCCACTTTCTAAGAAATGTAAAGGTATAATTGCTAATGATTTTTCAATAGATATGCTTAATGTGCTTGAAGGAAAGGCTAGGGAACATAATATAACTAATATAGATACAATACAAGGAAAATGGGAAGAGATTAATGTTGGGCATAGTGATTATATTTTATCTGTGAATTCTCTTTATCGAATTTGGGATATTAAAGATGCTTTGAGTAAGATGGATAAGCTAGCTAAAGAAAAAGTGATTATAGTGAGAACTATTCAAAAACCATTATTTAATGATTTGTATATGGATTTAGGTGATAAAGATAGAACTTGTCCAGATTATATATACATTCCAAATATACTACATTCTTTAAATATATGTGCAGATATAAAGTTTATTGATGTAGAAAATGAAATTGAATTCGATAGTGTAGAGGATATACTTTTTAAAATGGAAACAGAATTAAATAAAAAGATTAACTTTAGCGATATGTTGGATAAGTATATAGATAAGATAATAGAAAAAAGAGAAAACAAATATATTTTTAAACATAAAACTAAAGTTGTAATTATATACTGGAATAGTATAAGCTAGATTTGTTAATATTATGGAAGCATATAAACTCTTCTGAAAATATTTACAATCTCGACATATTATGCTACAATTATTTAGAATAAATAAAATTTAATAAGAATTACCTCATCTAATAAAAAGATTGAGGTAGAGGTCGCATTTACTAAGATTAATATTGAAGAGGTCGGAAGCCAATGAAGCAATATAAAAGGAGTAAGTGCCGAAGTGCTAGTGTCCAAATCTAGTGCTGGGGCTGTATTTAATAAGTACAGTACTGTCATCAAAATTATCCCGAATTTTGATGGAGAGCTATCTTAACTAAGATAAAGGGAAGATGTAGGTATATTGTATTTAGCGCATTCAGCTCAACATGTATCCATGTTGAGCTTTTTTACATCTATATAAAATAGGATAGAAAAGGAAAGCAATAATAAAATATTTTAATTTTAAAAGTGGGGGAGATTAAAAATGAGCAGTTTAAAAAAGAAAAAGTTTACTATGCCACAGACACTTACTATAATATTTTTACTAATAGTAGTAATGGCAGTTCTTACTTGGATAGTACCAAGTGGAAATTTTGAAAGGGTAGATATAGATGGAAGGTCGGTTGTTGTAGCTGGAACTTATGAAAAAGCAGCATCAAATCCACAAGGAATTACTGATGTATTTACAGCACCTATAAATGGATTTATAGATGCAGCTGAAGTAGTTGGATTTGTTTTGATAGTTGGAGGAGCTTTTGGAATAGTTAACAAAACAGGAGCTATAGAAGCTGTTATAGCTCATACTGTAAATAAAATGAAAAGATTCCAATTCTTAATAATACCTATATCAATGATTCTATTTGGATTAGGTGGAACAACATTTGGAATGAGTGAAGAAACACTACCTTTTTATATGATATTTATTCCACTCATGACCAGTATGGGATATGATTCATTAACAGCAGTGGCTACAGTATTTATAGGAGCAACAGCTGGATTTGGAGCAGCTACTACTAATCCTTTCTCTGTAGGAATAGCACAAGCATTGTCACAAATAACACCAGGTTCTGGGATAGAGTTGAGAGTTGTTATGTTTATAATATATATGGCTATATCTATAGGATTTGTTATGATGTATGCCAATAAAGTTAAAAAAGACCCTAAGAAGTCTTTAGTACATGGTATATCATTGAATCAAGAATCAATGGCTAATACTGATACAAACATAAAAGAATTTACAAAAAGAGAAGCTATGGTAATAGCAATTTTCACAATAGGTATGGCAATTATGATATATGGAGTTTTAAAGCTAGGATGGTACATAACTGAAATTGCAATGATATTTACAGCTATAGGTATAATATCAGGAATAGCATCAGGGCTTAAACAAGATGACATAGTTAATTCATTTATAAGTGGAGCAGGAGATTTAATGACAGCAGGGCTATGTATAGCATTTGCACGTGGAATAGTAATAATAGCAGAAAATGGATTTATAATAGATACAATTTTAAATTCTGCCGCAAATTTATTAAATGGACTTCCAAAGACTATATTTATAAATTTAACTTTCTTAATAGAAGGTTTAATAGCATTTTTTATACCATCTGCATCAGGACTTGCATCACTTACAATACCTGTACTTGCTCCACTTGGAGATTTAGTAGATGTATCTAGACAAATGATAGTTACAGCTTATCAATTTGGTATAGGTGTAACTAACTTAATAACACCTACATCAGGTGTTTTAATGGGAGCACTAGCAGTAGCTAATATTCCTTGGTCAAAGTGGGTTAGATTTGTAATGCCTTTAATGGTAGTATTAACAATTACTGTAATGGTGTTTTTAACAATAGGATTATTTGTTGGATTCTAATAGGAGGTATATTATGATTGAAAGTATAAAGAAAAGAGCTTATGAGATAGAGAATGAACTGGGAAAAGAAATTGAAGAAGTATGTGATTTTATATTTAACAATCCAGAACTAGGAGAAGAAGAATATATATCATCAAAGTACTTGGTAGATAAAATGAAGGAATATGGATTTGATACAACTTATCCATATTGTAATATGGATACTGCTTTTAGAGCAGAACTAGGGGATAATGATGGTCCAACTATAGCATTTTTAGCTGAGTATGACGCATTGCCTGGATATGGAGAAAATAAAGAACCAGGTCATGCTTGTGGACATAACTGGATTGCTGCATCTACATTAGGAGCTTGTATAGTGCTAAGTAAGTTAAAAGAAAATTTTAAAGGAAAAATTGTACTAATAGGAACACCAGCTGAAGAAACAACAGGAGGAAAGTGTGATTTAGTTAAGGCAGGAGCTTTTGATGATATTGATGTAAGTTATCAGATGCATATAGAAGCTTTTAATAACATAAACTGCAAGGCTTTGGCAATAGATTCAATAGAGTTTAGTTTTGAAGGGGTATCAGCACATGCAGCTAGCCATCCTCATATGGGTGTTAATGCATTAGATGCAGTACAACTTACTTTTGCAGGAATAAATGCACTAAGACAGCATGTAAAATCAGATGTTAGAATACATGGGATAGTTTCAAATGGAGGAGAAGCTCCAAACATAGTTCCAGAAAAAGCTGCCTGTGAATTTTTTGTAAGAGCTGCTGAAAGAAGTTATTTAGATGAAGTAACTAAAAAGGTTATAAACTGTGCAAAAGGTGCAGAGTTAATGACAGGTGCTAAACTTTCTTATAGATACTTTGAAAATTCTTTTGACAATATAATAAATAATAAGGTGCTTCAGAATATAACAAAGAATAATCTAATTGAGGCAGGTATAACAGATATATTAGAAGGAAAAGAAGGTCCAGTAGGTTCTACAGACATAGGAAACGTAAGCCAAGTTTGTCCTACTATGTATACGGAAATAGCTCTAGACATAAATCCAATGGTATATGTTCATGAAAAAGAGTTTCTAAATTATGCAAATTCTGAGGAAGCTTATGATAAACTTCACAAAGCAGTAAAGGCAATGGTAGGATGTGCATTAGAAATTTACCTAGAAGATGGGCTACTTGATGAGATTAAGAAAAATCATTTGAATTAATTTAAATTAAAAATAAGATAAAAAGGTATTACCAGAAAGTTGGTAATACCTTTTTATTTTTTGATAGGAGTCATGTTTTTGTAGATTCTATAGCTAAAGTTATATTATTTATCTAATCTTAATCATATAATAATATTTCTAGCTTAAGGTTAAATAAAAAATAAGAAATCTATCAATTTGGCATAACTTTTGCTTTATATAAGTTAAAAGATTTTGAACTATATTAGAACTATTAAAATTTTATATAATATAAACAAAAGAAAGGATAGATTTATAATGAAAACAATAGCAGTAGTAACTGATGGATTATCTAAATTAGAGTGTTTTTTAAATAAAAACCTAAAGCTGATATTTAAAGATAAAGTAATAATAAAAAACTATTATTTAAATAGAATAACAGAAGAAGAATCGATAAAAGATGACATAATATTAGTAATGATAGATGATAGAGTATTGAAAATAAAAAAATATGTAAAAGATGTCTCAAAGATAATAATTATAAATAGAACTATAAAGCAAAAGGATATATACAAGTTATTTTCATTACCAGAAGGAATAGATGTATTAGTAGTAAATGATAATAAGCACACTGTATTAGAAACAATATCTAATTTATACAATATAGGAATAAATCACTTAAATTTCATACCATATAATCCTAATGAAGAATATAGAAATATTAAGATAGCTGTAACACCAGGAGAAGCAGATTTAGTTCCAAAATATATTGAAGAAGTTATTGATTTAGGGCATAGGTATATTGATAGTTCAACATTTATTCAAATAATAGCAAAACTCAAACTGGATGATAAGGAAATTACTGAGAGGCTAATTAAGTATATAGATGAAGTGATTAGTTTATATTCAGGAATAAATACTAAATATAAAGAACTTACTATAAAAGCAGATGAATTGAATTCTATAATAAACTTATCAAACCTAGGTATGGCAATGATATCAGAGAAGGAAAATGTAATTATTTGTAATAATAGCTTGAGTGATATACTAGATATTAAAAATGATATTATAGGAAAAAATATAGATGAATTAGAGAATGAAAATATTAAAAAGATTTTTAGATTAAGTAAGGCACATGATGAAGTTATAAAGTTTAATAATAAATATTTAAATGTAAATAAGTATAATATAGAAAGTTTTGGAAGGGTGACTGGATATTATTTTTGTATTCAAGAAATAACTTACATAAGGAAATTGGAACAAAACCTATCAAAGAAGCTTAGAGAAAAGGGACAAGTTGCTAGGTATACCTTTGATGACATAAAAACAGTATCAGTAAAAATGGAAAGAACTAAAGAGCTAGGTATGAAAATAGCGGAATCTGATTATACAGTTCTTATAACTGGAGAAAGTGGAACAGGAAAAGAACTTATGGCTCAGTCTATTCATAATGCATCACCAAGGCATAGTCAGCCATTTATAGCGATAAACTGTGCAGCTATGCCAGAAAACCTACTTGAAAGTGAACTTTTTGGATATGAAGAAGGTGCTTTTACAGGTGCTTTAAGAGGAGGGAAAAAAGGTTTATTTGAGCAAGCTAATAATGGAACTATATTTTTAGATGAAATAGGAGACATGCCCATATATTTACAAAGCAAATTACTTAGAGTATTACAAGAAAATCAAGTCATGAGAGTTGGGGGGGAAAATGTAATAGACACTGATGTAAGAGTAATTGCAGCTACAAATAAAAATTTATTAGAAATGATAAAAAAAGATAGGTTCAGAGCTGATTTATATTATAGGATAAATGTATTGCCTATAAACATACCACCTTTAAGAGAGAGAAAAGAAGATATAGAAGTTATGCTAAAGCATTTTATGAAAAGTAAGAGGGAAATTAGTCAAGATGTTAAAGACATTATTAATTCATATGAATGGCCAGGGAATATAAGAGAATTAAAAAATACAGCTATGTATATTAACATTATGAGTTCTGAACATGTTATTTTAATTAATGACTTACCTCATAATTTACTAAATATAACTGAAGACTATAGTAAAGAAATAAGTACATTAAAAGATAGAACATCTATAGAAAAAGTAAGATTAGTAATGGAATGCTTAAAAAATGCCAATAACCTTAATAAAAACATAGGTAGAAATGGTATTGTTAATTCAATAAATGAATTAGGTTATAGTATAACAGAAGGTGAGGTAAGGGGAATACTTAATATACTTAAAGAACTAGATTTGATAATATGTGAATCAGGTAGAAAGGGAAGTGAGTTAAATAGAAGAGGAAAAAATATATTAAATAGTATTTAATAGGTTAATAAAAAGGAAAGTATGAATGCCTATTTTGCCTATTAATTAGAATTAACACTATTCAAAAAGTCGAATTAAATAGGATTAAAATAAAATATAAATCAATAGAGTGATTTATATAACTGATTCCTTAGAAAAAGTATTTTAAAAATAAATTAGAATTTTTAAACAATTAAAATATTGGTATGCTACTTGCTCTTTAAGAGAGAAGTAGCATTTTTTATTGTTCATAAATAATTTAAGGGGTGAAGAAAGTGATTAAAAAGAAATATCCAGTAATAGGAATATCAGGAAACTTATTAATTGATGAAGGGGGGATGTTTCCTGGTTATGAAAGGGCTTATGTAAATAATGACTATATACAGTCAGTAGCTATGTGTAAAGCTATACCATATATTGTACCAATTGTATATGATGATGAGATTATAAAGGAACAAGTATCAAATATAGATGGACTTATACTATCAGGAGGACAAGATGTAAATCCTCTTATATGGAAGGAGGAACCTCATAATAAGCTAGGTGCAATATCACCTAAAAGAGATGTTTTTGATATGAAGTTATTAAAGTATGCTTTAGATATGAAAAAACCAGTGTTAGGTATATGTAGAGGTGAACAAATTATAAATGTAGCTGAGGGAGGGAGTTTATATCAAGATTTATCTTTAATTGAAGGAGCTTACATAAAACATAATCAGCAACATTTATCTAATATACCTACACATACAGCACAGATAAAAGAGGGTACAAAGTTGTATGAAATATTAGGAGAACAAGAAATCCTAGTTAATAGTTTCCATCATTTAGTTGTCAATAAGGTAGCTCCAGGATATATTGTTTCAGCTACTGCTAAAGATGGTTTAATTGAAGCTATAGAAAAGGATGGGAATGAGTTTGTAATAGGCATACAATGGCATCCAGAAATGATGACTAAGGATTGTGATAATATGAAAAAAATATTTATGGCGATAGTTAAAGAAGCATCTAAAGAAAAATAATTATAACTATATTTTAAGTTGAGTTTGGAGGAATAACAATGAAAAAAAGTGTTAAGTTAGGTTTCTGGAGTATTGTATTATTAGGGATTAATGCAATAATAGGGTCAGGTATATTTGGCTTACCTGGAGATGCATATACAAGTATAGGTCCAGCGAGTATCTTAGTATTAGTTTTTTGTATGTTTTTAGCTGTCTCTATTGCTTTATGTTTTGCTGAAGCAGGGAGTTGGTTTGATACTGATGGAGGGCCGTATCTTTATGCAAAAGAGGCCTTTGG
This sequence comes from Clostridioides sp. ES-S-0049-02, assembly GCF_020658465.1. Lineage (NCBI taxonomy): Bacteria > Bacillati > Bacillota > Clostridia > Peptostreptococcales > Peptostreptococcaceae > Clostridioides > Clostridioides sp. ES-S-0049-02. The sequence goes on from NZ_JACVWG010000002.1 coordinate 168,941, forward strand.
AGATTTTATTGGGTTTGAAGTTGGATTTATGAAGTGGATAGTTAGTATGATTGCTTGGGCAACTATGGCAAACTTTTTTGCAGTCACACTATCATCTATATGGCCTCAAGCAGCAGAGCCACTTATTAAAAATATAATAATTGGTATATTAGTTGGAGGGCTTGGGCTTATAAATTTTATGGGAATGAAGCAATCTAAGCATTTAAACAATATAATGACTATAGGAAAATTATTACCAATAGTTTTATTTATAGCTGTAGGTTTATTTTTTATAAAAGGCTCTAATTTTACGCCATTTATAATAATACAAAAAGGTCAAAGTACATCATCAGCTTTTGTAGCAGTATCAATAACTTTATTTTATGCTTTTACGGGGTTTGAATCTTTAGCTGTTGCAGCAAAAGATATGGAAAATCCTAAGAAAAATGTACCTAAGGCATTAGTAATGGTAATGTTTGTAGTATCAGTAATATATATGCTTATATTGGGGATAAGTATAGGTGTATTGGGAGATGGATTAAGAGGGTCAGCGACTCCTGTTGCAGATGCTGCTATTAAAATGTTAGGTCCTATAGGTGGATATATAATTACAATAGGGACTATAGTATCTGTTGGAGGAATAAATATTGCATCATCTATATTTACACCAAGGTCTGCGGCTGCTTTGGTCGAGCAAGGATTAATGCCTAAGTCTATAAGAAAAACTAATAAAAATGGAGCTCCATATATAGCAATTATAGTTTCTGTTATAGGAACTTTATTAATAGCATGGTCAGGGTCATTTACAACACTATCTCAAATAAGTGTTGTATCTAGATTTATTCAATATATTCCTACCTGTCTAGCTGTATTAATATTAAGGAAGAAGTATGCTGGTAAAGACATAAACTTTAGGATACCTGGAGGAGTGATTATACCAATATTTGCAGTAGCTATAAGTATAGTATTATTGATAAAAGCAGGTATTGATGAACCAATGAAGATAGTTTGGGGACTAGGTGGTATGGTAATTGTAGTTCCTATATATTTCTATATGACTAATGTATATTCAAAAAAATATAATGATATTGAAGTCAAGTAATTCTTATAATTATTAGAGAATAAAATTATAAAGATTGTAATAAATTTTCTATCTATAAATTGGATGTATAAATATAATCGTGTGTAGTTTTTGGAATTTTATCTCTAGTATTGAAATTCACAAAGGGCTATATTTATAGATATTTTATAAGGATTCTTTTGAATTTATGATAAGCGGTATAGCATTTTGGTGTTATACTGCTTTTTGTATAAATAGTTTTATTTTTTTACTGCTCTAGTTGCGTAAAATGATGGAATATTAAATTCATGAAGATTACCAGAACCATTTGTATCTTGATAAATATCTGTTAAAATAAATCCTGCTTGTAGTTGTCCACCTATTTGTTCTTCAATTGTATGAGAAAATTGAATTCTCCAATCATTTTGGATTGATTCATCATATATATTTTTATTTTTTTAAGGATTAAATGGAAGCCTATATTGGAATTCTGTTCCTTCTTCATTAAATACAAAATTGATGCCATTATCAAGTCCAGATAAAAGTATACCACCTTTTTTAGTATACGATAACACTCTTTCCAAATTGGTAATACATCTTCTACATAACAATTAGAAACTGGATGAAATATTAAGTCAAAACTTTCATCTTTAAAAGGTAGTGGCTTTGCCATGTCAGCTTGTACAAGTTCAATAGAATACTTTTCCCTTTCTGCAACCTTTTTTTCACTTAATAATTGTGAAGTTGAATAATCTAAAACTGTACATTGAGCTCCCAATGCAGTGAAAATTGGCATTTGTTGTCCGCCTCCAGACGCTAATCCTAGTATTTTTGTATTTTTCATATCACAAAACCAATTTTTCGGAACGGGTTTAGTGGGTGTCAGTACAACGGACCAATCTCCAGCTTTGGCTCGTTCAAAAACTTCATGACTGATAGGTTGTCCCCATTCCCAGCCTTCTTTATTCCATTTATCAAAGGTCTTTGAGTTTATTTCTGTATATTTAGATTCCATAGTTTTATCCTCCTAAATTACGATTTGACAACTTGCTAATTATGATAAAGTATAGCATATTTCTAGTAAGAGCTGGATGTAAACAAGAAACTGTATGTACAAAGAAAGGAGTAGAGTATAAAATAGAATGTAAATTAAAACTTATAAATTTTTATTTTTAAAATAAGGAGTAGATAAATATGAAAATATTAATTTCTATAGATTCTTTGAAAGGCAGTTTATCTTCAATTGAGGCAGCAAATGCAATAAAAAAGGGGATATTAAAAGTTGAAAAAGATGCAAAAGTAAAGATATTGCCACTTGCAGATGGTGGGGAAGGAACAGTAGACGCTTTAGTACAAGGTATGAATGGTGAAAAAGAAACTATAGAAGTCACTGGACCAATAATTACGAAAGTAAATGCGACATATGGATTATTAAAAAGTACAAATACAGCAATAATAGAAATGGCTCAAGCATCAGGATTAACATTAGTTCCAACTGAACTTAGAAATCCTTTAAGCACCACAACTTACGGTGTTGGAGAAATAATAAAAGAAGCAATAAATAAAGGCTATAGAAACTTTATAGTTGGAATAGGTGGAAGTGCTACTAATGATGCTGGGGTAGGTATGCTTCAAGCTTTAGGATTTGAGTTTTATGATGAAAACAACAACTTAGTAGGGTTAGGTGGAAAAGTTTTAAATGAAATAAGACATATAAAAATAGATAATAGGTTAAAAGAATTAGATAAATGTAGCTTTAAAATAGCTTGTGATGTGAATAATCCACTGTTTGGTAAAAATGGAGCAGCGTACATATATGGACCTCAAAAAGGTGCAACACCAAAAATAATTGAAGAGTTAGATAATGGCCTTAGAAATTTTGCTAAGATAGTTAAAAGTGATTTAGATAAAGACATAGCCAATATAGAAGGTACTGGAGCAGCAGGTGGATTAGGTTTTGCATTTTTAGCGTTTTTAAATTCAAAATTAGAATCTGGAGTAAAAATAATATTAGAAGAAATTAAAATAGAGAACGAGTTAAAATGTGCAGACTTTGTAATAACTGGAGAAGGTAAATTGGATAATCAAACAGCTATGGGCAAAGCACCAATAGGAGTTGCAAAGATGGCTAAAAAATATGGGGCAAAAGTAATAGGTTTGGCTGGAGCAACGACAGAAGATGCAGTTAAGTGTAATGAAGAAGGGATAGATGCTTATTTTTCTATAGTAAATAGGGCTATGACCATAGAAGAAGCAATGGATAAGGAAACGGCAAGTAATAATATGACTGCCACAACAGTACAAATATTTAATCTTATAAAGGTATTAAAAAGTACTAAATAAAAAGACTGACATAGCTAGGGTTTGATATTGAAATAAGTCCTTTAGAGGATATATTAATCCATATTGAAAATAATTTTAAATATTCATAATAAGCTACTTGCAGGCTAAAAAATTTGTAATCACTCAATCTTAGTGATTGATTAATTACTTTTTTATTGCAAAATAACCTAGTAATAACAGAATAAATTAAAGTACAGAACTATAATATTCTAAATTTATATTTATAGACATTGACTAAATCATAATTGTGTATAAAAATAAGTAGTTAAGAGGTAATATATTATAATATGTGATAAATTTAGACAAATAAAAGTATATACAAGGAGAGCGAAAATATGATAATTGAGTTAAACAAAAGAAATTCTGAAAATCTAACGAAAACGGAAATGGAAATAATTAAATTTATAAATCAAAATGAGTCAATATTATCAGAATTGTCCATAGTAGAGATTGCTCATGAAACATATTCGTCTCCAGCAACTGTTTCAAGAGCAATTAGAAAATGTGGCCTAAATGGATTTAATGAACTTAGATACAGGTTGACAGTAAAAGATGAAAATAATGATATACACAATATGGGGGATATAATAAACAAGTCTTTTATAGAAGCACAACGAGTTATAGAACAAATATCCTTAACTACACTAATTAATATAATAAAAACTATAAATGAATCTAGTAAGATATACGTCTTAGCAAGAGGTCTTACTGAATATGTAGCAAAAGAGTTTAGCCTTAAGTTACAATTACTTGATTTTAATGTGTTTTTTATAAATGACCCTAATATAATGAAAATAAAATCTAAATCAATGAAAGAAGATGAACTTATAATCATATTTTCGTTGAATGGAAACACTAAAGAACTTGTAGAATCAGCACAAAATGCCAATTTAAGTGGAGCCAAAGTTATAACATGTTGTTGTAGTGAAAATGCAAAACTTATAAACTATTCTGATTTATATATTGTAGGATATAAACATTATCATATCTCAATCTCTGAGTATGAAGTGTCATCTAGGTTACCATTGTACATTATATCTAGGATAATTATAGATTATATGGTCAAATATAATAATTCTGAAAATTAAATTGAAAAAGTCTATGAAAATCTATTTTCTTTTTATGAAAAGATTTTCATAGACTTTTTTATTATAATGAAAACATACACAGCAGAAGCAAGGGGGAAGACAATGATATATACATTAACCACGAATCCAGCAATAGATATGAACATATCTACTAACGGTATAAAAAGTAAATTAGTAAATCGTACATCAAATGCTACATATTCTCCTAATGGAAAAGGTTTAAATGTGACATTTGTACTAGGTTATTATGGTATAGAGTCCAAGATATTAGGTTTTTTTGGAGGATTCTCAGGAAAATATATAGTTGAAGAAAGTGAAAAGAAAGGGTTTGATGTACTACCTACCTGGGTAGAAGATACTACTCGTATAAATATATTTTTAAATGATGGAAATGATGAGTTTAAATTTGTAAACTCTGGGTCATATGTAAATGCAAAGCAAAAGCTAGAAATGATAGAGAAGATAGAGTCATTAGAAGATATAAATTACTTGTCAATAAGTGGAAGTTTACCACCTGGTATTGATGATAATTACTATGAAGATATATTTGAGATTTGTAAAAATAAAAATATAAAAACAATACTTGATATAAGTTCACCGAAATTAAAGGAGTTATTAGAATATAATCCATACTTGATAAAACCAAATGATGAAGAAATCAAAGATATATTTGGAATTATTGTAAGAGATGAAGAGGACATTAAGGATGTGCTTAAGTTACTACATTTGAAAGGAGCTCAAAATATATTACTAACTTTAGGAGAAAAAGGTTCTTATTTTTACAATGGAGAAGCAATTTATTATGCTAGTGCTCAACCAGTTACAGTTGTTAGCTCTGCATGTGCTGGTGATTCTGCATTAGCTGCATTTTTAAGTATATGGTTGGAAAATCCAGAAGATATTGAAGAAGCATTGAAAAGGTCTGCTGCAACGGGTGCAAGTGTGGCTGAAAGTAATGGTATCGGTAGTTTGGCGAATGTAGAAGAGTACATAAAAAATATAAAAGTCAGAAAGGTGGTATAAAAATGGGGAGAAAGATAATCCTTGGGGTAACAGGTTGTCCAACTGGAATTGCACATACATTTATGGCAGAAGAAGCATTAAAAAAATCAGCTAAAGAATTAGGATGTGATATAAAAGTTGAAACAAATGGAGCCATAGGAGTAGAGAATAAATTAACAGCAAAAGATATCGAAATGGCAGATGCAATAATAGTTGCTTGTGATAAAAACGTTGATATGGATAGATTTAATGGAAAACCAGTAATAGAGGTGCCTGTAAAAGAAGGTATACACAAAGCTAGTGAGCTTATACAAAAGTGTATTGATGGTAAAGTAGCAGTTAGAAAGGGAAATACATCAAGTAGCAAATTTACAGAAGAAGGGAATTTATCGTTTGGTCAAAAACTATATAAAGACTTAATGAATGGAGTATCTCATATGCTACCTTTAGTAGTAGCAGGCGGAGTGCTAACTGCTATATCATTTTTGTGGGGGATTTACTCATTTGACCCAAATTCAGAACAGTATAATCAGATAGCAGCTACATTAAAATCTGTTGGTGGATATTCTATGAATTTGATGGTTCCTGTATTAGCGGCGTTTATAGCTCAATCTGTATCAGGTAGACCTGGTATGTTGGCAGGGCTTGTTGGAGGAATGATATCGTTTGACACAGGTTCAGGGTTCTTAGGTGGAATTATATCGGGATTTTTGGCAGGTTATGCAGTTAAATTATTTGTGTACTTATTGAGAAAATTACCAAGACAGTTAGAAGGACTTAAATCTATTTTTATAATTCCTATAGTCAGTGTGGGTGTTGTTGGTATATCTATGTTGTTACTTGGGGGACCATGTTCAGCTCTTAACAATGCTATGATGAATTTCCTTTCAGGGTTACAGAACTCAAGTCCTATAATCCTAGGATTAGTAATAGGATGTATGTCAGCATTTGATATGGGAGGTCCAGTAAATAAAGCAGCATATGTGACTGGAACTATGCTTCTAGGTCAAGGAAACTACTTATTTATGGCAGGTGTATCTGCAGCTTGTATAACACCACCATTAGTAATAGCTATAGCATCTACTTTATTTAAAAATAGATTTACAGAAGAAGACAGAGCGGCAGGATTAATTAATTATATACTAGGTAGTACTCATATAACAGAAGGAGCGATACCTTTCGCGGCAAAGAATCCACTGAAAGTGTTGCCAGTACTTATGATTGGGTCATCAATATCAGCGATTTTAACTTACATAATGAAAATAGAAGTACCAGCTCCACATGGAGGATTTTTAGTCTTAGGACTAGTAAATAAGCCGCTTTTATGGGTAGGATGTATACTTGCAGGTTCATTAGTAGGAGCAATACTTTATATGATAGTTACACCTAAGGTAGTAAATAACAATAATACTACAGAAAATACAGATGAAATTAAAAATGAATATAAAAAGGAAATTACAAAATCGGAAAACGTATCTAATAAAGTCTCTTTGTATAACGAAGAAACAGTAGTTTTAGATGTTAAAGGAAAAAGTAAAACAGATGTAATTGATGAAATGGTTGAAATACTTGATAAATCAGGTGTTCTTTTAGATAAAAATAAATTTAAAGAAGAAATTCATAAGAGAGAAGAAATATCATCTACAGGTTTTGGTATGGGCATAGCGATACCACACGCAAAAACAGATGCAGTAAAAGTACCACGAGTAGCAGTTGGTGTATCAAAAGAAGGGTTTGATTTTAAATCAGAGGATGGAAGCCCAGTACATCTTATATTTATGATAGCAGCTACAGACAATGGTGATAATTTACATTTAAAGACATTGTCTCAACTATCTGCAAAACTAATGGACGAAGAATTTTTAAATGAGTTAATAAATAGTAAGACAAGCATAGAAATAGTATCAAAATTAAATAATGAAGAAATTAAATCATTATAAATATATAGGAGGATGAATTATGGCATTAGTGACAACTAAACAAATATTATTAGATGCACAAGAAGGGCATTATGCAGTAGGAGCATTTAATGTTGAAAATATGGAGATGGTTATGGCAGTAATAGAAGCTGCTGAAGAACTTAAATCACCTGTAATACTACAGACAACACCTTCAACAATAAAGTATGCAGGATTGGATTATTATTTAGCAAATGTAAAGGTTGCATCAGAGAAGGCAAGTATTCCTGTTGCTATGCACTTAGACCATGGTTCAAGTTTTGGGCTAGCAATGCAGGCACTTAGAGTTGGATATACTTCTATTATGATTGATGGTTCTCATGAAAGTTACGAAGATAATATATCAGTATCTAAAGCTGTTGTAGATGCATGTACACCTTCAGATATACCTGTTGAAGCTGAATTAGGTAAAGTTGGAGGTAAGGAAGACGATTTGGATGGTGGTGATGGTGGAGCATATACAGACCCACTACAAGCAAAAGAATTTGTAGAAAGAACAGGGGTATCATCTTTAGCAGTAGCAATAGGCACAGCACATGGGTTATATAAAGGAGAGCCAAAGCTTGATTTGGATAGATTGTCTGAAATTAGAGAGGTTGTATCAGTTCCATTAGTATTACATGGTGGGTCAGGGATATCAGATGAGATTATTAAAGAATCTATAAAAAGAGGGATTTGCAAGGTTAATTATGCAACAGAGTTAAGGATTGCTTATAGTAATGGGGTTAAGGATGTGCTTAATTCTGACCCAGAGGTAATTGACCCTAAGAAATATGGTAAAAAAGGTCTAGATTCGGTTAAAGAATTTGTTAAGAGTAGGATGGAAGTTTGTGGATGTGTAGGAAAAGTAGTAGGGGCAGTGGAGTACTGTTAATAAAATCTAATTATAAATATATAAAATAAAGTAAGAGGTTTATTATAAACCTCTTACTTTATTTTATATATTTAAGAGAATAAATGAGCAGTTTGGAGGGATATGTATGGTAATTAGAAATAAATAAAAATACAACCACTTAATACAGATTTAGAATCTAAATTTATATTAAGAGATTGTATTTAATTAAATTAATACAAATATTGCATAATTGAATCATTAATATTAAAATTAATGAAAAATGAAGTAGAAAATATTGTTATACAAATATATGTATATAAATTTATCATAATATTTAATAAATTAGATATGATATGCAACTTATTAAGAAGAACTAGATGTACTTCTATTATATTGAGATATAAAACCTTTAGGCATTTTACTTATAAAATACACAACCATAATACAAGATAAAGGCTTGTCTACTATATTGCTAAGGATTCTTGGAAAGAATGCAGCAGTAAATATCTTCTGACCAGACTGAACTAAAAAACCGACCAATAAATCAGCACCACTTCCACTTAAACCACCAAACAATAAAAAATAAAAGTTAATGAAAATAAATTTATAATAATAATAGATATTCCATTATCAAGATTTTAAATACTATAAATAATATGGAGTCTCTAAAATAAACTTTAAGTATATAGAGCTTAAGTATATAGGAAGTATTTATTATTTGTATGGTTTTTAATTTATTAGAATTATAGGTAAGGTGTATATTATAAATTTGAATATTAAGATTTTTTTGAGGGATAGTAGACAAACTATTCCTTATTTTTATAACTAAGAATAAGTGTTATAGATGACAATAAGGATAACAAGGGATTTGTTTATTTGTGAGTATTAGGTTATACAAAAGCTGTTATCTATAACTAAATTGGAAAATTCTATCAAATTTTGGAAAACGATTGACAAAGAGAACTAAATAAAGTATATTATTAGTAAGTTAGTTTAATGTACAAATAAATTATATGCAATGTTTAATATATAAAATTAAGATATTAGACTGAGTTATTTAATTTTAAAGTACATCAAAATGGAAGATTAAATTATCGATTTAGGAGGATGGCTGTGGTAAGAATATTTGAAGATTATATTGAAAAAAGATTTGACAATGAACTACTGCGAATAGAAGCATGGGGAAAAAATTCTTTACGTATTAGGTCATTTGTCGACCAAAATTTTATTGATGAAAATTATGCTCTTAATGAAAAACCTAAGTTGAATAAAGAAGATATTAAAATCGATAAGAGTGAAGATGGTAGTGTAAGTATTAAAAATGGAAAATTAAAGGCTATCTTAGACCATAGAGATAGAATTACATTTTATAACGATAAAAATGAAATATTGTTAAAGGAATTTATTAGATTAAGAGCTGTAAAACACGATGATGGTGGAGAAGATGTAGGAACCATTGAAATTACCAAAGACTTTAACTCCACACTTAAATTAAAATCAAGAGAATATAGACCAAGTTGTAATGGAGAATTTGAAGTAACTACTAGATTTGAGTCTAAACCTTGTGAAAAGGTTTTTGGGATGGGACAATACCAACATGAATTTCTAGATTTAAAGAATACCATTTTGGAGTTAGCTCAAAGAAATTCTCAAATATCAGTTCCTTATTATATTTCTAGCTTAGGTTATGGATTTTTATGGAATAATCCAGGGATTGGAAGAGTATCTTTTGCCAAGAACATAACAGAGTGGAAGATGTTTTCTACAAACTTTATAGATTATTGGATTACTTGTGGAGAAAGCCCAAAAGAGTTAAGTAAAAATTACTCTCAAGTTACAGGAACTGTACCTATGATGCCTGAAAACCTATTAGGGCTATGGCAAAGTAAATTAAGATATAGAACTTCAGAGGAAGTTTTGGATGTTGTGAAAGAATACTCAAAAAGAGGCATTAAACTTTCGTCAATTGCAATCGACTATTTTCATTGGCCTAAGCAAGGTGAATATAAATTTGACCTAGATTATTGGAAAAATCCTAAGGAATTAGTTAGGAAACTAAAAGAAGAGTATTCAGTAGAACCAATAGTATCTGTATGGCCTACAGTTCAAAGTGATGCAGAAAACTACAATGATTATTTAGAAAATGGATATTTAGTCAATGTTAATCGTGGTGTCAGAATGACAATGCAAATTCAAGGAAATACAGTATTTGTAGACATGACAAATAGAGATGCAAGGGACTATGTTTGGGATAGAATAGATAAAAATTATAAGCAACTGGGAATTGATTATTATTGGTTAGATGTAGCTGAACCTGGATATTCTGTTTATGATTTTGATAATTATAGATACAAAAAAGGAAATGTTTTAAGCTGTGGTAACATTTATCCTATTGATTATTTAAAAATGATTTATCATGGTTTACATGATGATACAGAGTCAGTTGTAACTCTTGTAAGAGGAGCTTGGGCAGGAGCTCAAAAGTATGGAGCTTTAGTATGGTCTGGTGATATTGATTCTAGTTTTGAGGCTTTTAATAATCAAGTAAATACAGGGTTAAATATGGGACTAGCAGGTATACCATGGTGGACGACAGATATTGGAGGTTTCCATGGAGGAAATCCTAACGACCCAGAATTTAGAGAACTTATGGTGAGATGGTTCCAATATGCTACTTTTTCACCAATTTTGAGAATGCATGGAGATAGGCTACCTCACAGTAAGCCATTATCAAATAAAGGTGGAGGTTCAATGGTTACTGGAGCTCCTAATGAGATATGGTCTTATGGTGAAGAGGTTGAAAGAATTCTTACAAGGTTTATAAAAATTAGAGAAAGTTTAAAAAGTTATTTAAAAAAATTAATGAAAGAAGCTCATGAAGAGGGAACACCAGTTATGAGAACTCTATTTTATGAATTTCCTGAAGATGATAAAACTTGGGAGATTGATAATACATATATGTTTGGAGATGAAATTTTGGTTGCTCCAATAATGAATTATAAAGATAGAAGTAGAAAAGTATATTTGCCAAAAGGATATACATGGGAGAATATCTTTAGTGGGGTTAGTTATGAAGGTGGAAAAACTTATGAAATTGAATGCCCACTTGAAGAAATTCCTATTTTCTTAAAGCAAAATTCTAAGCATAATTTTGAAGAACTAAAAAATATTTTGAGAGAGGTGAAATCATAATGGAGCCACAATTATGGCAATTATTATTAATCGTACTGTATGGATTTTTTATAAACTATGAAAAAAATTCAACAATGTTTGGTACATATCAACCAGTAACAGCAGGTTTTATTACTGGTCTTATCCTAGGTGATATAAACACAGGTTTATATATTGGAGGTACACTACAACTATTATCATTAGGTATTAGTAACTTTGGTGGAGCATCAATACCTGATTATCAAACAGCAAGTATAGTAGCTACATTTATAACTATTACAACTAAGCAAGAAGCATCTGTAGGAATTTCTATAGGTATCCCAGTTGCTTTATTGATGGTACAGTTAGATGTTCTTAGAAATACTATTGGTATATGGCTAGTTCATAAAGCAGAAGATGGAGCTAGAAAAGGAAATTATAAAAATATAACATATATGCAAATGTTAGGAGTATTATTAACAGCAGCTACAACAGGTATTCCAGTAGCTCTATCTGTAATATTTGGACCTTCTTTAATTAACACAATTTTAAAATATACACCTGAATGGTTAACAGGTGGTTTAACAGTAGCTGGAGGATTACTTCCAGCGGTAGGAATAGGATTATTACTTAGATACCTTCCTGCTAAGGAGTATTTTAGTTATTTAGTAATTGGTTTTGTTTTAGCAGTATATATGAAAGTACCATTGTTAGGTGTAGCTTTAATTGGAGGAGCGATTGCACTTATAATTTACAAAAAGAATGTAGAAAATCAAGCACAACATTATACTGTGGCAGGAGGTATGGATGAAGATGAGTGATAATGTATCAGTAAATAAATCAAATGAAAAAGTTAAAAAAAGTGTTCTATGGCGTTGGTTTTTCACTAGTTCTGTCTCTTCAAATTATGAGAAGATGCAAGCTTTAGCATATTGTTATGCAGTACTACCATTTCTAAAAGTAGTATACAAAGATAATCCAGAAAAACTTAAAAATGCTGTATTAAATCATTTACAATTTTTTAATACTAACCCATGGGTTGCACCTTATATTTTGGGTATTAATGTAGCTATGGAGGAATTATCAAGTGAAGACACTGAAGAGGCTGTTACCTCAATTAAAACAGGTTTGATGGGACCAGTAGCAGGTTTAGGAGATAGTTTATTTGTTGTTATTCCATGGACAATTTTTGGAGCAATAGCAGCTAATATGGCGATAGATGGAAGTCCATTTGGAATCCTGCTATGGATTGCAGTGAGTGTAGCGTTAAAATTATTAAGTATACCACTATTTAATGCTGGGTATACATCAGGTACTAAGCTAATATCTTCAATTGAAAAAAGTTTGAAGATTTTAACTGAAAGTACATCTATTTTAGGTTTAATGGTGGTAGGTGCATTGATACCATCTGTAGTAAAAGCTAATGTTGCTTTGAACTTTCAACAAGGCGACTTTACAATGAAAGGTCAAGAAATATTAGACCAAATTATGCCTGGATTAGTTCCTGCAATTTTAGTTTTAGTTGTGTATTGGGCTCTTAAAAAGAACATAAAGCCTATATACTTAATTTTAGGTGTAATGGTTGTTTCAATAATTTTATATGCATTAGGTATTTTAAAATAAGGAAAGGGTGATATTTAGATATGGAAATGAAAGGCATTAAAAATATTCGTATAGATGACCGTTTAATCCATGGTCAAGTTGCAACTATGTGGAGTAATAAATTAGGTGTTACAAGATTAATGGTAGTAAATGATGCAGTAGCTAATAATTCTGTTCAAAAACAAGTTCTAAGAATGGCTACACCTGCGGGAATAGCATCATCTATAATTACAGAAGAAACTGCTATAAAAAATATTACTGCTGGGAAGTATGAAGGACAAAATGTATTATTAATTGTCAAGTCTCCTGTTGACCTTATTCCATTTGTGGAGGCAGGATTAAAAATACATAATATAAATGTAGGAAATATGTCAAGTAGAAAAGATACAACAGTATTAAAACCTAATATTAGTGTTACAGAAGAAGAGAAGGAAGCATTTAGAAAACTCCTAGATGAAGGAATTGAAATTACAACTATAATGACACCTGATGACAAAAAAACTTATCTTGTAGATATTTTATAAAATTAGAGAGGTGTATTAAAGTGAATAGTATTATTTTAATGAGTCATGGAAATATGGCTGAAGAAGTTTTGAATTCTGCAAAAATGATAATAGGGGATACTATAGATTATCCTACTGTAAATATGAAACAGGATGATGGAATTGAAGGAACAATAAAAAAACTAAAAAAAGCTTTAGAAGTATATAAAGAAAGTTCAGAAATAACTATAATGGTGGATTTAATTGGTGGAACGCCATGTAATGCTGCTTTATTAGAGGCCAGTATTGATAGTAGAATTAAAATCATTTCAGGGTTAAATTTAGGTATGGTTATTGAATCAGCTTTTTCAGATGCAAAAGAATTAGCAGTAAAGTTAGAGAAGATAGGTAAAGACAATATTTCTATAGTTGAACCTACAATGAGTTTATTATCTGATGATGAATAGAAACTTTATATTAATATCTAATTAATGTACAACTTCTGAGAAAGAGAATATAAATAATCTTGTGTAAACTCCAGAATAAATTTAATTTTAGAATTTATACTTTAAAGGGGTTATGGCTGTGTAGTCATAACCCTTATTTAAGATTATTACCATCTTTATAAAAATAGCATCTATATAAAGCTATTCTTAATTTTTTTGACTTTAATAATGACTGTAACTAATATTTCATTAAGATGAATATTTAATCGATTTAATACTTTAGGTCAGGTTCTAAAACTTTGAATTCACTTATATATAATACTGGAAGTTATTAAATAAAGTGATTTATGAAGTGATTCATCTGTTGTAAATGTCGATTTAGATGTAGTTACCTTTTTCAGTGTTCCATTACAATTATAGTATAAGTAATGGGCTTGAATTCGTTTAGGTATTAAAAAATGTAACTAGCTTTTTAAGCTAGTTTTTAGATTACTCATTATAGTGTAGTTATTTTATCATTTATTTCGTTCATCAAAGTTAAATTTTGTATATTTAAAAAGCTCTTGATATTTACAGCAGAACCACCATATAGAGATGCCTCAGACCCTAATGATGAAATTTCTATATTTATACCTTTGTTAAAAGAACTAACTAACATATCTTTTGTAATCTGTAATATCTCAGGTATATCTCTAATTATTTGGCTATTTAAATAGATTATCTCAGGAGCATAGGTTGCAATAGCATTATTTATAGCTATTGATAAGTAACTGCAAAAATCCTTAATAACTTTTTTAGCATTTTGATTATTTGCATAGTATAGCTGTTTTACCATATTAGAATCCATCTTAGGGATATTTTCTAAAGAAGAAAGTTGCTCAAATACTTTTTTCTCTGAACAATATTGTTCTAAACATCCAAGGTTTCCACAAGGACAGGGTTTACCATTAGGCATGATAATAGTATGGCCAATTTCGCCGCTCATACCATTTCTACCATTATATAATTTATTGTTTATTATAATGCCTGAACCAAATCCACTGTGAATACTAAGACTAAGTAATGAACTATGTATCGTTGAGAAAGTACTCTCAGCTAAAGCTGTTAAATTTGCCTCATTTTCTATATGAATAGGGAAGTCGTATTTTTCACTAAGGATACTATATAAATCAATCTCATTAAGATTATAATATGGAGTAAACAGTATTTTATTTTCACAAGTAATTCCATGTATAGCCAGAGTGAATCCTATTACATTATAAGGAGTATCTATTTTGGATATATTATAACTATTTATGACTTCATCTATTAGTTGTATGACATTATCTTTATTTATCTGTATATCTGTCAAATTCTTTGACTTTATAATAGTTCCATCTAAATAAGATAGAGAAGAGAATATATAGTCATATCCAATATCCATACTTAAAGAAATCCCTGCACATTTATTAAATACTAAAAGTATGGGTTTTCTTCCACCACTATGAGTGCTATTTCCAATTCCTATTTCATGGACTAGAGATTCATCAATAAGTTTTTTGGTAATAGCAGATATAGTTGCTTTGTTTAATCCTATGGTAGAGGCGATACTCGCTCTAGAAATAGGACCATTTTTTATAATTTGTTCAAGTACCAATCTTTCATTCATTTCTCGAATAGTGTATTTATCAGTAACCAATTTGATATTCCTCCTTAAAATAATATTGTAATACTTTTTAGTTAAAAATAAAAGGTTATTTTGCATTGACAAAGATAATTAAATATTTTATTATTAGTTCATAAGTTAGTTTAATATACTAACAAAAATAAAGCAAGTAAAATATATCTAAACATAAAAAAATTGGAATAGGAAAACGATAATTATAAGTACTATCTCAAGGAGGGATTAAATTGGAGTATGTATTAGGTGTAGATATTGGTACATCAGGTACGAAAACTGTCTTATTTGATAAACTAGGAAATACTATAGAAAGCTGTACATATGAATATCCTCTTATACAAGAGAAATCAGGCTGGGCAGAACAGGATGCTAATGACTGGTGGAAAGCTGTAGTAGAATCTATAAGACATGTAATTCAAAGTTCAAATATAAGTAGTGAATATATAAAAGGAATTGGATTATCAGGACAGATGCATGGTCTAGTTATGCTAGATAAAGAAGGTAATACATTAAGAAACTCCATAATATGGTGTGACCAACGTACAATAAAAGAATGTGAAGAGATAACTGACTTAGTGGGAAAAGAAAGATTAATTGAAATAACTGCTAATCCAGCACTTACAGGCTTTACAGCATCAAAAATATTATGGGTTAGAAATAACGAACCTGATATTTACAAAAATACTAATAAAATACTTCTTCCAAAAGACTATATAAGATACAAGTTGACAGGAAAGTATGCTACAGAAGTATCAGATGCAAGTGGTATGCAGTTACTTGATATAAGTAAAAGAAATTGGAGTGATGAAGTACTTGAAAAGTTAAATATCGATAAAAACCTTTTAGGTAAAGTTTATGAATCTCAAGAAATAACAGGGTATGTGACTAAAGAGGTAGCAGACTTAACAGGGCTTAAAGAAGGAACAATAGTTGTAGGTGGAGCTGGAGACCAAGCAGCAGGAGCTATAGGAAATGGAATAGTTGAAGAAGGGGTAGTTTCATCTACTATTGGCACATCAGGGGTGGTATTTGCATATACAAAAGAACCTAAAGTTGATAAAGAAGGTAGAGTTCATACTTTCTGTCACGCAGTACCAAATACATGGCATGTTATGGGCGTTACTCAAGGGGCAGGATTATCATTAAAATGGTTTAAGGATAATTTCTGTCAAAGAGAAATAGAAATTTCAAAATCTTTAGAGAAAGATGTATATGAAATTATAAATGGGCAAGTAAGTCAGGTATCATCAGGATGTAATGGATTACTTTACTTACCATATATGATGGGAGAGAGGACTCCTCATCTTGACCCTTATGCTAGAGGAGTGTTCTTTGGATTATCTCCAATGCACTCTAAAAAAGAAATGGCAAGAGCAATTATGGAGGGTGTTTCATACAGTTTAAAAGATTGTATGGATATAATACAAAGCCTTAATATAGACGTTAATGAAGTAAGAGCCTCTGGAGGAGGAGGTAAAAGTAAAGTCTGGAGACAGATGCAGGCAGATATGTTTAATCAAGATGTATATACTATAAACTCAAGTGAAGGTCCAGCATTGGGAGTTGCAATTCTTGCACTAGTAGGGTCAGGAATATATGAAAATATACAACAAGCTTGCAATGTCATAATAAAAACTTCAACTAAGTTAGAACCAATAAATGAAAATGTGGACATGTACAAGAGATATCACAAATTGTATAAAAAATTATACAAGTCTTTAAAAGATGATTTTAAGATGTTAGATGAAGCAGTTAATTTTAAAGATAAATAATTAAAACAGGTTTAAACTAATAAAAAATATTACATACATCATATGTGTAAAACATTGGGAGGATATAAAATGAGTGAAATATTTAAAGGAATAGGACAAGTAAAATTTGAAGGAATAAATTCTGAAAATGAGTTAGCATTTAGATACTACAATCCTGAACAAGTAGTAGGAGATAAGACTATGAAAGAGCACTTAAGGTTTGCAATGAGTTACTGGCATACTTTATGTGGAGAAAGTAATGACCCATTTGGAGTAGGTACAGTAGATAGACCTTGGAATAACATGACAAATCCAATGGAAATAGCAAAGTTTAAAGTTGATGCAGGATTTGAATTTATGACTAAGATGGGAATTGAGTATTTCTGTTTCCATGATAGAGATATAGCTCCAGAAGGAAAAGATTTAGCTGAAACAAATAAAATATTAGATGAAATAGTTGAGTACATAAAACTTAAAATGAAAGAGACAGGTATAAAATTGTTATGGGGAACTGCTAATATGTTTGGTAATCCAAGATTTGTTCATGGGGCATCTACAACTTGTAATGCTGATGTTTACGCTTATGCAGCGGCTCAAGTGAAAAAGGCTATGGAAGTTACTAAGCATTTAGGTGGAGAAAACTTTGTATTCTGGGGTGGAAGAGAAGGTTATGAAACTTTACTTAATACTAATACAGAACTTGAAATGGATAACTTTGCAAGATTTCTAAAAATGGCTGTAGATTATGCTAAAGAAATTGGATTTACTGGACAATTCTTAATAGAACCTAAGCCAAAGGAGCCTACTAAACATCAATATGACTTTGATACTGCTACAGTTTTAGGATTCTTAAGAAAGTACAATTTAGATAAATACTTCAAAATGAATATAGAAGCAAACCATGCAACACTTGCAGGTCATACTTTCCAACATGAGTTAAATATAGCTAGAATAAACAATGTTTTAGGAAGTGTTGATGCAAATCAAGGAGATTTATTATTAGGATGGGATACAGACCAATTCCCAACAAATATATATGATGCAACACTTGCAATGTATGAAGTGTTAAAGCAAGGTGGAATAGTACCAGGTGGATTTAACTTTGACTCTAAAGTAAGAAGAGCATCTTTTGAAGTAGAAGATTTATTTTTAGCTTATATTGCAGGAATGGATACATTTGCAAAAGGATTATTAATAGCTCATAAATTATTAGAGGATGAAGTATTTGAAAACTTTACTAAAGGTAGATATGTAAGCTTTAGTGAAGGTATAGGTAAAGACATAGTAGAAGGTAAGGTTGGATTTAAGGAATTAGAAACTTATGCACTACAAATGTCAACTATAAAGAATAAGTCTGGGAGACAAGAAATGTTAGAAAACATACTTAATAGGTATATATATGAAGTTGATACAATTTGCAACAAGTAGTTGTATAGTTATGAATCTTAACTGATTAAATAAAAACTAGGGAGTATTCTCTAGCTTTTATTTTAAAGTGGAAGACTAAAGATGCAAAGTAAGAGGCCAAAGATACTAAAAAATTAATTTAAATTACAACAAAGCGCCTATATTTGAATAATAAATCCAAAATAGGCACTTTAAAATTATTGTAACCAGAATGGCATATCTACAAATGGAGTAAATTCATCAAATAAGTCCAAATAATCTTGGGCTTTTTGTGGTTCATTACATTTTGCTAGACCATTTTCAATAGCTTCAATAATATTAACTTCTTTTGTTATTAGCTTTGCCCATATTTCTTTGGAAGCATCAATTGAAACATCAGCTTCTATATCACTATCTTGACCATGTATTTCAATAATTCCTCTACGTAACTCTAAATTAAACACTTCATTAGTATCAGTTACACATGCTAGTAGTGTCATATGAACAGCAGAACTTTTAGGACCATTTAGCTTAACTTTGAAAGATTCAAACATAGCTTTGGATGTTAGACCTATAAATGAATTTGAAAAAGGAGGGAATCCTGCATTGGCTCCACCTTGTTTTACTATCTGTTCAAAAGTTCCATCTAATGCCATTGCACTAGTTAGATACCAATTACGCCAAGTGGCATTCTCTGTTTGATATCCAAGCATACGAACAGCAGATGCCTTAAGACTTCTAGCTTCCATATCGTTACTATTTATACGGATAGGATAGTTTAATATTTCTGCAGCCCATTCATAATCTTTGTCATCGATAGCCTTTTTAGCTTCAGTTAATATTACTTCACGACCACCCATAATTTTTATATATTTTTTAGCTGCATCTTTAGGATAAATAGGATTTAATTTACTTGCTTCACCATTAAACCAGCCTATATATTGGTCATAAACACCTTTAATGCCTTGTTTAAAAGTTCCATAAAATTCACCTAAACGTTCTCTTTGAAATAGATGCGGGGGAAGTTGTCCTAATTCATTTATTGCATAATCAGGAGTATATCCCATATTTATAAGTCTAACTGTTTGGTCATGAGTATACTGTATAGCATCTCTATAGTCTGTTAGAAGAGAAGTACATTCATCTTTACCATGTAGTGGTCTCATATGAGTTCCAACTAAATAATGTGGTTGATAATTACGAATTTTATCAATTCCTGCATACCATTTCTTAGCATCGCGAACAGTACCTCTAACAGTATATATGTTAGGAAATATTTCGCCTTGAACAGCATCTCCAACAAACATTATCTTTTCTTTAGGTAAAAATACACATACAGCATCTTCAGTTTCAGCCTCACAGTGGAATAACTCTAAATCAACACCTGATATAGTAATTTTCAATCCATTTTCAACAGATACAAATGTGTTTGGTGTAATAAATTTATTAGAACCTTTAGATAAAACAGGTCCACAACCTAAGTTAACATAGCCATGTTCTCCTTTGGGAAGTATAGAACCATACATCCAAACAGCTCTTCCCATTCTAATATCTAGTAGTTCCCCACTAGCTTGAGAGAAATGTTTTATAAATGTTTCATCGACAATAACTAAAACTTCTTTATTTTGGCTTTGTTCTTGACTTACACAGACACTCATACCGCCCCAATGGTCACCATGATTATGAGAAACTATGACTGCTTTGACTGGTTTATCAGTGATTTTACGAAAGCCCTTCATTATTTCTTCCATCATTTCTATAGTTTCAGCTGGGTCTATGATTATAATGCCATCAGTTCCTTCAATCATAACTGGATAAGATAATCCAAATCCAACAGCACTATATACATTTTCACCTGTTTTATAAATTTTTTGTTCCATTGTTTTAGAATGTTCTGTCAATCTAGGATTAACAAACTTCGATTTTTCAGTATAAGCGAAATTACTCATAGACATAACTCCTTTTAAATATTAAAAATTTTATTAGTTTACTCTAGTAACAACAGGAGGTAACCATTTACCACAAATAGCATCTATCAAGTGTTAGGTACTTCTATTATTACAGGTTCTTTACGTAAGTCAAGCCAAGCTGTTGAGTATGTAGTATCATTGTTTGGTGCTGGTATAAACGATGTTTGTGGTGATGCTACAGTGGCAGTATGAGCAAATTCATTAAAATTTGTTAATTTAGTTTGGGGATTCATAATCTGTGTATATAGCAATTCATACATACTTACTTACTATTGGATATCCATATATATAAGTATTTTTAACTATTTTAAGTAAATCATTCTTATTCATTGAGAATTCCTCCTTTAAAATAACCTTACTATGTTCCATGAACATGTTATTATTACAAACAACATAACAGCATTATAAGCAATGATTAATTTTGCCTTACTTATTTTTTTATTAATAGCAGTACCTAACAACCCACCTAAAACTGCAGCAAGTATTATGCATAATAACATTGATATATTAAGACCTAAAGGTATAGAGCTTGAAATTAACAGAGTTATTATTTTTGAAGCTTGAGAGAATAGTATCAGTATTATTGAGTTAACAGATGCGTTCTTTAAATCCATCGAGAAAAACAACGTCAGGGCTGTTATGTTTATAGGACCACCACCTATTCCTAAAAAAGATGAAATCATTCCTAAAGTATATCCAAGTAAAATTATAAATATACGATTCTTTATATGGAATTGTTTTTTATTAGGTAGATTTATGTATATTAATATAGATATTAATAAAGTAAAAAGAAGTCCATTCTGAATTATTTTTACAAGTTTATCTTTGTTAATAAATTCAACTATAAATTCAAATATTTCAGTACCAATTAAACCTCCTAAAATTGCTCCACTTCCAAGCAATATAGTTGTTGGTTTTTCAAATTTAGTTTTATATCTAATATGTTTAATAACAGCTGAACAAGACATAGTAAATACAGCACAAGTTGATAAAAAACTTATAACTGAAGCATCTAGTGTAGTTACTGCATCTAGCACTGGTTTTATAATAATTCCTCCACCAAGTCCAGAAATTGCTCCTACAATAGATGCAATAAATCCTACAATGAAAAATATCATATGTGTTTCTCCTATCCTAAAGTTTTATGCTAATTTTATTAATAGTAAGTATGCCCTAAAACAGTAAAATAATTTATTTTTAATAAGGGTTAAATTTGAAATAATTCATATATTTTTACAAATACTATTATCTATAATGAAATATAAAACTATGTAATATTAATAGTAGAAAATAAAAAAGGATTATATAAAAAATAGGATATAAAAACTTAATATTATCATTAGTAATAAATTAAACTTAAAAATAGTAATGGTTGTATAAAAAATAATTGACTTGTTAAAAGAAAATATAGAAAATTCTATATCAAATAAGATTACAGTATGTATGGTTGCAGTTAAAAATTAATTATAATATTTATGATAGTTTTGTAAAATAATATATGCACTTAGATATAAAAGAAAATTATTTAAATAGTAATTTTACTTTAGAGTAGCCACATTCAAGTATATTTATATATTTAGAGGTTTTTTATAGAATCATAAGAAGACGAATTTTAAGTATATTTGTGGAAATATAAATTATAATAAGATATAAGTATTAGTGTAGAATAGTTATAATAATATAGGCTATTAAAATATAAACTTGGAGAGTTGATGAAAATTGTATGAAAAAGAAAATATTGTTTTTAGGAATTATTTGTATATCTATAATTTTACTAAGTAATAATACTTATTCCCAAAAGAAGCAACTATCTGAGGAAGAAAAGATAGATGACTTTAAATATGTATATAATGTTATAAAAACAGGGTATCCTTACTTGGATGTAAATAAGAGACTTAATCATATTGACTGGTTAGAAAATAAGGACAAATATATAAAAAGAATTAAAAATACTGAAAGTGATGAAGAGTTTATAGAAGAAGTATCCTCTATATTATCAGAATTAAACAATAAACATACTGAGTTAATAGATAATAAAAACAGATATGAACTTTTTAAAAAATCATACTCTAATAATAATTGGTATGACTTTCTTAATGACAAAAAAGTTGTAGATAGATATAATTCTATAAATACTAAAATAAAAATACCAAATGATATTTTTGTAAAAAAAGAACTGATTTTAGAAGATATAATTAAAGGTAAGGTTGGATACATGTATTTACCATCAATGTCACCACAAAATGGGTCAATGGATAAGGATTTAAAAATGATAGGAGATTATGTTAATACTTTAGAAAAATATCAAACTCTAATTATTGATATAAGAGGAAATTCAGGCGGAAGTGATAGGTATTGGAAAGGAATTGTATCTAAACTTATAAAAAATGATATAAAAATAGAGGGTTATAGACTCTATAGAAATAATAATAAAATAGTTAAAAAATACACCAATGCAAGAAATATAAAGTTAGAGCCTATAGAAAACCTACCAGTAGGTGTAAAGAAAAATGCACCAAAGGAAACTTTAAAAAATTTTAGTGATTTTGAAAAAACTTCTTATACCATAAATACTAATAATGATTTGGAATTTAAAGGTAATATATACTTACTTGTAGATGAAAAAGTATATTCATCATCAGAGTCGTTTTCTATGTTTTGTAAAGAGACTAAGTTTGCAACTTTAGTAGGAGAAACTACTGGAGGTGATGGTGGAGGAATAGACCCTGTGTTGTTTGAGTTAAAAAATAGTGGTTTAATAGTTAGAATGTCAAGTTGTATGTATTTAAACAAAGACGGAATATGCGATGAAGAATTTAAAACTATTCCTGAGTTTAAAGTAAAAGACTGTAAAAGAACAACAAATTTTAAAGATGATAACAGTATAAAAAAGGTATTAAAGCTTGAAAATATCAATTATTAAATAACAATTAAATGTTGCTGGATATTATTTTAGAGATTTATCTTTAGCATTAAAAATTATAGAAAAATTGTAAAAAAGTAACTCAAAATGATTTTAAATGATTTTGAGTTACTTTTTTATGTAAGTTTTGAAGTTTTTTATAAGATTTATTTGTCCTTTTAGAATTTGATTGGAACCTCTATACAAAGATTATAATAATTTCAATAGAGCATTAAAAAGCAATAAAATATAATAAATAGCAATAAAATACAAAATAAATTTGACTTTTTGATATTCTTAAACTAATATATTATTATTATTATTATTATTATTATTATCAAATGAAAGGTAAGTGTAGTTATGGAGGAAAAGTTTTATACAATAGACCAAGTTGCGAATATTTTAGAAATGCATCATAAAACAATAAGAAAGTTTATAAAAGATGGGAAATTAAAAGCTAATAAACTCGGTAAGCAGTGGAGAGTATCACAAGAGGATTTAAATAGTTTTATGGATGTAAAGAGTGAAAATGAAGATAAGGGTATAGAATTTAGGTTAAATGCATCTGAAAACTTAGCGAGCATCCCAAAAGTTAATGTATCTACAGTAGTTGAGATAAATAATATATCTAATAATGAATATTCACGTTTATCAAATTTGCTTTTGGCACTTACAAATAATCCAACTTCAATATCAAGTGGTTCTACCATTAATTTGAAGTATGCTGAAAATGAAAATAGGCTTAGGGTTATGTTATGGGGAGATATAAAGTTTATTGAGGAAATGTTAAGCTCTATATCTTTATTAATAGAAAATATTTAAAGTAGAAATGAGGAATTAAAATGAATTACGATATAAGAGAACAAAAGGATAAAAAATATATTTTTGTAGATAGCAAATTTAGTAATGAAGAAGAAATCATGGATATTATATCACTGTGTATGGAACATGGTACAGATTATTTGATGTTTAGTAAGAATTCACTTACAGATGATTTTTTTAATTTAAAGACAGGTTTGGCAGGTATTACAATACAAAAATTTATAAATTATAGGATACAAGTTGCTGCAATTGTTGATGATAAAAATAGGATAAATAAAAGATTTTCAGAACTAGTGTTAGAGTTAAATAAATCAAATAATTTTAGGCTATTTGATAATTTTGAGGATGCTAAAAATTATATTTTAAATCTAAAATGACGGAGACTAATAAAATATATAATATAAGTAAGGCATTTAGAAGTATTGAATATAAAAATAAAATACATATATATGATGATTATTTAATAAGTAAATGATATTTTCAGAATTAAGAAATGAACAAATGGAGGTTATTAATTATGAAAGAAATATTAAAAATAAAGAATATATCAAAAGATTATGGTATAAAAGGATTTAAGACAAATGTACTAAAAAGTATATCTCTTACAGTTAATGAAGGTGATTTTATAGCAATAATGGGTTCATCAGGTGCAGGTAAAACAACATTACTTAATCTAAAGTCTACACTTGACAAACCTCAGGAGAAATAATAATTGATGGAATTAACATATCTAAAGTAAAAAATAATGAACTATCAAAATTAAGAAAAGAGAAAATAGGATTTATATTTCAAGACTATAACTTATTAGATAATATGACACTCATGAATAATATAGCACTTCCTCTGGCATTAGGGAAAAAGAAAAGTAAAGAAATTGAAGGTAAGGTATTTTCGATAGCCAAAAAATTTGGATTAGAAAATCATTTAGATAAAGTTAATATCTCTTTTACATGCTTTTTCTATTTCCCTAGAAGAATAGATACAGTTCATATTTGCATATATTATAATCTTCAAAAGGTTGTCTTGGGGTTACTCTATTTTCTCTAATTCGAGAATAAGTCTTATATAATTTTTCTAAATTCATCTCCTCAATAATTTGACTTAATAACCTTACAGAATCATCTTTTGGGATTATGTAATCAATATTTAGTGGTAATTTAAATTGATAATTATCACCATAAGTAGTAGTATAATCAATTTATATATTATTTTGTTTTAACATACAATTATTATACATAAATCCCAAGCTCTTTTGAACTTGGGATTTATTTTTTTATGCAAAAAAGGGCGTAGCACTCTTTTTTAGCGCAACAGCCCATTTTATGATGGTTTAAATGTCAAAAGTATATTATTCCAAATAGTATCTTTCCTTATTTTGAGTACTATTTTTATACTCAATGGCTTCAGCAGGGCAACCACAAATGCATGCCATACAATGAGTACAGTTATTCCCCCAATCTGGCTTTTGATTTTTTAAATTAATATTATTTAAAGGACATAATTCTACACATTTTCCACAACCAATACATTTATCTGTATAGTAAAATCCTTTGGCATTAATAATTATCTTATAAAAAACTGTATTTATTATACCACTTTTAATTGTACCACCTAAGCCACTAGGGGTAATAGTTTCAAATTCATTTTCATTACGTATATAAGAGATAATTTTATATATTTGTTTATCTGCTTCTTTAATCATTTGTTTTGATGTTTCTTTGTCTGTTACAGAAAATAAAGCTATATAATTTTCTGGCATTTTAATTTCTGCCATGCCTTTTAGTTGCCACTCTTTGTATTTACAGAGACTTTGAATATAATTTACAGCTTTTGCTGTATCTGCTCCACAAGTCATTACAAAGTAAACTCTATTATTTCCTAAAAATTTTGTTTTTTTTTATGAAATCTGTAACTACTAGAGGCAATCTCCATGCATAAGTGGGGCATACGAATATGAATGGTTTATTTGTTGATACCAAGTCATCTGTTTTTTCTTCTTTTATAAGTTGATTTAGTGATATCATTTCATCACTTAATTCTTGTGCAATTTTACGAGCTACATATCTGCTATTGCCAGTACCACTAAAATATAAAATCATAATTAATTATATCTCCCTAACTATTTTTTTGTTTTAATACTGAATATTTTTGCTTTAATAAAGTAATTTATTAGTTAAAAAAATTATAACACATTAATATTTTTTATATTCATTGGTAAAGAATTTGATTACTGTAAAATTTGAAAAGACTAAGAAAAATTCACCAGTACACACAAGAGGATTTAGCTAAAAAGTTTAATATATATAGACAATCAGTAGCAAAATGGGAAAGTGGAGAATCTGCTCATGATAT
Organism: Clostridioides sp. ES-S-0049-02; assembly: GCF_020658465.1. Classification (NCBI taxonomy): domain Bacteria; kingdom Bacillati; phylum Bacillota; class Clostridia; order Peptostreptococcales; family Peptostreptococcaceae; genus Clostridioides; species Clostridioides sp. ES-S-0049-02. Next base: position 195,729 of record NZ_JACVWG010000002.1, read on the forward strand.
AGATTCTGAAGAAATACTTTTTCCTAATTGAGCCTCTAAATGTTTTTGATTTCCTTTAGTAAATTCTAAATCATCTATGTTTTTGTCTTCTAAAATTTCTTGTATTTTATATAAAATCATAGCATTATTCCATGCATAGTTACTAGAAGTATCTTTATTGTTAAATTCATAATTCATTTTACAAATCTCCTAAGTTTAATTTAATTATATTATATAAAAAATACAGCATTTTATTATTATCAGTAATATATAATAAGGTTGTTATGGCTGAGGCTATGTGTTAATATTAGGAATAATTATTATCAAGTGTATATACTTATAAGTATATGAACTTTTAAATTATGGAGGAAGAATGAATAATACGCAAAAGATAGAGACAGGATTAAAATACAATAAAGCAAAAAAAATGGACAAAAACTTTATGTATCAAGACTTAAAAAGAAGTAACTGTTATAACACTGATTTTTCAAATTCAAACTTTAATTTTACAAGTTTAAGAGGAGCTCACTTTAAGTCTTGTAACTTTTATGGGTGTACGTTCAAATCAGCAGAAATAATAGGGGCAAACCTAAAAAGAAGTAAATTTAAAAATGCAAAATTTGAAAATACTATATTTGAAGGAGTTAATTTAGAAGAAGTAGATTTTTCTGGTACTAAATTTAAAAACGTAATATTTTTAAATACAGACATAACTAAAGCTAAAAACTTTGATATAAACTCACCTCAAATAAAAGTATTTAAAGTAATGCCTGTTATAGAGATGAGTGAAAAATTAGAAAATGCAATAAAATTTGCAATGGGAAATAAGTATGTTAAAAAATCAAGAACTTTAGATACTAAAGATGGTGGCATTAATTATATAAGTATAATGATACTTTTAGAAAACTTTAAAGAAAAGCAATTAATAGATGGATTGACGTTAATTGGAGAAAGAATAGATAAGGAATTTTGTACACTAAGTTATATAATGAAAAATTTAGAAGTTTATAAGTCTGAAGGTATATTATAATTTATGTCAAAATATAATCGTGGATATTATTGATTTCTATCATCTCCACCATTAAAATCTGAGAAAAAGGTATTGGATAAATAATCAATACCTTTTTATGATATACTAAGTGAATATTTTTTAGAAAACAATCAAAGTAAATTTTAAAATTATGCCAATGTGGAATAAACTTATATATATGAAACGTATAAACGTATAAGTGAAGTAATAGGTGATATACATTGTAAATGGCATGTATATTTGGATTAAAAATTGGCAACAAGGACTTTGTCATTGAAAAACTCCTGAGATGTTAAATATAATAACTAATATGTCTTCATATGTGTAGATGTATCAGCTTTAGAAAAGTTATTTCTAACATTAAAAATAGAATCGTACATCTCATATTTATTTTTTCTTTGAAGTAAGTTGTAAGGTTTTCTGTAAATTTAGTATGCTAGTTGTTGGTGAAAAAATACCACTCATCGGACTTATATTGAACCAAAATTTTAGGAATGTTACCCTCTACAAAGAAGGTAGCATTTTTTTATACAAGGTTCTATCCAAAAAAGATAAACTCTTTTTTGTTAGATAAATAAAAAAATACCGCATGAAATAATTATTATATAATACCCAACATTTAGTATATATACTAAGGTAATAACTTGAAAAAATATTAAGCAAGGGAGTTAATGTGAAGAATATATAGATGATACAATACTTTTTGGTTATTTAGTATTAATAGTTTTAATATCATATAATATATTAATAGGTAGAGAATACCACATTATAAATTTTTTATTGTATTGAAGAATATACTAAAAGGGAGAAAAAAGAATATGGATTATAGTATAGGTGAAATGACATACAATATATCTTGCTTTGGAGAATTACATCCACTAAAATATTTTAAACAATTTACTACGTATCAAAATATACAATTATCTAATAAAAAGTCTAAAGATTATAGAATAGAATATACAACTCCATCTATAGAAATATACTCATTAAAATTATGTGATACAAAAATAGTGGATACAGTAAAAGGAACTTCATTAGAAGGGCAACATTTAAGTGGGAAAAATCTTATTATATTGGGTAATATTAATATGAGTTTAATATTAAAATATGAAAACAACAAAAAAAAATGTAAGCGTAATAAACATAAAAAAAATAAAGTATTAAATATTATGCTGCCATTTAGTACTTTCATAGTTATACCAAATTATGATAGTAATGATGAAAGAATTAATCTTAGATACTTTGTAGAAGACGTCAGTGTAAAGCTCAATCAGAGTAAAGTATTTGTAAGTGTAACTATGTTAATGCAATATTTAGAGTAATAATAATCTAATATCTAACAGACATAAATAGAAAAGAGTGATGTAATGAAGGTCATAAATGAATGTAGGATAGACTTTCAATATAGATTATCATCTAAAAGTCCTGTAATAGTAAAGACTATCTGTAGTAATGTAGTTTCTACTGATATAGTAAAGGATATATTAAAGATAGAAAAATATGTAGATAAGAAACATTCATATTCTTTTGATATAATAACATATACAGTTTGCATTTCAAATGTTAGTAAGTATATTGTAACTAATGCATTTTTTCAAGATAAAATTCCAACAGGGACAAAATTTATAAATAACTCAGTAACTATAAATAGTATAAAGAAATATTTCATAAATCCAGAAAAAGGGTTTAGTTTGTATGATATTAATTCAGGAAAATGCATAATAATAACATTTAAAGTTATAGTATTACCTCATTATCTATGTAATACAATAAAAAATTGCTCCACTATAGAACATGACTATATTTACAATATTGAGATGTCTCCCACTAGAGTAGTAATGAAAAGTAATAAAGTGAACACACATGTTGAAAATAAAGTATTTAAATCATTACAAGTGGATAACAATGTAAAAATATCTCAGAAAATAGATAAAATAATCGATATAAAAGTAAAAGTAAATATACTAGAAACAAAGATTGTCAACACTCCTGCTAATGATGTATATAGAAAACAAAATTCTGATGTATGCACCTTTATTATTTTAGGTAACATAGAATACGAAATAAATTATAAAACAAAATGTAAAAAAACTAATAGAAAAAACAAAAACCAAAAAATGAAAACTAAAGTAAGTGTTTTTGGATTTTCTTGTAACATGCTTGTACCTATTGGTATTACCTATTTAAATAAAGATAATATAAAAATAAATATTGAAAATACATCAACAAGCCAAATTTATAAAGGTAAATTGTTTGTTAGCTCAAATATATTACTATATTATTAAAACCATCGAATATTATCAAGTATAATCGATGGTTTTTTATAATAAAGAAATAAACTGTATAGTATTTATAAATACTCATGATAGAAGATATTTTTATTTTTAACTAGGATCTATATTTAAAACTGTCTTACTTGGATATGGATTAGTTTGTGATGTAACAGTAATATAAAAATCATACCTAACACCTAATGGTTGATTAGAAGGAATGACCGCATCTAGTTCTATTAATTTGCTACTATTAGGAGGTAAATTTGTTAATTGAGGTAAAGTTGCTTGATAAAATGTATTAGTAGCTACATCAGTTATTTTTGTACCATTAATGTACAGTGTATAAGAAATAGCTACTTTTTGTATAGTTATTGAATAACTGTCATAGCCTCCGCCAGTGTTTTTAAAATAATTTAATATCACTGCAGTATTGCCTGCAGGTGTAACAATATATGACGTTGAATCATCTATTCTATTAGCTGGATTTGGCAATAATGAAACTCCAGGGACTAAAGAGCAAGTTATAGTGTTACTTTGTTCACCACTATATATTTTAGTAGGCAATATATCATTATAGTAAGAAACAGCAGTTGCCTGAGTAGTCATTGAAGAACCAGAGATTAACATTAATTGAGGTATTACTGTAAAAGTTACATATCCAGACATAGATGGACCTAACTGTGGTATTGAAATAACAACATTTTTTGTAGAACTATTATAGGTTGCATTACAGAATGAAGTTGTATTTATAGAAGTAAATAAGAAATTATTATTTATAGGAATTTGTATAGTACCATTTACTAAATTTACTAAACTGTTATTTTGGAATATAAGTAAAAATTGCATAACAGAATTAGTGCTTATACTAGCAGTTTGGTTATATATAGTAGAAGTAGTTTTATCTGTTGCACTTAATGTCATCACCAAGTTTGGATGATTTACTGTTACAACTAATGTATTAGAAACTGTGGTATAACTACCACCTTGAATTTGTTGATATAGGCATTGTGCAATATTATTTTGTGTAGAAGTTAATGCACCAATACTCTTAGTTGCACTAATTATTCTACAGGTCATGTTGTAAGCTATTGTTTGTGATGATACTCTAGCATCTATTGTTCCTTCAGTAGGTAATGTAACTGTATAAGATGATACTGTTGGTATTATAGATACACCGTTTTTAAATGCAGAACCTACATAAGATTGACCTCCATTTGGAAGAACATCCTTTACATATAGTCCATATGCAATGGTACCTTGAGGAATAGTCATTGTAATTGTGTAGGTTATTAAAGAGCCAACCTTAAATGTAGATGCTACATTACTTTTTGATACTATTATGTTAGCTGAAGAGATTTTAACTGATGCACTTTTATTAAGATTAGAATATTGGTAGTTATCTGAATAATCATCATATTCTTGAGAATATGGATTAGTATTAGTTGCTGTAGTGGTAATACTTACTCCTGGAGCTATGACTGAGCTTATAGTTACACTGTATGTTAAAGTAATAGATTGACCTGGAGCAAGTTTATCAATACTAACAATAATACTATTATCTTCAATTTCAATTTCATCATAACTACCTGTTCCATTAACTATTAAGCTATTTTTCTTAAGAGTAAACCAGTTAGATAAAGTATCATTAAGAGTAAAATTAAATGCATCTGTTTCTGTTCCTAGTGTATTAGTATTTTTTATAGTAACTGCATATGTGTAGATTTCATTAGATTTTATAACGGTTGTGTTAGGACCATTAACAGTCTTAGTTAATTGAATATTAGGAGTGCCTATATTAAAGTTGACTTGCGCACGATTGCTATAGGCATATCCATAGGTATTTATTCCTTTTAGTTTCATTAGATTAGCATTTTGGCCAGAAGAACCCAGTTGCTCTATTTGTACTTTAAAACTAATAGTAGCAGTAGTTAAGCCAGGTATATTTCCATAGAAGAAATCCACTCCATGGGGACTTATTAGTTTAGGTTGAGATACAGGATTATAACCAGTGTAGTTGTAAGTTAAGTTGGTTATAGGATTAGATGATAATGGGAAAAAGTCATCTATATAAACTTGTTTTTGAGTAGCTTGTAATGTAGATGCATTGTAAGTTAATAAATACTCAGCAAAATCTCCAGGAGCTAAAGAATTTATTGTTTTAGAGGTTCCATTTTTATAGTATCCTTTAACAAACTGTTTGGTAATTGTTCCTACATTTATACTTGAAGATACACTAGAATTATCAGTGACTTGAGTTAATGAACCTACAAGAGTACCTGTAATATCAGTAGTTGAAGTAAAAGGATCAGAAGCTACAACAGGTAGATTTATGTTATTTGTATCAAATTTATAGGTATAAAAACTATTAATTTTTGCACTTATTGTTACAGTCTGTGTAGAGTTTTGTGGCATAAAAGCAAAGTTGTAAGTTAGATAATATCCTTTCATTGTAGAACTATTTGCCACTGAAGTTGGATTAATAGAGCTAGATAGATAAAGGATTCCATCAGGTAACAAATAATGAACTAATATATTTTGTATATTGTAATATTGCCCAACCTTATATACATAGGTGTAAGTTACTGTATTTTGTATATCAACTATAGATTTACTTGTAGAAGTAGCTATTATCAAATCCATTGCTGAAAAACTAGTAGTACTGCTAGAACTGGCTGTTACTTGAGGGTTTGCTGATACCATACTAATGTACATATTCAATGTAGTACCATGAACAATATAATTTCCTTGATTACTGTTATATTGATTCCATATTGCAAAATTAAAATTTAAGGTAGTATTGCTACTTACTGAAAGATTTACATTACTATAATAAAGTTGAGTATACATTTTATTATTAATACTAACCAAGTTAATAGTAGGAGTTGTAAATTGTGATGCATCAGTACCTAAAGTAGTAATATTTCCTATATATCTAATTCCATCATCTAATAGTATTGTTATATTAACTAAAGATGAAGAATCTGAATTATTATAAAACTTGCAAGTAGCAGTGTTAACTTGAGTATAATCATTTAAAGTGAGTAGGCTACCTGCACCTTTTAATACTTTTCCAGGGGTAGTAATAGTACTATTAAACATTATTGTTTGAAAAGACATAGCTATACTATTAGTAATTACTACATCACCTATATCATAGCTCCCTCTAGGCATAGTATCTGCTTGACAAGATACACTTATTCCAGAAAATATATATCCAAATGGTATTACAGTTCCATTTTTAAATTTAGTATTACACTTAACAGTGATACTAAAAGTGAAATTTACCTCCATAGGTGCAAGGTCTTTCATATTAACCCAAGAATATGTGATGCTATTATCAGCATTTGTTATACTAGATGTTTGTGAAAAAGTAGATGTCGAAAGGACTAGACCATCAGGTATTGTAATAGTAAGGCCTAGATTATAAAATCTTTGCACAGTGCTGAGATTTTGTATAGTAATACTAAAAGTAGAAGTATTTCCTATTATTATAGGAATCTTTTGAGTATTACTTACAATAATATTTAACATGTTTGAGTCCATTAAATCACTCCTTTAAGTTTATTAATAAATTATATTCAAAATAAATATACATATTTCGATAAAAAAATATTTGTTTTAATTAAAAATTTAATTTTTAGGAACTAAAAAATTACTACTTTAATATAATATACAGTAATTCTTAAAAATGATAATGCAAAATTAAAAATATTCTTTGCAAGGAGGTAAACATGTCACTAACACCACGTTTTAAGGCAATAGATAAAGCTATTTTAGTGGGTACAGGAAACAGTTTAGTTGTATGTGGTAGTAGTACAGCTTTAACAGTAAGTACATCTGATTTAATTATGCCTAATGGAACAACAACAAGAGATTGGACTAAAGCAGGAAGTTCTGCAAATTTAAATATATTATCAAACAGTAAAGTATTATATGCAGAGCTTGTTTGGTATTCTACAGTGACTAGTAGTGTATCAGGGGCACAAAGTGTTAGCAGTATTCAAGATAGCGCAATAACTTTTACAACTCCACAAGGAATATATTCCATAATACCTAAGTATATGGATACTTATAATGGGCCAACAGGAAATGTTGATAGATACAGAGCTGCAGATGTAACAACATATGTTCAGGCAGCACTATCAGGAAGTTATACAGTATCAAATGTACCAATAAGTGTACCCTCTACAGGTCTAAGTAATACAAGAGCAGGATGGACATTAACAGTAATATATAGAAATGATTTATTTAAACCTCAAATGATTCTTTATAACTCTGGCATATCAGTAGCAACTATTAATACACCATTACAAATGACGATGTCTGGATATACAACTAGTACAGATCCATCAATGTTAAAAGGCAATATGTTTATTGCTTGTGCAAATGGTTCTCCACTTGATGGAAATGAATATGTAGAAGTAGGACCATCTTTTGCTCAATTAAGTAATGTTGGTAACTCAGTTTTTTCACCAAATACTAATCCTGGGACATCACCAAATAATCCAGAAAATAATTTCTTTAGTGGAGTAATAAATGTAGCAGACCCTACAAGCTCTAGTAATGGTTTACTAAATATTTCAGGAACTAATGCAACTAATAACAATGATGGGTTTGTACCTACACAACTTGTAGGAGCAAGAAATAAATGGGATATTGTAGATGTAGATATTTCAAATACATTAATTACAAATCAATCATTATTAGCTACTCAAATAACTGAAAGTGTATCTGGAGATGGAGTACAAATAGTAGCTTTTGGTACTCAAGTATTTGCTCAAGCACCTGATATTACAGCTTATTTGGAGCTATATGATATAGACGGTGATGGAGAATATAACACTGAGGTTGGAGAACAATTAGTATTTTCAGTTCAAATAAAAAATAATGGAAGTATTATTGCTAACAATGTTATATTATCTACAACTTTAGACCCATCAGTTAGCTTTGTTCAAAACTCAGTTATAGTAAACAATCAAACTATTCAAGGTGGAGATATTACAAAAGGTGTAAATATAGGAAGTATTCCAGCTTATGGGACTGCTAATGTTACTTTTACAGTTAAATCAAATTCATTGCCTGCAACACCAGGCAATTTGATATATGATACTGTAAATTATAGTTACCAATTTACATCAGGTCAAAATACTATTACAAACAATGCAAATACAAATACTGTTCAAATAATGGTTCAAGAAGCTCTTTTAAATATATCAAAATCAGCTTCAGCAAGTACTGCAAATGTTGGAGATACTGTAACATATACAATAAATATAACTAATACAGGTAACATAGCTGCAACAAATATATTACTCCAAGATAAAATTAATCGATATTCTTCCTTTGTTACTGGAAGTGTAACAATAGATGGTATAACAGATATAACAGATGACCCAACAGTAGGTATATCTTTACAAGATTTAGCGCCAGGAAGTAGCACACAAATATTATTTCAATCAAAAATAAATTCATTACCGCCATCAACAAATATAGATAATTATTCATGTGTAAGTTTTGGGTATATGTATAATCAATATGGTTATATAAGAAAAAAGACTATATTTAGTAATCATACTAGTATACAAGTGGGATATATAGATGTAATAGGTGAAAGATGTAATAATAATAATTATCCTAATATTGGCGATACAGTAACTTATACTTTAAGCTTAAGTAATGTAGGAAATCAACCAGCTTCTAAATTTCAAATATCTGAGCCAACAATACCTGGAACTACATTTGTAAGTGACAGTGTTCAAATAAATGGAGTAGCTCAATCAGGGTTAAATCCTTTTACTGGATTTGTATTACCAAATCCTATAAATTCTCAAGCAACTACAAATATTAGCTATCAAGTTACTGTAACACAACTTAATCCAGCAAATACAATACAAAATATAGCTCAAGTTCCATTTAAGTATCAAATAACACCTACATCTAGTGTGGTAACTACAGAGCAAGATTCTAATATAGTTGATACTATAGCTAATTATGTATGTATGAATATTGTTGAAAGTGTGGATAAAGCCTATGCAATAATAGGTGATACATTATATTACACTGTAAATATTACTAATAATGGTAATATTAATGCAACTAGTACTATGTTTTTATCAAATATTCAATCAGGCACAACTCTTATACCTGGAACGGTTACAATTAATGGTGTGTCATATTCATCATATAATCCAAATCAAGGATTTCTTCTTGGAACAATATGTGCAAGTGATACCATAGAAGTAACATACCAAGTTAAGGTTAATTCAGTTCCTACTCCAAACATTGTATATAATCAAAGTGCTTTAGTATATAGCTATCAACCAGACCCTAACAATAGTGAACTAAATGGATCTATATATAGTAATACTGTACAAACAACAGTAAATCAAGTGGCTTATACAATTACAAAAACTGTAAATAAACACTATGCTCAGCTAGGGGATTCATTGGTTTATACAACGACTATTCAAAACACAGGAACAGTATCTTTAACAAATGTTGTATTTGCAGACTATATAGGTGTTTACATGAACTTATATCCAGAGACTGTATATATTAATGGAGTAAATTATCCATCATATAATCCGACTCAATCATTCCCTGTAGGAGATATTCATCCTGGTGATACTGTAATAGTTGTATTTGCGACTACAATAGTTGTAAATCTACCTGTTGGATATATACCAAACTATTCAGAAGCGATAATAAACTATCAGGTAAATCCAACTTCGCCAGAAGTTACTAAGACTATATACTCTAATACAGTTGTAACCTATGATCCTGTAGGTTCACTAAGTTTAACAAAGAGTGTAGATAAAGCATATGCAACAGTAGGAGATACCTTAACTTACTCATTTACAGCTACAAATAATGGTACTGCTATTATATCTAATGCAACCTTTACAGATACTCTTCAACAAGAAGCAACTTTAGTAGCAGGTAGTGTAGTAGTGAATGGAGTATCAAAATCAAATTATGATCCAACACAAGGTTTCTCATTAGGGGTTATGAATGTTGGGCAAACAATAACTATTAGTTTCAAAGTGACTGTAAATAATACACCTTCACCAAATGTTATAAAAAATAGTGCAACAGCATCTTATAGTTATTATATAGATCCATCACAACAACCAGTAACTAACAATATAACAAGTAATACTGTTACTACAACAATCAATTCTTATTCAGCAACAATAACAAAAATAGTAGATAAATCTTATGCAATGCTAGGAAATACATTAACTTATACTGTTACAGCAAATAATACAGGAACAGTACCTTTAACAAATGTTAATTTGGTAGATATTATTGAAAATGGAGCTACATTTGTACCTGGTTCAGTTGCAGTAAATGGTGTAAGTACAGGATATTCAAATGTTAATCCTAACAATGGATTTACTATACCGAATATAAGCCCAGGTGGTAGCACTATTGTAACCTTCCAAGTTACAATAACTAGTATTCCAACACCACCACAAATAAACAATACTGCTAGTATGAACTTCCAATACCAATTAGGCCCTACAGGTCAATATATTAGTGGAAGTTTAACAAGTAATACAGTTACTACAAATATTGTAACTATGTCTGTTACTAATACAAAGACTGCAGATAAAAGTTATGCAACCTTAAATGATACAATAACTTATACTTCAGTAATAACTAATAATGGCAATGAAAGTATTGCAAATACAACGTTCTTAGATATAATACCAAGTAATACAACTTTTGTAATAGGCTCAGTTATGATAGGCTCAACAGCACAATCATCTTATGACCCAAGTAAAGGGTTTTCATTAGGAACTATTGCAGCTGGAGCATCTGTAACTATAAGTTTCCAAGTAAAAGTAGCTAGTGTACCAGGTAGTGGATATATTACCAATACTTCAAATCTAAGCTATCAATACACTGTTGGAACAGAGAGTATATCTTCTAATACGACAAGTAATGCTACTATAACTTATATTAACTATGGAAATATGGCTGTTACTAAATCAGCAGATAGAACTATTGTAAAATTAAATAACATAATAACTTATACTGTAGTAATAGCTAATGTTGGAAACACAGTATTAAAGAATATTAACTTTACAGATATCATTCAAGTAGAATCATCTTTTGTTTCAGGCTCTGTATATATAAATGGAACTAACATGTCAAGCTATAATCCAAATATAGGATTTAGTTTAAATGATATACAGGTAGGACAACAAACTACAGTAAGGTTTGAGGTAACTGCTAATTCAATACCAACAAATAATGAATTGTTAAATACAGCCACAATAGATTATTCTTACTATGTTAATCCTACTGGTAGTGCAATAAATACAAATGCAAGTTCTAATACAACTACTATTTATGTTTATGATACTATAATGTCAGCAGATAAATCTGTAGATAAATCAATAGCTAAAATAGGAGATACTTTAAACTTTAGTATAACTATTACTAATGATGGTGATGTCAATGCAACAAATGTACAGTTCTTGGATACCTTGGACTCTAATATTAAGTTAGTAGCAAACTCAGTTTATATAGGTACTACTCAACAAACTGGTGCTGACCCAAGTCAAGGGTTCTCTATACCAAACATTGTTCCAGGAACAACTGTAACAGTTAGTTTCCAAGCAACTGTACAGACTAGACCGACAGGCAATATTATCTACAACCATGCTACAATAACTTACGATTATACAAGTGGCGAAACCTATACTGGTGTTCAAATTAAAACTAATACTACACAAACTTATGTTGCAGTAGGTGAATTAACTCTTACAAAATCAGTTAATAAAGCTTATGCTACTGAACCAGATAGCTTAACTTATACAGTAATAGTTAAAAATACAGGCTCTGTAAATGCTACAAGTTTAAACTTTAAGGACTTAGCTCCAGCATCAACAGTATTTAATATAAATTCTGTGGTAGTAGATGGGACACCACAATTAAGCTATGACCCGACAGTAGGATTTAGCTTAACTGATTTAGCGCCTAATCAATACCATACAGTAACATTTAGTGTTAATATAACTTCTATACCTACAAGTGGAGAAGTAGATAATACAGCTTCTACAACTTTTAATTATCAGTTAACACCATCAGATAACCAACAAACAATGACTGCTACTTCTAATACGGTTAAAACATATATACAATTAGGAGTATTAACACTTACTAAATCAGTAGATAAGGCATATGCAACTATAGGAGATACATTAAACTATTCAATAACAATCAATAACACAGGTAATGCAAACTGTACTAATATACTATTTAAAGATATTATACAATCAAATGCTCAGCTTATAAGTGGCTCAGTAGTAGTAAATGGAATATCTCAACCTAATGCTGATACAAATGCAGGATTTAATATACCAGATATTGCTGGATACTCAAGTGCAACAGTAACTTTTTCAGTAAAAGTTAGTACATTGCCATCTACTGATAATATCTACAACACAGCTACAGCAAATTATGGATATTATATAAATCCATCTAATCCACTAGTTACAGTTCAAAGTACAAGTAATACTGTGTCTACAGCAATAAATGTAGGTTCATTATCAGTTACTAAGAATGTAAATAAAGCATATGCTACTATAGGAGATACAGTGGCTTATACAGTTACTATTGTAAATACAGGTAATGTAGTAGCTAACACTGTTAACTTTAGAGATGTGATACCAAGTGGATTGACTTTTATTACTAACTCAGTAAGTATAAATGGAATATCATACTCTGGTTATGACCCATATGCTAGTTTTACATTAGGAAATATTGCTCCTGGTGCTACAGTGGTAGTAAGCTTTAATACTACAGTGACATTATTACCAAATCCATCATTGATTAGCAATACAGCAAATGTTACTTTTTCATATTTAATAAATCCATCAGGATCATATATATACTCTCAAGTTAGCTCTAATACTGTACCCACTCAAATAAATGTAGGATTAATAACTCTAACAAAGAGCGTAGATAAGTCATATGCAACTATGGGTGATGTCTTAACATATACAGTAGTTGTAGCTAATACTGGAAATGTTGATGCTAAAAATGTAAATTTTCTTGATAACTTACAATCAGATGTAACTTTTAATAGTGGAACAGTAACTATAGGAGGAACGCCTTATACAAACTATGACCCAACTCAAGGATTTACTTTGGGTACGATACCAACACTACAATCAGTTACAGTACAATTTACAGTAACTGTAATAAATAATCCGACTCACGATTCTGTAATAAACTATGCTATAGGAACATTTAACTATTATGTAAATCCAAATGGATCTCTTTATAGTAGTTCTTATCAGTCTAATACTACAAGTACAATAATAGTTCAGCCTAGTTTAACTTTAACTAAGAGTGTAGATAAGTTATATGTAACTTTAAACAATACATTAAATTATAGTGTATTAGTTAAAAATACAGGAAATACACCTATATCTAATATATTATTTACAGATTTCTTATCAAATGGAGCAACGTTTGCAAATGGAACTGTAATAATAGATGGTATAAGTTATGCAAACTATAATCCAATAGGAGGATTTACTTTACCGAATAATTTAGTAGCTGGGAATACCTCTTTGGTTCAATTCCAAGTTACAGTAAATAGCACATTACCAACACCACCAATAGTTACCAACTACGCAACATCAAGTGGAAGTTATAATATAGGCTCAAGTCCATATCAAATATCAGCAACATCAAATACTGTAACTACTAATATTAACTTGGGGCAATTAACAAATACTAAGACAGTTGATAAGATGTATGCTAAGGTGGGAGATACAATAACGTATACCTCAACTATAGTAAATAGTGGTAATGTTATTTCAAATAATCTACAATTCTTAGATATATTACAATCATCATTAACTTTTGTTACACAAACTGTAACAATAAATGGAGTAACTTATCCATCACTAGACCCAACCGTTGGATTTTCTTTACCAAATCTGGCTCCAGGTCAAACCGTAATTGTAGGATTTAGTGCTAAGATAAACACTTTACCAACACCACCATATGTAACTAACACTTCACAAGTTCAATTTAGTTACTATATAGATCCTAATGGGGCACCATTGACTTACGCTCAATATAGTAATACAGTAACAACCAATGTAGTATCAGGTAAGATAAATGTAGTGAAAATGGTAGATAAATCAATTGCAACAATTGGAGATATACTAACTTATACAGTAACATTGACAAATGTAGGTAATGTTATAGATAGTAATGTAATGTTCCAAGATACTCCTTCAACTGGCGTAACATTTAATGAAGGAAGTGTAGTTGTAAATGGAGTAACAAATTCATCAGCAGACCCAACAAAAGGATTTAGCCTTGGAAGTATTGGAATAGGTAATGTTGTTATAGTGGTATTTACAGTAATAGTAACTTCAGTTCCTTCTACTAACCAAGTAATAAATCAAGCTGTAATACCATTCCAGTATGTTATTGATCCAAAACAATCATCATACAGTGATACAGCTTATTCTAATGCTGTAGCTACTAATATTGCATATGGCAGTTTAAGTGTAAATAAGTCAGTAGATAAGAAATATGCAACAATAGGAGATATAATAACTTATACTGTTAAAATAGTTAATAATGGTAATATTAATGCTACTAATGTAGTATTTCTAGATCCAACGCCAGCTAACTCAATATTTGTTTTAGGATCAGTAACTATAAATGGAGTAGGAGATAAAACTCTTAACCCATCAGCTGGATTTAACTTAAATATTATGGTTCCTGGCCAAATAATAACGGTTATTTACCAAGTTCAAGTTGTAAATTTATGTTAGTGAAATAAAATAGATTATTTTAGCCCCTTAAAGATAAATCTTTGAGGGGCTGTTGAGTATATTAGATGGTTATGAGGTAGCAACTTACAAATATTTAATAAAACAAGAAAAATATGATAATTTAAAAGACAATATGATAAATTGTAGTAGATTTTGTACAGGTTATAAGATATATCTGTAGATATGTAAGCTATAATGAAATATAATATATAAGTATTATTCTAGATATTTATATTAAAATACTAAATTTGAGAGTCTATGTGAAGTGTATGAAAAAGAAAGTATTGTTCTTAGTAATTATTTTTATATTTATAATTTTATTAGGTAACTTCATTCATTCTAAAAATAATCAACTATCTAAAAGAGAAAAGATAGATGACTTTAAGTATGTATATAATATTATAAAAAATGATAACTGCATAAAAAAGGTATTGGAACTTGAACATATTAGTGATTAAATAACAAGCAAAAGTTATGTTCTTAGCTTGAGAAACTTGAAGATGACAATTAATCCTTTTAGAATTTATTTCAATTGATTATAGATTTAATTATTAAAAAGAATGGATACTCATTTATTAAGCTGAAGAAATTAGAAGAATAACAATTCCTATTAATTTACTTGTTGGTGGAAAAGACATAATGCTATATTCTTATAAAACAGCAGATAGATTAAGAATCATAATTCCAAATGCAAATAAACTTTATAACACACTTATTTTAATAACCTTTTTATATGTTACAAAAGTGTAATGTTAGTAGTCAAAATGTAATGCTTACATAAGGACTTAACTCTACAAAACCTTTAAAATAAAGATATACTAAGAAATGAACAAGTGGAGGTTATTATTATGAAAGAAATATTAAAAATAAAAAATATATCAAAAGACTATGGAATAAAAGGATTTAAAACAAATGTATTAAAAAGTATATCTCTCACAGTTAACGAAGGTGATTTTATAGCAATAATGGGGCCATCAGGTGCAGGAAAAACAACATTACTTAATCTAATGTCTACACTTGACAAACAAACCTCAGGAGAAATAATACTCGATGGAATTAACATATCTAAAGTAAAAAATAATGAACTATCAAAATTAAGAAGAGAGAAGATAGGATTTATATTTCAAGACTATAACTTATTAGATAATATGACACTCATGAATAATATAGCACTTCCTCTGGCATTAGGGAAAAAGAAAAGTAAAGAAATTGAAGGTAAGGTATTTTCGATAGCCAAAAAATTTGGATTAGAAAATCATTTAGATAAATATCCATATCAATTATCAGGAGGTCAAAAACAAAGAGGTGCAGCAGCGAGGTCACTAATTACAAATCCAGCAGTAGTATTTGCTGATGAGCCAACAGGTGCTTTAGATTCTAAATCAGCTTATGAACTTTTAAACTCATTAGAAAGAATAAATAAAGAGAATAATGCTACTATTATAATGATTACACATGACCCTCTAACAGCAAGTTATTCAAATGAAGTATATATGATAAATGATGGAACTATAAAGTGTAAATTGAACAAAGGAAGTAGTAGAAAAGAATTTTATGGAAAGATTATGGATATGTTGGCCTCTATGGGAGGTGAAATGTAAGTGAGTGTACTTGGAATTGCTTATAATAATTTTAAAAGTAATATAAGAACTTATCTGGCATTTTTTATATCTATGGTCTTTTCAGTAGTTGTATTGACTAATTTTGAATTACTAAGATATGGTGATGCCATAAATGTATTGCAAGGGGAAAATCAGAAATTCACATTATCAGTGTTAATATCTGTAATAATAATATTGTCAGTATTTTTATTTTTCTTTATATGGTATGCAACAAATATATTCTTTAAAAATAGGTCAAAAGAAATAGGGATACTATCTTTTATGGGATTGGATTTATATACTATAGGAAAAATATATTTTGTAGAAAATATGCTTATAGGAATAAGCTCTTGTATCACAGGAATACTTATAGGGATAATAACATCTAGATTTTTCCAGGTAGTAATAATAAAATTATCAGGATTTGATATAAATGTATCCAATGGGTTTAGTATCAAAGCTATAATGTATGCCAGTTTGATATTTATTTCTATATTTATGATAATGACTATAAAAGGTTTTGTAACAATATGTAGAAGTAGTGTAATAAACCTAATTAACACATCTAAGAAGCAAGACAAAATACCAAAAGTAGGAATAGGATTATACATATTAGCCATAATATCAATTTTAGTATTAGGATATGGTTATTATCTTTCTATGGATATACGCTCTGGAAACATAGCTAGTGTAATACCAGTTATAGTGATAATAATAATAGGTACTTATGGTTTATTTAAATCAGTTATGCCTGTTGTATTTCATATGATAATGAAAAATAAAAAGGTATTATTCAATGGAAATAATATAATTGCTATAAACAATATAAATTATAGATTAAATAAAAACTATAAAACTTACTCTATAATAGCTATAATTATAACGACTACAATATCAACCCTTGGTGCATCAGTTGCCATAAAACATATACAACAAAATGCTCAAGAACAGAGGAATGTATATACTGTTAGTATAGTTTCAACAGATAAAAATGAAGTAGATAGAACACAAATAGAAGATATAATAAAAGATACTAATAGTATAAGATATTCAGTAAATCCAGAACTAATAGCTTTAGAAAATCCAGATAGCAAAGATGATTATGATAAATTAAATATAATAATGAAATACAGTGATTTTTACAATATTCTCAAAGTAAATGGAAATGAGAAGGAATTAAAAGAGTATGGCGAAAAATTAGTTGAAGGAAATAATGTAATGCAGTTAAAAAGTCCTCAAACGATATTAACATTAGCTAAAAAAGAAACTAGTGTGAACATTGATGGACAAGTATATAATATTACAAAAGGGGAAATAAAAGTACCAGTATTGGGAACAGGGATTAATGACAGTATTATAGTAGTAAATGATAACATCTACTCTAAGTTAAAAGACAAAGGAGAACAAATATATTTTTATGGAGCGAAAGTATCTGAGGAAGAAAATAGCCAAAAGATGTTCGATAATATTGAAAAAAATTTAAGTATGAAAAGTGGCTATATGAGAAATGGATATAAAGCTCAAAACGAAAGTCAATGGATGAAATTTGCATATGTAGTGCTTGTATTTTTATTTTTAGTATTTACGCTTGTGGCTGGAAGCATAATATACATGAAAATATATAGTGATGCTTATGAAGATAGAGATAAATATAAAACTTTATTGAAGATAGGAACTACAGAAAAAGAAATAAATAAAGCTGTCTTTAAAGAAGTAGCTATATTTTACACTTTACCAATGTTAAGTGCAACAATATCAAGTTACTTTGCATTAAGACTAGCAGGCAGTTTACTAATGGCTGATTTATTTAGTATATATATATTAAGCTTAGTAATATGCTTAATAATCTTCATAATATATGGAGCAGTATCTATTAATAAGTTTAAGAAGGTAATATACGAAAATTAATCAACAAATTTATTAAAACAAAGAGACTCTTACAATAAGAGTCTCTTATTAATTAGATTTAAGCCGTTTGACTAATAAATGTATACAAAATATAATATGATAGAGATAATTTATATTATAATAAAATATTAAAATAATGGAGATTGCATAAATGTATAAAATTTTATTAATAGAAGATGATATTGATTTATCAAAAGAAATTGCTTTGGCATTAGAACGATGGGGATTTAAAGTAGAAGTAATTGATAATTTTGAACTGATTTTAGAAGAATTTATAGATAAAAAACCAGATGTAGTACTTTTGGATGTTAATTTACCACTGTATAATGGATTTTACTGGTGCGAGAAAATAAGGGGTGTTTCAAATGTTCCAATAATATTCCTTTCATCAAGAGATTCTGATATGGATTTAATAATGGGAATAAATAATGGAGGAGATGATTATATTACAAAACCATTTTCTATAGATATCTTAGTTACCAAAATAAATGGGATAATAAGAAGAGCTTATAATTATAGCGACTCTAATAGTATTCTATACTACAAAGATTTAATGTTTGATGTAGGAAAAGGAATTATAAAACACAAGTACAAGGAAAAAGATATAGAATTGACTAAAAACGAAATAAAAATTTTAAACTTATTATTAAAAAATAAAAATAAAGTTGTATCAAGAGAAAGTCTTATGATGACTTTATGGGATAATGATGAATTTGTTACAGATAATGCTCTTACTGTAAATATAAATAGATTGAGAAGTAAGGTTAAAGAGTTAGGTGTTGATGATTTTATAAAAACTAAAAAGGGAATAGGATATATAATATAATGATAGTAAAATATTTAAAAGACAGATTCAAGTATATTGTGCTTTTTTTTATTATCATTAGTATAATAAATATTTACTTACTTGCTATAAATATATTTGATAATCAATATGCAGAGTTAGTATACTTAGATTTTCTAGCTTTACTCATAATAATAGTATTTTTTGTTGTAGATTATATAAACTTTAAAAATAGCTATAAAGATTTATGTAAGTGTCTAGAAAATAATGATGATATAGACAACTACTTGATTAGTGGACAATCCTTTGAAGCAAATATAATGAGAGAGATTATTGAAAATTTGAAATCAAAGAATAATGATGATACAAAAAATTACAAACAATCTCTAAAAGAATTAGATGAATACATAGCTAAATGGGTTCATGAAATAAAGATTCCAATATCATCTTTGAGTATAATTACAGATAGATTAAATAATATAGAAGATAGTATAGATGTCAAGAATCAAATTGCAAAAATAAACTTTTTAGTAAATTCTATTTTATATAGTAGTAGAAGTAATAGTATGTTTGAGGACATATTTATGAATAAAGTTAATTTAGAAAAATTAATAAAATCCTCTATAAAGAATAACTCGTTTTTACTCATAAAAAACAATATTGAAGTTAGTTTAAACAACTTAAATTACATCGTTTACACTGATTCTAAATGTATAGCCTATATTTTAGACCAAATTATTAATAATGCTATAAAATACTCAAAAGAAGTTGGTAAAATTGAATTTAATGCAAAGCCATTAGAAAACGGAGTAGTGCTATCTATAAAGGATTATGGTATAGGTATAAATGAAGAGGATATATGTAGAGTTTTTAATAGAGGATTTACAGGAACAAATGGAAGAAATAGATTGTATAAATCTACTGGAATGGGATTATACTTTGCAAAAAAGATGATAGATAACTTAGGTCATAAGATTGATGTATACTCAGAAAATGGTGTTTATACAATTTTTAATATTCATTTTTATAATATATCTGATTATTTAAATCTAAATAATTAAATTAATAGATTGAGTGTATCCACTTTAAATCTAAAAAATATAGTAGTATTTTACTGTAGAATATAATTTGAAATAGTATTACGAATCAAAAAGCAGGGAGATTATCTACCTGTTTTTGATTCATAATACTATTTATAAAAATTATTATCTCTGAGAACTTGAGCACGTATACGGTTAATTAAAAACTGTTTTAATTTAGTTAAGCAGAAAAATAAAATAGCTCTATTTTCAAATTCTGTTCTATCAACAGGTAGAGGTTGATTTTGCATACTAAGCATTAACCTGCCCAATTCTTCAAGAAGAAGATTCCCTGTTTCGGCTTCAAATTCAGTATAACCTATCTTATGTATGAAAGCAGATAGAATATGAGCTTGTGGTGGAGTAGAGTCTAGTTGAGATATATAACTATACAAGTCTTCTAAGATATCCCGTTGGCTTTTTATAATATCCATATGTTCTAAGAAAAATTTAGTATCACTTAATAAAGTATTATTAATATTATCATAAGTTTCAGAAATACTACTATCAATAAGTGAATTTAAGGTATATAAATCTCTACTGAACCTATTTTCTTTTTTAGGATTTACAATAATATTGGCAATATCTATAAGCACAATACTCACTTCTTCTTGTAACTTTTTTTGGACTTCATAGATTTTATGTATATTTGTTGGAATATACATATTTATTATGACACCTATTCCAGTACCTATTGC
This sequence comes from Clostridioides sp. ES-S-0049-02, assembly GCF_020658465.1. NCBI lineage: Bacteria > Bacillati > Bacillota > Clostridia > Peptostreptococcales > Peptostreptococcaceae > Clostridioides > Clostridioides sp. ES-S-0049-02. The sequence goes on from NZ_JACVWG010000002.1 coordinate 216,894, forward strand.
AAATATTCCAGCTTCATTTAAAATCCATTTAATAGATGTTTCTCCTTGTAGGAAGTAATGGGATGCAATTACTACACACATGGCAATAACATCTTGAATTTTTAATAAAAAACAAAGTGGTATAATTATGAATATAAATATTGAAAATGAAGTCAAATTATATCCTAAAATATTAAAACATAAATAGGAAAAAATAGTACATAAAAGAAAACCATAAACCTTTCCAATAGAACCCTTAAGCGTTTCTTTTTTAGTGTCCTTTACTGTAAGTAGTACTATAACTCCAGCAACCATAGAGTATTCTAGTTTTAACAGCCAAGCAATAGATATAGCAAGAGAGCATCCAAGAGATAATTTTATTACTTTAAGTGAATTAATATTATTCAAATATAAACCTCCTGTAAACAAATATAATAAAGATAATTTTAACATAAAACTAATAGGGTTTGAAATGTAATTAATTGTACTTAATTATTTTATTGCCCTATTTAGCTAAATACAATCAGTATATTTTTATTTTATGAAAGTTTTTTGTATATATTATTTGCCAGTGTAAAATCTCATACGTTTGCTTGAGTTAAAAATATTAACAAAAATGATGTAATAATTGTTGCTTTTGATGATTTGTTAATAATACCAATAAATAGCGCTATAAAGCTCATACTGACAAGTATAACTGACTTTAAAATATGATTATGTGATTATAAGTATAGTATGTTCATAAGAATATTAGAAATGCAAGAAAACTGGTATACATCATGATGATATTTTTTTTATTTCATATCATAATAACAAATAAAAATAGTTGTAGCAAATGAAAATAGTCAAAAATGTATATACTATTATTAATAAAAAATAAAATTATATAATTAATATGATTTTATAATTGGTTTGGTATGGTGATTTTTAACTTTTATGTTATACTATTTATAAAAGTAAGTATAAAGATAAAAATACATAATTAAATATGTATGAGAAGTTTTAAATAGCCTTATTAATGAACTTAATTATTGTTCATAATGACAAATTGGAGGAGATAAACATGAAAATCACTGAAGGATACATGCCTTTTGAAGGTTTTAAAACCTATTACCGTATAGTGGGAGAAGCTACAGAAGGAAAGAAACCATTAGTACTACTTCACGGAGGTCCAGGTTCTACACATAACTATTTTGAAGTATTGGACAAGATAGCTGAAAGTGGAAGACAAGTTATAATGTATGACCAAATTGGTTGTGGTAATTCATTTGTAGAAGGGCATCCTGAGTTATTTAATGCAGACACTTGGATAAAAGAACTTATCGCACTAAGAAAACATCTAGGGCTTGATGAAATACATCTATTAGGTCAGTCTTGGGGAGGTATGCAGGCTATTTGGTATGCTATTGAATATAAACCAAAGGGTATCAAGTCGTACATTCTTTCATCTACTCTTTCTTCTGCAAAACTTTGGGAAAAAGAACAAAAAAGAAGAATATCATATATGAGTGAAGCTGACCAAAAAGCGTTACTTGATGCAGTAAATACTGGAGATTACTCTAGTAAAGAATATAATGATGCATTAGAAAAGTTTATGGAGATGTATTGTGCAGGGGAAGTAACTGAAGATTCTCCTGAATGTTTAAGAAGACCTAAAAAGTCTGGTTCTGAAGCATATATTGTAGGATGGGGATATAATGAATTTTCTCCTACAGGTACTCTTTCTGGATATGAGTTTACAGATAGATTACATGAAATAAAGGAACCTTGTTTAGTAACTAGTGGAGCGATAGATTTGTGTTCACCATATATTGCAAAGACTATGTATGATAGGATACCTAATAGTAAATGGGAACTATTTGAATATTCAAGACATATGCCATTTGTTGAAGAAAATGATAAATATATAGAAGTTCTAACTAAATGGTTAAATGAAAATGATTAAGCTTATATAAATTTATAAAAGAGATTAAACTGATTGTTTAATCTCTTTTTTTATTATTTTATTATAAATTAGAGTATTTTTTATATGTGATAAATTTTGAATAAGAATAATATGAACAATTGTAAAAAGTTTAAAAGTATTTAAAGAGAAAAAAAGTCTTAAAACCTCAATAAATCATACAAATCATTAAAAAACTACTATAATTAACATATAATAACAGAATTTAAAAACACTTAGTTTTATGAGATTTTAGAAATTTTTTTTAAAATTGGTATAATTATTCTGTTTAAACTTGCTTAAAAAGTATATTTATTATAATAAGAAACAATTATATAAATAGGAATAGATTATTATATTAATATATAAATAAAAATAACTATAGAAGGAAAGGCATATTATGGAAAAGTCAAAAGTTATTGAAATGATAAAAAATAATCCTAATATTATAGCAACTATAAATAATCCAACTGATGAGATGAAACTATTAGCTATCAAAGTAAATGGACTTGTACTAGAATATATAAATAATCCAACTAGAGAGATGCAAGAATTAGCAATTGATAACAATATTAGAGCAATTAAATTTATAAATGACCCAACAGAAGATATGATGATAAAAGCAGTAAATGATGGATGGAGTATATTAGACTATATAAAAAATCCAACTGATAAAGTGATTAAATTAGCTATAAATCAAGCAGGGTGGGCTATTAAATATTCTAAAAATCCAAGTGAAGAGTTACAATTATTAGCAATAAGAAAAAATTATGATTCGATAAAGTTTATAAAACAACCTTATGAAAGTGTACAAGAAGAAGCAGTAAAAATAAGTTATGATGCATTAAGATATATAGATTTTCCTAGTTATAATACAGAACTTATAGCTATTAAGAATAATGAGGCAGCTATTAACTTTATAACTAATTTAGATAAGAATAAAATATTAGAATTCCTAAAAGTAAATATTTTAGTGATTAAGTATATTGTAAAGAAAATATCTAAAGAGGAATTAGAAGAAGTATTAAAAGAAGTACTATCAAAAGAAGATGTTGAAGAAAAGTATATTAGAGATTTTTTAAATTGTAATATTATAGATAGAAACAGTGACTATATAGCAATAGACAAAATGATGTTTATTTACAAATATGGAAGTAAAACAGCAAAAAAAATAGCTGTAGACGAAAAATTGAAAATTATGTAGGAGAGAGAAAAAATGAATTTTATAGATACATTAAAAAGCGTTGACTTAATATTATCCACTGGAGAAGTACCTCTAATAGTTGGTGAAAGTGGGATAGGAAAAACAGCTCTAGCAAAAAAACTTGCTAAAGACAATAATTGGAGTTTGATTGTAATTGATGGAAATCTACTTAAAGAGGGTGAAATAGGAGGTCTTCCAACTATAGAATCTTATGTAGGAATTAATTCTAATGGATATAAGACAGAAAAGAAAACTACAGTATATGCTGTTCATAATAAATTAAGAGAAATTGATGAAGAAATATCTAAAGGAAAAACAGTTCTTTTATTTATAGATGAGATAAATCGTTGTGAGCATACTGTACAACAAGAACTTATGAATCTAATTTTAAATAGAGAGATTAATGGATATAAGTTACATGATGATGTAAAGATTTTAGCAGCAATGAATCCATCAAGTAAATATGGTTCAGATTTCGATTATCAAGTTGTAGATATGGATTCAGCTCAAGAAAATAGATTTGTTTGGTTAAATATGGAGAGTGACCATACACAATGGTTGAAATGGGCAATAGATGAAGGAATTGAAAAAAAGATTATAGAGTTTATTTCAACTTTTCCAGAATATCTGCATAAAACAAATGAAGATGATGTAAGAGCAACTCCGAGAAGTTATGAGAGAGTTTCTAAAATTTATAAAGTTTATAAGGACAAAAATAAAGAAATTCCTAGATCAGTATTTCTAAATGTTATAAAGGGGAATGTAGGTAAGGTTATAGCAGAAGAGTTTATAAGTTTTATTGAATCAGATTCTAGTCCATTGATATCTTATGAAGATGTTTTTTTAGGTGATACTATTGATGAACATCTTGTAGAAAGAGTAAAAAATGAAAGTCATACAAGACTTTATTTATCAGCGATAAATATTCTAAAAAACTTAGAATTAAATATGAAAAATGATGAGTATGAATCAAAATATTATATTGATAGATTTATTGAGTTCTTAAAAATATATCCTATAGATTTAATGATAGGAATTATGAAGGATATTAGAAATAGCTATATTGAAGTGTATAAAAAAGCTATAGAAAATGAAGAGTTTGTAAAATCTTACTTTGAGTCATATCGTTTAATAAGGGGATAATATATGGAAAATTATTTTGATAAGCAGGCAAAAGAACTCTATATTAAAGCTAGTGAAATTATAAATACTCATTCTATGTTAAAGGCAAATCGTGCTAATGAGAAATTTGAGGTAGATATACCAAAAGATTTTAAAGATGAATTTTTTAGTCTTGTAGATAAAGTTAGCTTAAGCCTTATGGAAGAAAAAGATAATTTTTATGGCTATTTTTTGTTTCAGATGTCAAGAGAGATAAGATTTGATATAAGTAGTCCTACAGGTGTGAATTTTAAAGGAGCTAAATACGTCATATACTTTAATCCAATAATTTTTTTAACTCTCAGTATAGAACAGATGGAAAGTACAATAAAGCATGAAATTTATCATATAGTATCTATGCATTTGGTAAGAGCAAAAGAATTAAAAGGAAAGTATAGTACATTAGCCATTAATATGGCAATGGATATAGTAGTAAATAAATATTTGAATAATTTACCACCATATGCTACTACTTTAGAATGGGTAAATCTAAAATACTCTCTAAAGCTAGAGCCATATGAACCTTTTGAGTATTATGTAGAAAAGATTCAAACTGAATTAGATTTGTTAGAAGAGGATGAAGATGGTGAAGAAGATGATAGCGACAAGTATGGAACTATAGAAACTGATTATAGACCAGAAAAAACTCATGATATATGGGAAGAATCCGATGATATAGATGAAAGAACTCTTAGAGAATTTACAGAGAAATTTATTGATAGTTCTCAAAAAGGTAAAATTCCAACACACTTAGAAAACATGATAGCAGCCCTTAAAAATAGTAAAGGCGAATTACCATGGAATTTATATCTTAGTAGGTTAATGGGAACTGTTGAAAACAATAAAAAGAAGACTATAACAAGGAGAAATAGAAGACAGCCTAATCGATTAGATTTAAGAGGAGAACTTAGAAGTCATAAAGCAGAAATAGCCGTTGCTATTGATATAAGTGGAAGTATTAGTGATGAAGAATTTAAACAAGCAATTAAAGAAGTTCTTAATATAGTTAAAAATTATAATCATGAAATTACTATTATAGAGTGTGACAGTGAAATTAGACGTGTATATAAAGCAAAAACTATAAAAGATATAAAAGATAGAGTTAAAATAGGTGGAGGCACAAAATTTACTCCAGTTTTCGAATATGCTAATAATAAAAAGATTAACTTATTAGTTTACTTTACTGATGGTAAAGGTGAAAATAAGCTACAAGTAATACCTAGAGGTTATAAAGTTTTATGGGTTATTTCTGGAAATGGAGATAAACTTTCACTGAGAGAGCATTATGGAGCAGTTAAAAAACTTAGTAAAGTTGAAACAAAAGATGATATATTAGAGATAAACGATATTAGAAATGATGGATACTCAATGAATAGTCAAGCACCAATTTTATAAATATTATAATGGGTATGATTGTTATGATTTGTTCGATTGTTATGGTTTACTTACTATCCAAATTAATGAAAAATACATTGATTAATAGTCAATGTATTTTTTATTATTTAAACAATAAAAGTTTTACTTAGCTTAAACTCTCAAAATATGGTACAATTAGTATATAGTAGATAGTTTTGATGATGTAAATTCAGTTGTCAAAACTATTTTTTGTTAAGGATGGTGAGGTTTTGTGTTTAAGATTGATGATTATATAATGTACGGAATGACAGGTGTTTGTAAAGTTTTGGACATAACAAACGAAAAAATTACAAATGGTGTACAAAAAGAATATTATGTATTAAGTCCCCTTTATTCTAATAATACAATAATAAAAATACCTGTTGATAATAAGAAAGTTCCAATGAGAAAGATACTTTCTGAAGTTACTGTGGCTTCGCTAATAAATGATATACCTAATATGGATACATCATGGATAGATAATGAAAAAATGAGAAGTGAGCAATTTAAAGTGATGCTTAGAAGTGGTAAGTGTGAAGAGTTACTTAAATTAATAAGAAGTATATACTGTAATAAAGAACATATAAAATCTCTTGGTAAAAAATCACATCAAGCAGACGATAATATGATGAAAGAAGCAGAAAGATTATTAAATGAAGAGTTTGCAACTGTTTTGAATATTTCTCCTGATGAAGTTACTTCATATATATCAAGTCATATACCGCAATAAAGTATTTTTTATATTATCTCCTACTTAAAAAGTATAGCATAGTTAAAACTATAAAGAAAAAGAAAATAATATTTAAATATAATTTTACAATAAGTATTTATGAATATTTTATTGCTATTTTTAATTATTTCAGAATATTATTTATTCGCATTGTTTTACTAAAAATTGAATATATAATATTATAGGAATTGTTAAAATGATGTTTATAATATACAATTCTTAAAAAATTAAATTATTATTGAAAATACTTTTTAATCAAGGGGATGATTGAATGGTAAGTTTAATAAGCATGTTGAAAATCTGAAGTAAAATTAATAATATTATAAGAGTATTATCATTTAAAATATATGACAATATAAAATATATTCTAGTGTTAATTGATAAGGTGACTACTATATTAAATAGAAGTCATCTTATTTAATTTTACCTACATCGTAAAAATTTATATTTTATTAAAGTAAAATAGGCTCATTTAAGTTACACATAGTTTTAATTTCTATGTAAAAAATCTTATTTTCAGCTTCATATAAACAAACTTTTAACTTAAATTTATCCAGATTATTATTTTTATATTATTGCTAGAATTAAGTATATTACGAAGATGTTTTTAAATATTAACATTAAATTATTTGGAATTATACTAATATAAACATAAGCTATATTTATTATAAATACTACAATTTAGCTATTTATTTAAGAAATAATTATTTTTTATAAATGAAAACATAGATTAGATAAATGCTTCTAGCTTAGAAGAGTACATTATAAATATAATCGACAAAATAAGACTAAATATATCTTTATAATTTGAATTGATATATTTGCTGTATATTTATAGTGTAACTTGAAAAATTATAGATATACAAAATTTAGAGTATTTCTAAAATAGTAATATATAATAATTACTATAGTTTGTTTTTAATCAAACTTTTTTATTTTAATTAAGTAAATATTAAGTTAACAGATAAAAAATGATGGATTTTAAAGAATTTAAATTTATTAAAAAAGTATTTACTACTTTTGTTGTATTTATTTAACAATTTCATTGATTGTGTATTTAGAATAATTATGATTAGGTGTAAATTTAGAATTTATAAGTTTAAGAAATAAAGTTATATCTTAAAGGTGAAGTATCTCTACTATTCTAAAAATTAATGAAATTTATTAAATTAATCAAAAAAATAACAATCATTTAAAAGTTAAAAATAGTTAATTAAAATTGATTAGAATATCCTTTTTTTTAATTTTATCATTGATAATATTTCTTAAATAATAAATGTTATTTGGTGAAGTATAGTCTAAATAATATAAGTTGCATATCAAAAACCTATCTAATAAATAATATGAATACATAGAACAACAAAATTTCATATCTAAAAAACTATTTTGAGGCTTAGTTTAACTTATATTTCCAAACAAAAAAATTATATAATATACTTGACAAGTATAATTTGATTTATTCTAATTATTTACTGTCGATTATTCGATTTTTTTCTTATTTTTTTGTTGCATATAAGTATGTGTTTATGGTACGATTTACATGGTGAAATAAATAAAGGGAGGTGAAAAATAAATATTCGTGAAAAAGTTTTCAAATTGAGGTATTTTATGGTTAATAAATTATAATAGTATCACCTCAATTAATAATGTCAAAGCGAATATCTAGGTAATCACTTTAAAACAACAGTTTTTATATTTAGGTTCACAGAATTCATGTGTATGTTTAATAAGAAATAAATTTAATCTGTGAAGAGATAGTAGTTTATTTATTTAAGTTGACAAGTAATTGAATGAAGTATTTAGAAATTTTTCAAAAAAATAAAGACAGTATTTATTTGTATAAATACATGTTGCTTTATTCAAAACTCCTTTAAAAAGGCAATAGTAAGGTGATTACACCGTTTGCCACAAAAGGAGGAATTTAGTTTGTAAAATACTATCAAGTAAAAAAATAAGAATTGCATATAGTAAAGAGTTTCCCATTTAATTAGTAGTAGTTAAATTAGAAAAAATTACTAGAGTGACGAATTTAGAAGTTAGATATAAAATTATCCATTGTGTTATGGCAATATTGTATTTAAGCTAAATAATAATTAATGAACTAATAATTTATAGTTTGGTTTTTTGTGGTGTCAATTTATAAAGATAACAGGTTATAAATATACCTGAAAATAATGAATTTATATAATTTAAATTTATAGCTATATTATTTTGAACTTATTGACAATAAAGATGTTAATCTTTATTCCATGAAAACATCTAGATTCTACAAATAAAAACGCAATTATCTTAATAATTATTACGAATTGTTTTACAAAACAATATCACCATATCTTTCATTGAAAGAAAGAGTCTGGATAAAACGTAGAAAATATAAAAATACAATTAAGAAAGGATTTAAACTTATGAGCACAACAGTAAATAAAAAGGGTAAATTCCCTATAGGATTTTATATCTGTGCAACAACTTTCTCGTTTGAAAGAGCAGCATATTATTCTGCAAAGTTTTTAATTTATATATTCCTTACAACAGCAATTGTTAAAGGTGGTCTTGGAATAGATAAAGGGCAAGCAGCTATAATGCAAGCTAACCTTGTTGCATTCACATATCTTGCGCCAATAATTGGAGGATATATATCAGATAGATGGATAGGAGCTAGGTATACTATACCTATAGGTATGCTTATCATGGGGATAGGATACTATCTTGGTTCTATTGCAACTACAGCTTCTATGGTAAATGCAATGATAATTCTAGTTTCAATTGGTACTGCATTCTTTAAAGGAAATGTATCAGCAGTAAATGGACAACTTTTTGATAATCAAGAAGAACTTGATACAGCATTCTCAGTACAATATTCTTTTGTTAATATAGGTTCTTTCATCGGAACAACAGCAGTAGGTATACTTTATGCCAATACATTCATGAAAAATGGAGTATATGGTTTCTCTCAATGTTTCTTCATAGCAGCTGTTCTTTGTGTAATTGGTGCAATATGGTTCACATATGGATGGAGATTCCTTGGAAATGCAGGAAAAAGACCTTTTAAAGAAGGTGTGGTAGCTGAGAAAGTTGAAGAAAAAGATAATGCTCCTCTTACAAGTATGGATAAGAAGAGAATTTGGGCTATTATACTTATTTCATTCTTCTCTGTAATTTTCTGGTTATTCTGGTACCTAACTTATCTTGCAGTTTATGATTATGGTGCAGCGTTTGTAAACATGACTATTGGAGGATTTGACATTCCTTTAGCTTGGTTTGACTCATTAAATGCACTTGTATGTATTGTACTAGGACCAGTTCTTGGAGCATTATGGTTTAAACTTGCTAGTAGACCACAAGGTGATATAAGTTTATTTAAAAAGACAGGTCTTGGATTAATATTCTTAGGTCTTGCATTTTTAATGCTTGTTGGAGCAGAGCTTACAAGAGGTGTTGGAGCTCCTGAAACTGTTAAAGCTAGTATAATATGGATAATTATGTTTGGTATACTTCTAAGTTTTGGAGAAATGTTATTCTCACCACTTGGGAACTCTTTCGTAAGTAAGTATGCTCCTAAAAAACTTCTAGGTGTTCTTATGGGAGTTTGGACATTTGCTACTTTTATAGCTGGTCAAGGATATGGATATATATATGCATTTACTCTTAAATTTGATATGATTAAAGTATATACTATAATTCCAGTGATACTATTTGTTGCAGCTATATTATTATTCTTATTTGACAAGACATTAAGTAAACTTGTTGAGGAAGATAACTAATCAATAAATAACTATTATACTAATGAGATTAATTTAGTATGGTTATATTGTATTAGATTGATATAAAGCTAATTGTTAATAATCATAAAGTGTTACTTTTTAACACGATATATGGTGAAATAAGTTTGTTAAATAAAATATATAAATAAAAATACTAGTCAATTAAGACTAGTATTTTTATTTATTGTTAAATCAGATAAAGAATTAATACACAATTTCTCCACTTAAAATAGTATAGGCGCTTCCTCCAATTTTTACAGAAGTGATATCATTGTTTTCTTTACATATATTTACATATACCTTTCCAGGTCTATTTATGAAGTTTCCTTCTTCACCAATAAAGTCAGTTTTATCTAAAATATTGTGTTGTACTATATAAGATGATACACAAGCATTGCCAGTTCCACATACAGGGTCTTCTGTGACTCCAACATATGGAGCTATAGATCTTAAATGATAGTCACAATTTTTGTCTATAGTTTCTATACAAAATGGAGTTATTCCAATTAGATTATTATCAGCACTAAATTCTTTTATTTTATTTAAGTCTGGAGAAATATTTTCTAAATCATCTAGAGACTTTAATCCAAAAACAAGCCACCAAATTCCTGTATTTACTTTCATAATTGGATATTCAAGAAGTCTATCTTCTTTTACACCTATCATTTGTGCAATCTCTTTTTTATAGCTATTTAGATTTTCGAATTTAGGAGGATTTTGTTCCATCATAAATATGTTTTCATTATCTATTTTCTTAAGTTCTACAGATAGTACACCAGCTTTTGTCTCTTGATAAAAGATATTCTTATTAGTATTAAGTTTTCTTTCTTCTAAAAGAGCATGGAATGTTCCTATTGTAGCATGACCACACAAGTCAACTTCTAAGCCAAGTGTGAAAAATTGAACCTTGAAATCTGCTACATCAGATTCTGAAACAAATGCAGTTTCTGATAAATTCATTTCCTTTGCTATATTCTGTTTGATTTCATCAGAAATATTGGACGCATCTGTGACTACACCAGCAGGATTTCCTCCAAAAGGTATTGTTGTAAATGCATCAACTTGTTTGATTTTAACTTTATTCATCTTTAAGACCCCCTTTTATTTTTTGTGAAATATAAATTTCATGTTGTATGTATTGATTTCCAATATATAAAATATTAGAATTTTTTGTCCAAATTGAAATAGCTTCATTACCTTCAGATAAATTTCCTGTTAATATTTCAGAATCATCTACAATTAAAAGAATACCTTTATAAAGTTTTTTGTTTTTAAGTGTAGTTTCATTACCTCCATGGATATGAATATTGCTTAGACCTTCTATCTTTTTATCTTCCAAAAGTAGTATTTCAACATTAACATTTTTTTTAGAAGCAGTTAAAAGCTCATCTTTTAGGTCAAGAATTTCTTCATGAGAACAAGAAATTATAATTTCTTGTTTGGCGTTATTTATCATTTCGATTGCTTTTTTTAATATATTTTTAGAGCTTTTTATGTTTAAAACATATTCTATACTTTTTCCTTTATTTAATACCTGTAAGTTGTTTTCTAGTTTGTCCATAGAATTATTGAATTCTTCTTTTTTACTTTTTAGTAATTCATTAGGGTTTATAGGTACATATTTTATAGGGTCAGTTTCAATATTGATAATTATATTATTGTTAAGTAATTTTGTTATATTTTCGTAGACTTTTGATTGTGGTACACCTGATAATTTACTTATTTCATAACCAGTTAGAGGGTTTTCCTTTAGTAATGATATGTAGATTTGTGATTCATATTTGGTAAATCCTATGTTTTGTAGTTCGTTAACTATAGTATCCATATATAAACTCCTTTAACAAAAAGTATAATAACTACCTTAGTAGGTACTAATATTATTTTATAATGTATATATATAATTGTCAATCATACAAAGCAAAAAATTAAGTTATAAATTAGAAAAGTTTTTTAGTGTATTTTTGAAATGAAGCTCAAATTTAGTTAACATATATATAAAGTTTACAGATTTCTATAATTACTACATAAGTAACTATTGAATTTGCATAAATAAGTTTAATTAATGTTTGATTATGATGATAATCTTAAGAGTGTTAAAAATAGATGGTTACAAAAAAGTGACTAATTGAACTAGTACATAAGTCGTAGTATATTAATATCAAGAAAACAATAAAATAATAAAGGAGATATATATTATGTCAAAAATAATAAATAACAATGAATTTATAAATGAAGTAGATAACAAAGAAGGATTAGTAGTGGTAGATTTCTTTGCTACATGGTGTGGACCTTGTAAAATGTTATCACCAGTATACGAGGTTTTAGGAAACGAAATGTCTGAAAAAGCAAATTTCTTAAAAGTAGATATAGACCAAAGTATGGAATTAGCCCAAAAGTTTGAAGTTTCTACAGTACCAACTGTAATAATATTCAAAGATGGTAAACCTATAGATAGATTAATAGGGTTTATACCTAAAGATAATTTGAAAAATAAAATTGAATCATATATATAACTAATTTCAATTATATATATAAATAAAAAACTCATCATAAAATGAGTTTTTTTATTTATAAGATTTATTTATGTAGTTACAAATAAGTGCCTAATTGTCAGTGATATTGGCTATTGATATTATATTTATATAAAAGAAAAAAGAAAGGTTACTAGAAAATAGGTGAGATTATGAGATACGACATTGCAATAATAGGAAGCGGACCAGCAGGGCAAGGTCAAACTGCTGTATCTAGTGCAATTTCACATTTAGATAAACAGAAAATAAAAAAATCTGTACTTGTTGATACTTATTAAGTAAAAGTAAATAGTAGTACTAGTGGTTATAACTATAAGTTTATATTTATAATATAGTTAATAAATTTTTACATATATTTGAAATTATTATAAGTATTTATTGTTGTTTTATACAATATTGAAAGAAGTATTTAAAGTTAATAAAATAGAAATTACAGGTATTATTTATTTAATACACTCCTAACACCAAAAGAAGTTATTTCAAAATAAAGATTTGACTACAGAAAAAAGTGGACTTTATCAGATGAGTCCACTTTTTTTGTAAAGTGTTGAATAGTCTATATGTAAATAAAAAAGGGTATCTCATTTATAATTTAAGAATATTGTAAGACATCCCCTTTTTAAGTGTGCAATAAAATTGTCTTTTTAGCTATTACTTATCTATTACTAAAAAGGAATAAAAAAATTTTATTTAAAAGCCAAATTTTTAATAGCATATAAATAATTCTCTTTCGTATTTTTAAATTTAATAAACTCAAGTTTTAGTTATGAGCTTGTTTAATATAGGTTATGTTCTTGTAAAGAATTTTGTTAATTAATTCTTATTAATCTATATTTTGGAATTATTAAATATGATGAACAAGTTAATAGTTATATTGGTAGAGATATTAAATAGAATAGTAATTAAGCATAAATTTGACAAGTATGAATATTTGAATAATAATAAGGTTAGATTTTATATAAGAATTAAATAATTATAATATAATTAACATTCAATAAACATTAATTATATATAATGATTAAGTTGATATTTTATTTAGGAGATGATTATATGAGAGTATTAATAATAGAAGATAATAAAGAGCTTTCTTATAATATGAAGATAGGGCTGGAAAATGAAGGATTAGTAGTAGATATAGCAAATTGCGGATTAGATGGAGAAGAGAAAGCATTTATAAATGACTATGATGCTATATTATTAGATTTAAATTTACCAGATAGAGATGGAATAGAGATATTAGAATTTTTTAGAAGTAATAATCTAAATACTCCTATAATAATTGTAACAGCAAGAGATGGAGTAAATGAATTGGCAAAAGGTCTTGATTTGGGAGCTGATGATTATATAGTAAAGCCATTTCAAATTATAGAATTGAGAGCTAGGATACAAGCAGTTATAAGAAGATTTTATGGTAGGACAAATTCAAATATAGAGGCAGGTCCTCTTACAATAAGTCCATCATCTAGAAAAGTGTATGTGTATAACAAAGAAGTAAACTTAGGAACTAAAGAATTTGATATAGCAGAATATATTGCAAGTAGATATCCAGATATTGTATCAAGTATAGATATATCAGAACATGTTTATGATGAATACTTTGACCCATTATCATCTGTATTAAGGGTGCATATAGCTAGATTAAAAAAGAAATTAAGAGAAGTTGCAGGAAAAGAGATAATAATAACTACTAGAGGGATAGGATATTCTATATGCAAGGATTAAAAGATAAAAAAACTATAGTTTTAATTTTATATTCTGTTATAGTCTTTATAATTTTTACAGTAGGTTTGAAATATATTATAAATATATCTAATACAAGTAAAGAATTAATAGCTAATGATTCAAATTCATATTATGGAACGAATATAGATAATACTTATAACACTATGGAAGATAAGACTTTAGATAAAAGATTAAGTTTTGATTATAATATTGTACTTAATAGTAACTTTAATATAATTATAATGTTATTTTTTGCCTTTACAGTAACCTCTAACTTTATCCTTTTATCAATATTGAATAGACTAGAGTTTAAAGAAAGAATGGAGATATTAAATAATATAAATAATATAGAAGATGAAGACGAAGTGTTGAGTATAGACCCTATTATGTCTAAAGTATATAAAGATTTAAAAGATAAATTTGATTCTCATATTGAAGATTATAAAAGATTAAATTCATATTTATCTCATGAACAAAAAAATGCCATAGCAATACTTAGAACAAGCTTAGAATTAAGCGGAAATGAAGAACTATTGAATACTCTCAATAAAGTTGCAAATAATGTAGAAGATGTACTTGCAATAAGTGATACAAAAAATAATGAAGATATGTATGAAGTTGACATAGCTTTAATATGTGCACAAGTATGTGACCACTATTCTAAAGTATATGCTAATTTAAGTTTTGATTTTGATGAAGATGAAAATATGAGTATCTATGGGAAAGAAAAGTGGATTTATAGAGGTGTATCCAATCTTTTAGACAATGCAATAAAATATGGTGAAGGTAAAGATATATGTGTAAATGTGAAAAATCAAAAAGGTAGTGTTATTGTATCAGTAAGAGATAATGGCATTGGAATGAACAAACAGAGTATGAAAAAAATATTTTATGATAGATATAGAATAAATGAATTAAATAAAGATGGATATGGTATAGGTCTTAGTTTAGTAAAACATGTATGTAACTTATGTAATGGATTTATATGGGTAGAAAGTGAAGAAGGTAAAAGGTCAATTTTTTATTTAGTATTTAAAGAATATAAAGAATAAATTAAGATAGATATAATAACTCTAAGACACTATTGAATTGGTAAGAGGAGATGTGAAGTGTATATTTTAAATAATGCAATCAAAAACTTACTTAGAAATAAATTGCGTAATTCATTTAGTACAGTTGTTATATTATTGATGGTCTTAGCAATATTAATTTCCTCAATAATAAATTCAAACGTTAATGTGATAAAGGCGAATTATGAGAAAAAATTTGAATCAGAAGTTCAAATTAAGCTTGATGCTAAAAAGATTGTTCAAAGTGATTCAGGAGAATCTCTAATAAAATATAGTAACTTGAGTGTAAATGATTATTTAAATTTTGCAAAGTCAAAATATGTAAAAAAAGTATCTTTTATTGGAAATATCACAGCACACTTTGATAATAAAAAATATAATTCTAATGATGACAGACAAATCTTATATGATGATATGAGGGCTGAAAATTGCGGGATTATGGGATATACAGAAAAGAATGAAAGTCTTAAGCACTATAATCTGGAAAAGGTAAAAGGGCGATTATTTCAAAAAGATAATGAATGTATGGTAAGCGAAGAATTTATTGATATTAATAAGTTGAAAATTGGAGACACGATATCTCTATTAAGTGATTATAGTACTAATACAAAACTGAATTTAAAAATAGTAGGAACATATAAGAAAAAAGATAATAAGAATGTTAACGATATAGAAATAGCTCAAGATGAAAGTATATATGATAATATATTAACTACGTATAATACTTTAGTAGAATTTGAAAAGAAGATTGAATCAGAAAATTCAATAATTTATACAAATGCTAGATTTTTATTGATAGACTCTAATAGTAGAAAAGATTTTGAGAAAGAGGTAAGAGATAAAGGTCTAAGTGACATTTATAAAGTTACTATAGATGAGTTTGCGTACAGTAAATTAATAACTCCAATGCAACATTTGTCTAATATAGCTTTTACAGTTACGCTTGGAATATTAATATTAGGTTCGATATTATTGATGATAAATTCTATAATATCAATAAAAAAAATAAAGTATTACATTAGTGTGTTAATATTAACTGGAATGCCTAAATTTAAGATAGTTCAGAGTTTCATATGTGAAAGTATTATGATAACTTTAGTATGCCTTATACTTGGAGGAGGAATTGTAAGTATATCAGTTTCAAAACTATCAAATTATGTTTTTGAATATCAAAATCAATATAATGTAATACATAATGTTGATTTACTGAATAATAGAGAATATAAAAATATAGATATAAATAGTGATGATATCAAACAAGAAATAAAAAGTTTAAGAGATAAATTGATTCCAAATCTGATATTTAAGATAATTATTGTAGCGATAATATTGATATTATTAACTAACATAGTGGCCATATATAGTACAATTGTATATAAACCAATACAGATAATTTATGATAGAAATTAGGTGATGTAGATTGGTAATACTAGAACTGATAGATGTTAATTACAAGTATGAGGGAAGTAATAAATATGTATTAAAAGATGTAAGTGCCAAATTTGAAACTGGAAAAATGTATGTTGTTATAGGAAAGCCTCGGGCAGGAAAGAGTACTTTGTTATCTATAATATCAGGTCTTGATGATTATACTGATGGAAGTATTATTTACAAGGGTAAGGATTTAAGAGATATAAATAAGGATATGTATAGAAATAAAGATGTAGGAGTCATATTTAAAGATTATAACTTATTAAATAATGAAACTATTTTGGAGAATATGTTTTTACCAATGAGAATTAGTGAAAATAAGAAAAAGAATAAGAGGGAAATAGCATGTAAAATTCTACAAAAGGTAGGAATTGATAGAGAAAAAGTACTGGATAGAGTAGAAAACTTATCTTATTATGATAAACAAAAAGTGTGTATTGCTAAGTCATTATCTAATAATCCTGACTTAATAGTATGTGATGATATTATAGAAAGCACGGATGATAAAAGTGAAGAAAGTCTAATAAATGTGTTTTACAATTTGGCACATAAAGATAATAAATGTGTGATAATAGCAACAAGTTCAGAGGAAGTTGCTTTATTTGCGGATGAGATATGGGGAATAAATAATGGAAAATTAATGTTTATAAAAAGTAAAGAAAAGAATATGGATTAAACTTTAAAGAAGTTGTTTCAGTTTAGATTGAAATTATATGAAAAATATTTAAATTACACGAAAATGAGCTACAGTTGGGGGGAACTGTAGCTCATTCTATTTTGGGGGAGATAGGTTGAACTTATTGGTTATCCGTATCATATTTTTAGTATAGTCACTTATTTTAGATTATATACATTTTTTTATAAATTTTACATAAAATGTTAAATGTTATAATTGCTTAGATATTATTAGAAGTGATAAAGTTATAATTAGAGAAAATTAATGAAAAAATGTATTATAAATAATTGGAAAATATTATATAAGGTATTAAAATATTAATGTATTTACAGCAATTTAGGAAAAAATACGAAATCTATTCATAAATACAAAATAAAAATATAATTTAAAAAATATTTGATAAAAATTTCATATAAAGAATATTTTATATTAATCTCATTTTAGGTATATCTATTAAAAAAAAACTTATAATACAATATAATTTAAATTTCAATAAATACTTAATAAATGCGCATTTAGATACTTGAAAATACTGGAAAATATATGGTGTAATAAAAAATCTTGAATAACTTTAAAGAATTGAATATATATAATAAATATTTAAATATATTTAAATAAAAAAATACAAAAAACGACAATTATATAGTGCACAATTAAAATATTTTGCAATTGTAGTATTATAGGGGAAAATGCAAAATATATGCGAAAGTGAAATTTTAAATATTGACATTAAATTAAATATAATATACTATGTAAGTGTGATGAAACATTTTTTTCAGAGGGGATTTATAGTGAATATAAAAAAAGTATTTAATAACAATGTAGTAGTAAGCTCCCTAGAAGATGGCACAGAAATAATTGTAACTGGTGCTGGAGTTGGATTCAAGAAAAAAGTAGGAGATTTGATAGATGAAAGTTTGATTTCTAAGAAATATTTTGTTCAAGATAATCAAAAAGACAAATACAATCAAATACTTAATAAAACCTCAATTGAATATTTTAAAATTTCAGAAGAAATTATAGAAAAAGCTAATGAAGTTTTAAATACTCAAGTAAATGATTCAATAATATTGGCTTTAACTAGTCACATAGAATTCGCTGTCCAAAGAGAAAAACAGGGTATAAAATTACCAAACCTGATACTTAATGAAACAAAACAACTTTATAGAGAAGAATTTGAATTTGGATTATGGGCAATTGATGAAATTGAAAAAAAGATAGGTATAAAGTTGCCTGAAGATGAAGCAGGCTATATTGCTATTCATATAATCAATGGATTAGAAAATTCTCAAAAAGATGAAGGTATTAATATACTAGAGTTTTCAAAACAAGTTGTTCAGATAATAGAAGAAGTACATGGATTTAAATTAGATGTAAACTCACTGAATTACTCTAGGCTTATAACTCACTTAAAGTTTTTCGTTCAAAGAATTTTAAGAAAAGAAACTTACAAAGATAGTGATGTTGAAGATATGTATAAATTAGTAAATAAAAACTATAATAAACCTAAAGTATGTACTGAAGAAATTGCAGCATTGGTATTAGACAGATTTGAATATAAAATTAGTAAAGAAGAAGAATTATATCTAATGATTCATATAAATAAAATAACAAACAGTGGTTGTTAGGATTGTAACTGATAAAGCAGGCAAAACCTAAGTCATTGAACTTAATTTTAGTTAAGTTTTTTGATTTAGGCTTTTTTATTGAATACAGACAGTGACTTTTAGGATTGTAACTGGTTAAGCAGGCAAAACCTAAATCATTGAACTTAATTATTAGATTAAGTTTTTTGATTTAGGTTTTTTTATTAAATAAACACAATGGCTTTTAGGATTGTAACTGATTGAGCAGGCAAAACCTAAATCATTGAACTTAGTTATTAGATTAAGTTTTTTGATTTAGGCTTTTTTATTAAATACAAACAGTGACTTTTAGGGTTGTAACTGGTTGAGCAGGCAAAACCTAAATCATTGAACTTAGTTATTGGATTAAGTTTTTTGATTTAGGTTTTTCTATAAATTAGATTATGTTTTTTATATAAAAATAGGAGGGTGAAAATATGAAAAAAAATAAGTTAGGTCTATGGAATTTCTTCCAAATGTTAGGAAAAACGTTTATGTTCCCAATAGCATTACTTAGTGTTTCTGGTATGATGCTAGGTCTTGGGGCTGGTTTTACAGATCCTAAGATGATTGCAATGGTTCCATTTCTAGGAAATGAATATGTTAATATGATTTTAAATTTCATGTTAACAATAGGATTATTTGCATTTAATAACTTGGGAGCATTATTTGCAATGGCAATTCCACTAGGATTATTAAAAAAAGAAAAAGAGTTTGGTGCATTTTCAGGTTTAGTAGGATTTATAGCAATGCATATAGGTACAAATTTTTATTTAACAAGAGCTGATTTATTAGTAGCAGCAGACCAAATGTCAACTAATGGTCAAGCCATGATTATGGGTATACAAACATATAACACAAGTGTTTTAGGTGGTATTATAGCAGGTTTAATTGTTTATGCAATGTATGATAAAGTTAGTAATTTGAAAATACCAGAATCACTAGGATTCTATAGTGGACCAAGATTAGTTCCAATTGTTAGTTTAATAGTTATGAGTATTGTGGGATTATTAATACCTATTGTTTGGCCACCATTTTTCAATGCGTTCCAAAGTTTAGGAAGATGGATTTCTTCAGCAGGGCCATTAGGATATTTTTCATATGCAGTAGCTGAAAGGGTTACAATACCATTTGGATTAAACCACCTTGTAACATCTGTATTCCGTTTTACACCAATAGGTGGAACTGCTGTTATTGATGGAGAAACATACTTTGGAACATTGAATATGTTTATGGCATATGTGGAGAATAATCAGATTATACCTCTTGATTTAGCTGGTAAAATGGAGCAAGGTAAATTAATGATTCAATATGGTTTAGCTGGAGCTGCATTAGCTATATATCGTACAGCAAAACCAGAAAATAGAAAAGCACTTAAAGGGCTTTTAATATCAGGAGTGTTGACAGTTATTATAGGTGGAATAAGTGAACCAATAGAGTTTTTATTCTTATTTATCTCACCAGCATTATTTGCTTTCCATACATTTATGAATGGTTTAGCAAACATGGTACTTCCATACTTAGGTGTATTGATGGGATTCACAGGAGATTTAATAGCATTTATAAGTTTTGGAGTCTTGAGAGGAACAGCTACAGGATGGCCAATAGCAGTATTAGTAGCAGCTTTATACTTTGCAATATATTACTTTGTATTTAAATGGGCAATTCTTAAATTTAATATAAAAACTCCAGGACGTGAAGATAAAGAAATAAAAGTTTCTGAAGGAAATGGTTCAGATTTTAAAAATCTATCTACATACAAAGGTCAGCAAATGATAGCAGCGCTAGGAGGGAAATCTAACATACTATCATTAGATAATTGTGTAACTAGATTACGTTTAAAATTACAAGATGTATCACTAATAAATGAAGATGCAATTAAAGAAGCTGGTGGTATAGCAGTTGTTAAATTAGATGAACACACAATTCAAGTAATTATAGGTACTCAAGTGTATTCTTTAAGAAAGCAAATGGATAAGGCGATGGAAGGTCATTTGGAGGAATGTAATGATTAACTTTGATAAAAAAGTAAACCGATTGGGTACATATTGTACCCAATGGGATTATGTAGAAGATAGATTTGGAAAAAAAGGATTACTTCCTTTTACAATATCAGATATGGATTTGGAATTTCCAAATGAGATAACAGAAGTATTGAAAGAAAGATTAAATCATAGAGTATTAGGATATAGCAGATGGAAGCATGATGATTTTAAAGATTCTATCAGAAATTGGTACTCTAAGAGATTTAATTGCAGTATTGATAGCAATTGGATATATTACAGTCCAAGTGTAATGTATTCAATTAGTAAACTCATTGAAATTTTTAGTGATGAAGGAGATGGAGTATTACTAAACACTCCTGCATACAATGCTTTTTATGAAGTAATAGGAAATAACAATCGCAATATTATAAAATCTCCTCTTACAAATAAGAATGGATTTTACTCTATTGATTTTGATGATTTTGAGAAAAAATGTAAAGATTCTAAGATATTTATTTTATGTAATCCTCATAACCCAACAGGTAGGGTGTGGAGTGAATTAGAGCTTATTAAGATTGTAAGGATTTGTAAGGAAAATAATGTAAAAATAATATCAGATGATATACATATGGATATTGTATATGATAGTAAAATGACACCTGTTTTAAATGTGGCAGACAATTATTTGGAGTCTATATTTATTTGTACATCAGCATCTAAGTCTTTTAATATACCAGCATTGACTGGGTCATATGTAATTATACCTAATGAAGAGATAAGAACTAAGTTTGAAAATATAACTAGATATCGTGATTTTGTAAATTCACCAGCTATACTAGCTATTTTGGGAACAATGACTTGTTATAATGACTGTGAATATTGGCTAGATGAGTTACTGAAATACATTAAAGAGAATCTTCAAT
The DNA here is from genome assembly GCF_020658465.1 of Clostridioides sp. ES-S-0049-02. Classification (NCBI taxonomy): domain Bacteria; kingdom Bacillati; phylum Bacillota; class Clostridia; order Peptostreptococcales; family Peptostreptococcaceae; genus Clostridioides; species Clostridioides sp. ES-S-0049-02. The sequence continues at coordinate 239,029 of NZ_JACVWG010000002.1, forward strand.
ATACAATTAACTATATAGAAGATAATTTAAGGCCATTAAAGTTGGTTATGCCAGAAGGTTGTTACTTTGCTTGGATTGATTTCTCGGAGCTTAAAATAAGTAGTGAAAAATTCCAAAATCTATTAATAGATATTGGTGAAGTTGCTATTATGGGAGGCAAGGTATATGGAGAAGAAAGTGAGTTTTATTTGAGGTTAAATGTGGCATGTTCAAGAGAAAAACTTGAAGATGGTTTAAATAGAATTAAAAAAACTATAGATTATATTGCAAAAAATATTTAATATAGAAGGGGAGATGATTATGAACTATTTAAAAACAATGGTTGATGTTATGACTACTGAAATGAATGCTATAAAGTGTTTAATAGATGAAGCAGGTATTGAATATGAAAATATAGTTAATGAAATTGCAAATTGTAAAGGTAAAGTGATTTTTATGGGTGTAGGTAAATCTGCACATATAGGTAAAAAATTGGCAGCTACATTTGCAAGTACTGGTACACCAAGTTTTTTTGTACATGCAACAGAGGCAGTACATGGAGATTTAGGAATGATTGAAAGTCGAGATATTACAATTTTAATCTCAAATAGTGGTAATTCTATGGAAGTTGTAAATTGTATAAAATATGTTAAGGCAATAGGTTCTAAAACAATTGCTTTTACCTCAAATAGAAATTCAGTATTGGCAAAGGAGTGCGATTATGCTTTAATATATCCTGCAAAGGGTGAAGCTGACCACTTAAATTTAGCACCAACAACATCATCTACGATTACTTTGGTTTTAGGAGATTCTATTGCATGTGCATTATCTAAAAACAGTAATTTTGACTCAGCTGATTTTTATAAATATCATCCAGGAGGAAGTTTAGGTGAAAAACTAAAGGCAGCTAATAATGGTTAAAAGTAAAAAGGAGAGTATATTTTATGTTTAAAATGTTTAAGAAAAAATCAATAAAATCACCAATATCAGGAAAGGTAATAGAGTTATCTAAAATACCAGATGCTGTATTTTCTCAAAAACTTATGGGCGAAGGTGTAGCTATAGATTCTACAGGTGATATTGTTTATGCTCCATATAATGGTAAGGTGGCAGTTTTAGCAGAAACTAAACATGCACTTGTTATAGAATTAGAAAATGGAATGGAACTTCTTATTCATGTTGGTTTAGATACTGTAAACTTAAAAGGTGAAGGATTTGAAGCATTAGTAAGTGTAGGAGACCAAGTAAAAGAGGGGACACCAATGTTAAAAATTGACCGTTCATTAATTGAATCAAATGGTATCTCACTTATTACTCCAGTTACAATAACTAATCATTCGGAGTACAATATGAATACATATAATGTAGGTAATAATGTAGAGGGTGGAAAAGATACTGTAATTGAGTTTAAATAAAAAGTATAAAATAAAAGATTACTGTCTATAAACTTATGTTGTACAATGTAAATTTAATATAAATATGTTAGATAAAAAGGGACTTACTTGCTTTTAAATTGAGTAGTTCCTTTTATTTTTTGTAATTAGTTTTATACTCTTCTCTTTATATAAGAATAGCTAATTATAAATAATAATTGTTCAAATAGAGATTTAAATATATTGTTTTGAGATACATTATAATTTAAACGTTGTATAATATATGAACTTCATAAACTTAAAATAGAAATGTTGACAATAATAATAAACTTTAGTAATATATGTTTATTGAAATAATAAACCATATACTGGAGGTGAATAATATGAAGATTGAAAATCTTTCTATTAAAGATATCAAAAAAGGTTATGTATTCAATGCAGATTTAAATTGTTATAGTTGCATTATTTGTGGAAAAACGTATGAAGTAGGAGAAATATACAGAGTTGGTGATAGATTTTTTGAAGCATCAAGAGCTATTGAATTGCATACAGAATTAAAACATGGTAACTATTTGGAACAATTGGTCAATAATGATTCAAAGTACAATACATTAACAGATAATCAAAAACAATTATTTAAATTATTTATTAGTGATTTATCAGATAAAGAAATTGCAAAAGAGCTTGGTGTATCTACTTCTACAATACGTCATCAAAAATTTATGTTTAGAGAAAAAGCAAAACAAGCTAAGCTATACTTGGCTTTATATGAATCTGTATTTGAAGATAAATCTAATAGAGATAGTATTATAATACCAATCCACGAACATGCCAAAATGGTAGATGAGAGATACGTAGTAACTGAAGAAGAAAGAAAACACATTTTAGAAACATCATTTGAAAGTATGAATCTTCTAAAATTAAAAGCTTTTTCATCAAAAGAAAAGAAAAAAGTTGTTATTTTGTCTAAAATTTTAGAACAATTTGAGCAAGGAAAGCAATATTCAGAAAAAGAAGTTAATCAAATTTTAGAGTCTATATATTATGATTTTGCAACGATTAGAAGATATTTAATTGAATATGGTTTTATGAGTAGAAATAAAGAATGTACAAAGTATTGGTTAACATAATAAAAAGCCAAAACCTATCAGTATATAAAGCTATTTCTTGCTTGATTAGCTGTGAAAGGAGTTAAAAATGAATGATGAGTTGAAATCTATTTTGTACAATGAAGGTGTAGACATTATTCGTTTTGTTGATATATCTGAATTTCCAATAAATCAAACACTAGGCTTTTCTAAGGCGATTTTATTTTGTATAGGATTATCAAAGAAGTTTATTAAAGATATATACAATAATTTACCTACAGACAGAGATGAGTTTTTGGAAAAAGAGGAAAAGGTGGAAAAACTAGCTGATTGGATTTCTGAATATCTTCAAAAAAAGGTTATAGTGCTTATGCTCAATCAGAAAAAAATAATATAGAACACAGATACATTGAAAGAGGATATATTGACCCTAATAGCCCTTTACCACATAAGACAATAGCGAATATTAGTGGTATTGGATTCATGGGGAAAAATAATTTATTTATCACTGAGGAATTTGGATGTGCTTTTAGCATGTGTACAGTACTTACGGATGCACCAATTTCTGTTGAAAAGCATCCTTTGATTGCTTCAAAATGTGGTGATTGCAGTGTTTGTGTAGAAAAATGCCCTGCAAAAGCTATACATGGAAATGCTTGGACTTTTCAAGGGGGAAGAGAGTCTATAATCGATATTTCTAAATGTTTTTGTGTTTTAAAATGTATGGTAAATTGCCAATGGTCATTGAAATATGCAAATCAAAAACTATAATCTAGATATGAGATAGATATTTTTATTGTATTTTAGCTTTCTTAAAAAAATAAGCTTATAGGGTGCTTGATAATTGCACCCTTTTTAATATTATTAAATATAATAATTTAGACTGATGTTAATGATAGTCTGAATTAGGATTAATATTATCATGTTTTTTATCAAAGTCAAGAATAAAGTAAAAATAAAATAATATGTCCTTCTTTATTTTTCTAAAAATGTATTGTATTATTGATTCAGTGGTAAATACGATGAAATTAAGTTGGATAACAATAATTATTCAGTATTTACATTACATTATAAGTTGGTTATGTGTATCAAACATAGAAGAAAAGTAACATATGATTTTGTGTGAAATGAACTAAAAAATATATTTATTCATATTACACCGAATTATGGAGTGGAGGAGAAAGATTATGAAAAAAGATACATCTCATGTAATTAAGCGGGCCGAGCGATTTCAGGTCATTTTGATTGGAGAAGGGCTTCTTGTAGGCGCTATAGCTGGTTTGATTGTACTTTTATATAGGATACTTTTGGGGCAGGCTGGTATCTGGCTTAACCAAATATTAAATTTTGCAAAAGGTTCAACTGTGAAAACAGCAGTTTGGTTTGCAGTGCTTGCACTGCTTGCGTGGATTGTATCAAGGCTAGTAAATTGGGAGCCAATGATTTCAGGTAGTGGTATTCCTCAGCTAGAAGGAGAGATGACAGGGAAAATCAAGCAAGTATGGTGGCGTGTGTTGCCAGCCAAATTTGTTGGAGGATTCTTATCGCTTATGGGTGGTCTTGCCTTGGGAAGAGAAGGACCTTCTATACAGCTTGGTGCTATGGCAGGAAAGGGTATTTCCAGAGCTCTTGATAGAGGAAAGACAGAGGAAAAGTTCTTGCTTACTTGTGGGGCAAGTGCAGGATTATCAGCAGCCTTTCATGCACCACTGGCAGGCGTCATGTTTTCACTGGAAGAAATACATAAAAACTTTTCAGTGTCTGTTTTGATTTCTGTGATGACAGCATCTCTAACAGCGGACTATATATCAGCTAATTTTCTAGGAATGGAATCAGTGTTCCAGTTTGATATTGGAAATGTGTTACCACAGAGTTATTATTGGTTGATACTGATTTTAGGTGTTGTGCTTGGCGTTATGGGGGCATTTTATAATTGGTTTACCTTATTTGTTCAGTCTTTATATAAAAAGATTCCCCAAATAGGTACATTTGGAAAAATATTGATTCCATTTTTTATGGCTGGTATTTTGGGTCTTTTGATGCCTGAGGTGCTTGGAAGTGGGCATAATCTGGTGGAAGCACTAACAAGCCATGAATATTTGTTGGGAATGGTAGTTTTGATTTTTGTCATCCGTTTTGTATTTTCGGCTGTTAGTTTTGGGTCTGGTGCGCCAGGAGGAATCTTCTTCCCGCTACTTGTTTTAGGAGCCTTTATTGGGGGAATGTTCGGAATGGTAGGTGTACAGTTTTTTGGAATGAACTTAGACTATGTCAATAATTTTATACTTCTGGCTATGGCAGGGTATTTTACTGCCATTGTACGTGCGCCTTTGACTGGAATTATATTGATTTTTGAAATGACAGGTTCTGTCAGCCAGATGCTTTCCCTATCCGTTATTTCAATTGTGGCGTATATTGTGGCTACACTTCTGAAATCTAAGCCGATTTATGAAAGTCTTCTGGAGAGATTACTTGAGAAAAATGGAGAACCTGTTCATAGAGAGAGGGGAGAGAAAATACTAGATCAGTTTTCCATTATGTTTGGTTCTCCTGTTGCTAACAAAGCAATTCAGGATATTCAATGGCCAGAAAATTGTCTTTTGGTAGCCATTCAAAGAGGAGGAGAAGAAATTATTCCAAAAGGAAAAACAATTCTTAAGGCAAGTGATATAATTGTTACCATGACAGATGAGAGAGACAGTAGTGTTGTGTATGATAAAATGGAAAAACTTTGCAAAGAAAATACATCATATATTGTCTAGGGATAATAAGCTATAAAAAAGATGTTTTCTGTGTGAATGAAAACTAGTAAATAATGTGTGTGTAGAATGTGGTCTGGACAATTCTAAGAGTGATATCAGCTATACTTTTAGATGGAGGTTAAATTATGATAGTAAGTGTAAGTAGAAGAACTGATATACCTGCTTTTTATAGTAAGTGGTTTTTTAACAGACTTAAAGAGGGTTTTGTGTATGTTGTTAATCCGATGAATCCAAAACAAGTCAGTAAGATAGAGTTAAATCCACATACTGTTGATTGCTTTATATTTTGGACAAAAGATGCAACTCCAATGATATGTGATTTGAACAAATTAAAAGACTACAAATATTATTTTCACTATACTATAACTCCATATGGTAAAGATGTAGAAACACGAATTTTAGATAAAAAGAAGATAATAGAGTCATTTAAAGAATTGTCTAGAAGCATAGGAAAAGAAAGAGTAATTTTGAGATATGACCCAATTTTTCTAAATGAAAAGTATAACTTAGATTATCATATAAAAGCATTTGAGAGATTATGCAGTCAACTTAATGGATTTACAGAAAAATGTATAATAAGTTTTATAGATTTATACAAGAAAACAAAAGTTAATACAAAGTCATTACATATAAAACCTATACAAATTAAAGAAATAGAAATATTGTCGAAGGAACTTTTTAGAATATCTAATAAGTATAATATAACACTTGAAATATGTTGTGATGAATATAATTTAAGTAAGTTTGGCATTGGAAAAAGTAAATGTATTGATGATAAGTTAATATCAAAGATTATAGGTAGTGAAGTGAAAGTCAAAAAGGATGATACACAAAGGGATATTTGTGGATGTGTTAAGAGTATTGATATAGGGCAGTACAATACTTGTAGACATTATTGTTTATATTGTTATGCTAATTTTAATTATACACGAGTAGAAGAAAATTGTAGACTATATAATGAAGAAAATAGAGTACTTGTAGGTGCTATAAGAGAAGATGAAAAAATAACTGTTAGAAATATGAAGACTATTAAAGTAGATAAAAACAATAATAATCAGATTAGTATATTTGATTAAAAGTAAATATAAAATGGTTACTACTTTAATATGTTGAAAAAATATATAAAAAAGTAAATGTAAAATAAACACTATTTTAATGTGTTAAAAAAATATAAAATTGTAATAATAGAACAAGTATAAATAGATGTTTTCTATAAGATAATAATTACTATAAAATGTATGGGGTTATGACAATGCTCTAGAGAGAAGCAATTCAGTAATTGTACTGTTTAGCTTCTCTCTTTTAATATTTATTACTATTTATGGTCTTATTAAGATTCATTCATAAGTGATAAATTAGTGGCAATATAGACTCTTAATTATAGCTAAATCAGTGATAAACACAGTATTTTAGAGGATAATCAATTTTTCATTTTAATTTATATAAATAAATATCTATTTTATTGTGCTTAACATAAAAACACCAAACATGATTAATATTATTCCAAGAAAAATAGCAAGCCACTCTCTTTTATTTTTCTTTTCTTTAAAGAAGATAATTCCTCCTAAAGTAGCTACTATAACACAACTCTGAGAAATAGAAAAACTTATCGTAACTCCCAAAGTATTGGTTGTAATAAACATACCTAAATTTGCTATTGACCACAATACTCCAGTAATTAGATTAAATAAAACATTTTCCTTATGTAAAGTCTCTCTAGAAAAATACTTAACAATAATTGATGCAGTTATTAACATCCCAACAGATTGAGGCAATATAATTCTATATCCTTCAATTGAAAATATTTGATTGGCTACAACATATAATGCTAAAAACAAGGATGATAATAATGTAACTCCAATACATTTCAACATATTGCTATTAGTAGATTTTCTTGTTTGATAATTTGTGAGAAGTATACCTATTATTATACATAAGATTGATAAGGTGCCAATCAAAAACATTTTAGAACTAGTCCATTCATTAAATAAGATTACAGCTAGTAAAGTTGTAAAAGTTAATTGTGAACCATTTGAAATTGGCATTACTTTAGATACACTAGCAATTTGAATTGCTTTAAACTGCATTAACTGACCTAAACTCCAAAATATCCCAGAAATCATACTCACACAAAATGAAAAAAATGTAATCTCAGGATGCATAACCAAAGTTATTATAGTGGAAAATATAAACGCACTTATAGAGGTACCTAAAAGTTGTTCGTAGGGAGAACTTTTTTTGAGGTTTGCAGCTATGGGCATTAATCCCCACCCTATTACAGGAAGTAATGCAATAATTATTGTCAGCATTAAATTATTTCCTTTCATATTAAATTTAGACAGTTTTTAATTTATCATCTAAAATTAAAGTATTCAATACATAAAAATTACCGTATTTAATCAGGAAATATTAGTAGTTTTGTAGAAAAACATTTTCCATTAAAATAAAAACAAAGGGAAGGAGTAAGTTTGAAAATGTTAACTGATATGATTCAAAATCGTGAAATTAGAATAATAAAGTTTTTATTAAAAGAAGGTCATACAACTGTTAAAGCAATAGCAGATGATTTAGATGTTTCAGAAAAAACAGTTTCAAAATCTCTCAAAGAAGTAGAAATAGTACTTAAAAAGATAGGTCTTTCTTTAGTGAGAAAACCTAAAATAGGTGTTTATATTGAAGGAGATTTAAGAAAAATACTTCCTTACCTAGATAATAAAGGAAGTCAAATTCCTACAACAAGAGAGGAGAGAGTTATATATATATACTCAATTTTGTTAAAAAGTAATGATTATATTACTATACAACAACTTTCTGAAGAATTATATATAAGTCGAGGAACAATTGAAAGAGATTTAGCTGAGGTTGAAAAATTACTAAAAAGTGAAGGAGTTTCTATATATAAGAAACCTAGTAAAGGAATTAAATTGAATATAAGTGAAAGAGACAAAAGACAGCTTACTGCTAAGTTTATACATAAATTTTGGAGTAGAAATTGGTATATTAAGCAAGAACAAGAAAGTTTTTATCAAGCTTTTGAAAAGATACAAGCAGATGTGAATGGTATCTTTTTTGAGGATGATTTATCTATCATTATTGAGATTCTTAGAACTTTTAGTGAGGAAAGAAAATTTGAGTTTTCTGATTATGAATTTCAATCACTGGTTATTCATTTAGCTATAGCAGTAGAAAGAATTAGAAAAGGTGAATATATAGAAGAAAATTTATATACTAATAAGATAGAAAATAATCAAATGCCAAATACAAATTATCTAGCAAAGCAACTAGAAGAAAAATTTTCAATATTATTGCCAAATTCTGAAATTGGATATATAAATCTGCACTTAGTAGCTGCTGACCAGCATAGAAACACTACTGAACTAAAAAGTAATTCAAGTAAACCTTATGAAGCGAATACAAACAATATGTCAAATCTTCGAGAAATTATCAAAAATACATTGTATAAGACAGCCTATGATAAAGATTTAATTGATGGATTAACTACACATATACATTCGTCGATAAATAGATTGACATATGGTCTTAGTATCAAAAACCCATATGTAAATACAATTAAGCAAAACTTTTCTCTATCATTTGAACAAGCTTTAAACTTGAAAAAAGTAATTGAATTTATATATGATATTCGAATAAATGATGACGAATGTGCTTATATAGCACTACATTTTGAAGCTTTTAGAGAAAGAATGAAAGAACTACCACAAAGCATTAGGGTAATTCTAGTATGTAGTACAGGGTTGGGTTCTTCTAGGTTATTATCTGCAAGGTTAAAAAAATACTTCCCTATGGTAAAGATTGAAAAGATACTTTCTGTCCAAGAATTAGTATCTAGTAAAATTGATGCAGATTTAGTAATCAGTACTATTTATTTAGAATTAGAAACTATTCCAACTATAGTAGTTAGCCCTATTTTAAATGAAAATGATATAAGAACTTTAGAGAAAAACATACAAAATGTTCCAAGAACTACTTCTGGAAAATCTAAATCTTTTAAAAAGTTAATATTTGAGGAAAATATTTTGTTAAATATTGAGGCATCAGATTATGAAGATGTAATTAGATGTATAACAGATAACTTAATAAAAAGAGGTTATGCGAAAGAAGGTATAGCTGAAAGTGCAATTGAAAGAGAAAATTTATCTTACACATCTTTTCAATATATAGCTACACCTCATGCTAATCCTAGTTATATTAAAAAATCTAATATATCTGTTGCAACTTTAAAAAATCCTATTATATGGGGAAATGAAAATGTAGAAGTTGTTTTCTTTATTTCATTAGAAAATGACAAAAATTTGGAGCTTGATGAAATATATGAAGTTTTTTATGACTTCATTGACAATAAAAAAAATATAAATAACATATTAAGTGCAACTTCACCAAAAGAAGTGTACGATTTGCTAATGGAGGAGAATATATAGTGAAAATATCAGATGTATTGAAGGAAGAGCAGATTGTTTTTAATCTTGATGCAACTACCAAGGAAGAAACAATAAAAAAATTAAGTAGTATATTTGTTGAAAATGGGATTGTGGATAATGAAGAAGAATATGTTAAGTCTGTTTTAGAAAGAGAAGAACATGCAACTACAGGTATTGGGAATGGTATTGCTATTCCTCATGGGAAAAGTGATGCTGTTAAGAAATCTTCTATAATATTTGCAAAATCCAAAAATAAAATTGAATGGGAAGCCTTAGATGAAAAACCAGTAGATAGCATTTTCTTGTTGGCTATAAGTAACATTGATAAAGACAGTAACCACCTTGTCTTATTGTCTAAATTGGCAACTAAGTTAATGGATGATGACAATGTGGATGCATTAAAATTAGCTGATTCAGCACAAGAAGTAATTAAAATATTTAATGAGGGAGAAATGTAGAGATGAAAAGAAAAATTATAGCAGTAACAGCATGTGCAACAGGGGTTGCACATACATATATGGCAGCACAAGCATTAAAGAAGGCTTCAAAAAAAATGGGTCATCTTATAAAAGTTGAAACACAAGGAGCAACTGGAATTGACAATGAATTAACTGAAAAAGATGCGCAAATTGCAGAAGTAGTAATATTTGCTGTAGATACTAAAGTTAGAAATGCTGAACGTTTTGAAGGCAAAGAAATATTAGAAGTACCAGTTAATGCACCTATAAAAGATGCAGAAAAGGTAATCAATGATGCACTAAAGTTAATTGACACTAAATAAATGGAGGGAAATATAATGTTAAAAAAGATAGTCTCTGAGTTAAAAAAGCATGTTTTAACAGGAATCTCATATATGATTCCATTAGTAATTGCAGGTGCTATGATAATGGCAATATCTCGTGTAGGGGGTTCTTTATATAATATACCAGATATATGGGACGTTAAATATGCAGAAAGTGCTAGTAGTATTGTTAGATTATTACATGATTTAGATGGTTTTGGAGGCACTGCTTTAGGATTAATGTTTCCTGTAATTGCAGCCTTTATAGGATTTTCTATAGCTGATAAATTAGCTATAGTACCAGGACTTGTTGGAGGTATGATTGCTAAGGATATCGGAGCAGGTTTTTTAGGAGCTTTAGCAGTTGGTTTAATCGCAGGATATACATGTTTATTTATTAAAAATAATGTTAAATTACCAAAGTCAGCAGCTTCAATAGTACCAATATTTATAGTACCAGTATTTGGAACGTTAATAACTGTTATATTAATTAATTATGTCATAGGCATTCCTTTTGCAACATTAAATACTGGCTTAGAAAATTGGTTAAATGGATTATCAGGTACAAATCAGATATTGATGGCAGCTATTATTGGAGCAATGATGGCAGTTGACCTAGGTGGGCCAGTTAATAAAGCAGCTTTGACAACATCACTTGCATTATTAACAAGTGGGATTTACGCACCTAATACAGCAGCAATGGTAGGAATTGTTATACCACCACTAGGCTTAGGTCTTGCTACTATATTAGCAAAACAAAAATATAATAAGCAGCTGCGTGAAGCTGGTAAATCATCTCTTATAATGGGGTTGATTGGAGTTAGTGAAGGAGCAATTCCTTTTGCAGTAGAATCTCCATTAAAAGTAATACCATCATGTGTGATTGGTACAGCAATTGCCTCAGCTATGGCAGTTGGATTAGGTTCAGTGAATGCAACTCCAATTAGTGGATTTTATGGATGGTTTACAGTAGAAAACTGGCCAATGTATGTATTATCAATTGCAGTAGGAACAGTAATTGTAGCAGGTTTAGTTATAATATTACGTGGAAATCCAGTTATCGAAGATGATGAATTTGAAGATGATGAATTTGATGAAGCAGAATGGGAATCTTAAAATTCAATAAAAATTTAAGAAAAGTAATAATTTAGGTTTAATATAAATTTTATAGTTAGTATAAGTTTTGAGTATTGTTGAGTCTTGATTACAGCCTAAAAATATTAAAATGAAGAAATAGAGGAGCATAAATGATAAAAGCACATATTGTTAATCATACACACTGGGACAGAGAGTGGTATTTTACTTCTGGAGATGCATTAGTACTTAGTGAGCAATTATTTACAGATATAATTGATGAGTTAGAGCGTAATCCAGATGTAAGTTTTGTACTTGATGGACAACTTTCTATTTTGGATGATTATACACAAGTACATAAAGAAAAAATAGAAAGTATTAAAAAATTAATAGAAGAAAAAAGATTATATATCGGACCATGGTTTACACAAACAGATGCATTCTTCGCTAGAGGGGAATCTATTTTAAGAAATTTAATGATTGGAATATTTGAAAGTAAAAAGTATGGTGAGTACATGAAAATCGGGTATTTACCAGATACCTTTGGTTTTAATGCACAGATGCCTATTTTATTAAGACATGTAGGGATTGATAATATTTTCTTTTGGAGGGGTATCCACTTAGGAAAGCAAGTTCAATCACCGTATTTTAAATGGAAAAGTTTAAATGGAGAAAAGTATATATATGCTGTAAATATGCCACATGGATATGGAACTGGTATGCTTTTAGAACCTTCACCAAAGTATGTCAATGGACGATTAGACCCCGCTATTGATTTTATTAAATCATATAGTGATGTAGAAGAGGTATTAATACCTTCAGGAAATGACCAATTAAATATAATAGGTGATTTTAAAAATAAAGTTGAAGAGATTAATAATATTGGAAAGTATTCTTATATAACAAGTTCATATCAAGACTTTTTGAAATATGTAAAATCTATAGAATCATTAGAAAGCTACAGAAGTGAATTTAGAGAACCAATGCTTGCAAGAATACATAAATCAATTGGTTCTAGTAGAATGGATATAAAATTAGCATGTGATAAACTTGAAAATAAATTAATTAAGAGAATAGAGCCATTACTAGTAATTGCTAAAAAGAGTGGAATAGAAATAAGCAATCAATTATTAATAAACACATGGAAAAAGCTTTTAGAAGGGCAAGCTCATGACAGTTTGGCTGGTTGTGTAACTGATACTGTAACAGATGATATTCTTCACCGTATAAGAGAAGCTAATGAAATCTGTGATAGCATTGAAAATACTATTGTAAAGAAAATTTCAGAAGGGCTTAAGTTATCTCAAAATGATGTATTAGTGTTTAATTCAGAAGCTAAAAGATTTAATGGATATAAAGAAATACAAGTAGTGAGTGATAGTAAAAATATTTGTTTTAAAGAAAATTTAGATGCTACTATAATTGAAGAAACTTACATACAACCAAGAGAAAATGTATTGGAAGAGACACCTGCTGGTAATATATTTATTGAAGAACCAGGTTATTATATACTAAAAGTAAGAATAAATATACAACTTCCTGCACTTGGTTATAAAGTTATTAGTTTTGAAACAAGTAATAAAGAGATGTTGTCACTTAGTGAGTCTAATGATACCTTTATATCTAACGATAAATACAAGGTAATATATAAAGATGGAAGCTTGGATTTACAACTTAAAGATGGAACTTATATATCAAACTTTTTAACTTTAAAAGATAGCGGAAATGCAGGAGATACTTATGATTTCTCACCATTACAAGACGATGACGAGATAGAACTTTTGTTTAATAGTGTTTCGACAAAAAGAACATTAGGATATGAAAAGATAGTAGTTGAAGGTACAACTTTACTACCACTTACATTGGAAGATAGAAAAGATAAAAATCTCAATGGAAAATTAAATGTAAGAGCTAGCATTATTTTATCAAAAGATAATCCATTGATAGAGGTAAAACTTCATGTCAACAATACAATATGTAATCATAGATTACGTGTTCATGTAAAAACGAATATAAATGATAATAAAAATATAGCATCATTACCATTTGGATATATAACAAGAGAAAATGGGGTTTTAAGTAATTGGGAAAATACTTATAGTGAAATGCCTATAGATTTGGAACCTTTAGAAAGTAATATTACGCTTACTAATGAGAAGAGAAGTTGTACTGTCTTTACTAGAGGAATAAAGGAGTATCAACATGTCAATGATGAAATAGCACTGACTTTACTTGCTACTACAGATGAATTAGGAAAACCTGATTTATTATATAGACCAGGACGTGCTTCTGGAGATACCACTAAAAAGGGACATATCAGAATTAAAACTGAAAAGGCACAAATACTTAGAGAAGTAGAGTTTTCATTTGCAATATATATGAGTTCTAAATCTTTTGATGAATCAGAAGTTGCAAGTTTAACTCATAACTATTTGCAAGAATCTATAAATTATCAATTACAGGATTATAACTTCTTTTTATATCGTATAGATAATAAGATTCAAAGGTCAATTGTTGAAAAATCTGTGAACAGAGAGTTAGAGATAATATCTTTACCAGAAAATTATCTTGTATCAGCATGTTATCTTTCTTACTATGATAAAGAGAAGTTTGTAATAAGGTTAGAAAATCCAACAAGTGAGAAGTTGATATTAGATGAGCAAATATTTAAAGATAGAAACGGGAAAGTTATAAATGCAATAGAAGAATTAGAGGAACAACAAATATATGAAATAGCACCTTTTGAAGTTATTTCAATATTATTAGATTTATAAGTGTAAAAGTAAGTTTATCATTTAATAATCTGGCAGATAAATATCTGTCAGATTTTTTAATTTGTATAATTTTGGGTAGATATCAAGGTATGGGTTTGATGTTGTATATAGAAATTATTAAAACAGGATAAAGAACTTAGATAAAGAATTATTATATAAGAGCTAAATTTATTTAATATAGTTAACTTTAATTTTATGTAGTTATAAATATTTTATGTAGTTATAAATATGTAGTTACAAAAAAGTACCCAATTGTGATGCATTTATAAAACTGATATAGTAATTATATGAAACCTCAGAAATATTTTAAAACTAAAATATATATTAACAACCTTAAACTAGTAAATCTCAACACATTTGTAACATTTATAAATTAAATAAAAGCATGTCTTAATAATTAATAAAAAGAAAGAGGAGATAAAATGTATAATATAGATGATATGATATATGACTGTCCAGTAGAGGCATTATCAAGCATATTAGGTAAAAAATGGGTAGCTATAATAATATGGGAGTTACAAAAAGATAAAAAAAGATTTGGAGAATTACAAAGAGCCATTCCAGAATGTAGTAAGAAAATGTTGACTCAACAATTAGATTTTTTAATTGAGCAAGGAATTATAATCAACAATAAAAAATCAATTAATAATATTGTAGAATCAACATATTTTTTAAGTGAGTCAGGGGTACTATTACTTCCTGTTATGGAAAAGATGATTATGTGGAGCAATAATAATTTAAATTGCGATAAGTAAGCTTTTAAATTACTTTTGAATTTACAGTGACTTAATTAGGCTATCGTGAGAATAAAAGTAAAAGCAATAAAAGGACATAATTTTTTATTGTAATAATGTAAATAGAATGAGGAGGAGCTTTAATTTGCAAAATATAAATTTATTTGTGGTATTTATAGAAGGGATATTATCGTTTTTTTCGCCATGTATATTACCAATACTACCTATTTATCTAAGTATACTGTCAAATAGTAGTGTGGAAAATTTAAAAGAAGGAAAAACTAATTTTATAAAAAGTTCTCTATTTAAAAATACTATCTTATTTACTCTAGGAATTTCAACAACCTTTTTTATATTAGGTTCATCAGTAAGAGTATTGAGTATGTTTTTTAATGAGAATAAAGACTTAATAATGTTTATAGGTGGGATTATAATTATTATCATGGGATTGTTTTATATGGGAATAATTAAGTCTTCAATACTAAATAGAGAAAAAAGATTAAATGTAAAGTTTAAAGAAATGAGAGCAATAACAGCATATTTACTTGGATTTACATTTAGTTTTGGGTGGACACCTTGTATTGGGCCAATATTAGCATCTGTATTAGTAATGGTTTCTAGTTCAACTAATCATTTGAATGCAAATCTTTTAATAGTAGTATATACCATTGGATTTATTTTGCCATTTATAATTACAGCTATGTTCTATAGTAAGTTGTTTAAGACTATAGATAAAATAAAATCTAATATGGAAATTATTAAAAAGATAGGTGGAGCTATACTTATAATATCAGGAATATTAATGATGATAAATGGGTTTGAAAGTGTGAGCAAGCATTTTAATGTTCCACAAAAAAATAAAGTTGAAAATAATCAAAGTGTGAATCAAGAAGATAATAAACAAGGAAATTCTAATGGCAATACACAAGAAGAGTCTGGTAACAGGGATAATAAAAAAGAATCTAATAATGAAAATAGTGATAACGGCTCTAATGATGAAGAGAGAATAAAATCTATTGATTTTACTTTAACTGACCAATATGGTAAAACACATAAATTAAGTGATTATGAAGGTAAGGTTGTGTTTTTAAATTTCTGGGCTACATGGTGTCCTCCATGTAAAGAGGAAATGCCTCATATAGAGCAGTTGTACAAGGATTATAAGAAAAATAATGAAGATGTAGTAATTTTAGGTGTAGCATCACCTAATTTAGGTAGAGAAGGTTCAAGAGAACATGTAATTAACTTTTTAAAAGATGAAGGCTATACTTTTCCCGTTGCACTTGATGAAGATGGAGAATTAGCATATCAATATGGAATTAATGCTTTTCCAACTACATTTATAATTGATAAAGAAGGATATGTAACACAGTACATTCCAGGAGCAATGAATAAAGAGACTATGATGTCTTTCATTGAAAATCAAAAAAATAAAAAGTATTAATATAGAAGGTTACAAAAAAGTACCTAATTGTACCACCTAGAAAATCTTGTTATAGTAAGAGTATAAATAACAAAGGAAAGGGTTGAAATTTATATGAAAAAAACATTTGATGCAATAATAATAGGATTTGGAAAAGGTGGAAAGACATTAGCAGGAGATTTAGCTAATAGAGGATTAAAGGTAGCTTTAGTAGAAAAGTCAAATAAAATGTATGGAGGAACATGTATAAATGTAGCATGTATCCCAACTAAAAGCTTAGAAAATTCAGCAAACAATGTAAAAAATATAAACTCTTGGAATGATGCACAAATCGAATATGCAAAAGCTATAGAAAAAAAAGAAACTTTGGTTACAAAGCTTAGAGAAGCTAACTATAATAAATTAAATTCAAATGATAATGTAACTATATTTACAGGAATGGCGACTTTTATTGATGAAAATACAGTAGAAGTAAAAACTGAAAATGAAGTTTATGAATTAGTATCAGAGAAGATATTTATCAATACTGGCTCAAAATCATTTATACCTAATATAAAAGGTATTGAAAACAATAAGATAGTATATAATAGTGAATCTCTTATGAATTTAAGAACCTTACCTAAAAAAATGACAATTATAGGTGCTGGGTTTATAGGTTTAGAATTTGCAGGCATCTATAGTTCCTTTGGAACAGAAGTTACAATATTAAATTCAAATAATGGGATTTTACCAAATGAAGATATTGAAGATTCAGAAGAAATAATAAAATTACTTGAAAAGAGAAATGTAAAAATTATAAATAATGCAAAGGTAAAAGAGATTAAGGAAGTTTCTAATTTAGCTACAGTGGAATATGATATAAATAGTGAATTAAAGGAAATAACAAGTGATATAATACTTGTTGCTACAGGTAGAAAAGCAAATACTGAAGGTTTAGGACTTGAAAATGCAGGCATAGAGTTAAATGAAAGAGGATTTATTAAAGTATCAGATAACCTTAAGACTAATAAAAAACACATATGGGCTATAGGAGATATAAATGGAGGTCCTCAATTTACTTATATATCACTAGATGACTATCGTATAATAATCAATCAATTATTTGAAAATAAGACTAGAACGACTAGTAATAGAAAAAATATACCAAATGCTATATTCATAAGTCCAGCATTTTCAAGAGTTGGTCTTAATGTTAAACAAGCAAAGGAAAAAGGATATGATGTATTAGTAGCAAAGATGCCAGTTGAGGCAATTCCAAGAGCTAAACAAATTGGAAAGACAGATGGATTTATAAAAATCGTAATAGATAAAAATTCCAATAAGATACTTGGTGCTAGCATGATATGTGAAGATTCTAGTGAGATTATACATTTAATTCAGTTAGCCATAGATTTAGAAGTAGAATATACATATTTAAGAGACCGTGTTTATGCACATCCAACTATGACAGAGGCTCTTAATGATGTTTTATCTCCTAATATGATAAAGGAAGTATAGAATAAGTGTAATATATAAATAAAGCCTAAAATTATCATTATAAATAAATTTTAAAGAAAGGATACTATGAGAAGTTACTAATAGTATCCTTTCTTTACATTATAAAGTATAAATATAGTAAAAAAGTAATTATTTTGTATTTAAGAGAGTATTAAAAGGTATAATCTAAATATTGAATAATATAAATGGATAAGATAATATTAGCAAACTTCATATTAAGGCGGTGAAATATTCTATGAATAAAATATCTAAAAGGGGTTTTGATGAGAGTGATAAACGATGGTTTTCAAGTAAAGAACTTGTAAGACTTGTAAAGGCTCAAGAAGAAATAGAATGGTTAATAAATAGAGATTATAAAATAGACCCAGTTGTAACTTTTGTGGGAGATAGATATCAGTTTTCAATAAGACAAAGAGATGCACTAAAGAGAGCAGTATGTACTGATGAAAAAAATAGAATAAGACAATCAAAGATACTTTCCTTAGATAAAATAAATGAAGGAATTATATACATAGATGGTTTTAATTTGATAATAGCTCTAGAAGTAGCATTATCTGGAGGAACTCTAGTCATAGGTAGAGATGGAAATATAAGAGATTTAGCAGGTCTTAGAGGAACATATAAAATTATAGATAAAACAGAAGGAGCTTTAAATCTAATAGGAAAGTTTTTTAATAAATATAAGGCTACAAAAATTAAATTTTACTTAGATGCACCAGTTTCTAATTCTGGAAATCTAAGATATAAGATATTAGAACATGCCAAGGTATGGAAAATTGAAACAGAAGTAGAGCTAGTAAAAAATGCAGATGTTATATTAGAAAAACTTGATAGAGTAGTTAGCAGTGATGCTGTTATAGTTGATAAATGTATAAGTTATTTTAATGTAGCTAGAAGTATAATTGAAGAATATATTAAAGATTGTAATATTGTAAATTTAAATGGATAATAACCTTTAATTATACAGAGTAAGTTTAAAAATAGAAGAACGAATATATATCGAATTTCATAAAGTATTGTAAAAAGACATATGAGAGGATGGGTATGTGTGAAGCTATTTAAAATAAACATTAAAAAATACAGAGCACCTATATATAAATATGCTTTAGTAAATGTAAATTTGAGGTCTGCGAAATCTACAAGTTCAAGTATTATAACTGTAATACCTCAAGGTTCTAAATTAGAGGTTCTAGATGAAGAAGATGATTGGATTAAAGTAATCTACAATTTTCAAGAAGGGTATGTATACAGAGATTTAATATCAGTAAGTGAATATGCTTGGAGTAATTTAAATTTAAGAGAAGGTAAGTCTACAACCTCTACTATAATTACAGTAATTCCTGAAAAGTCTAGAGTCGAAGTTCTACAGGTAGAAGGGGACTGGAGTAAAGTTATATATGATGATAAAACAGGTTATGTTTTTAATTATTTCTTGTCAAGTGATGGAAATAAACCTAATGAATTAGATTATAAGTATTTTTACACTGATATGACTAAATTTGTTAATGAAAATAATATTAAAAGTACTAGTGACTATCTAATTACCACAGACCTTAAAAATAAATACACTTATATTTTTAAGAAAGATAATGGTGGTTGGGGGCAATTATATAAATGGGAATGTACTATAGGTAAACCTGAAACTCCAACTATAACAGGTATTTTTTATATAAGTGGGAGAAAACCTTCTTTTGGAACAGATGAGTATTCAGTTAAGTACGCTACTAGAATTAAAGGTGGGTATTATTATCATTCTGTGTTATATAATTCAACAGGAAGTTATATAATAGATGCTAGGCTCGGTGAAGCTCTTAGCCATGGATGTATAAGACTAAGTACAGAAAATGCTAAGTGGATATATGACAATATACCCGACACAACAACAGTTATAATTCATTAAAAATACTATTTATTAATTTTAAAGAGTTTGAAATTAAATTAAAAATATGGATTTAGATAATAAGAGAGTGTCTATAATCAAATAAAAATATTTTGAGACACTCCCTTATAAATATACATAATTAATTTATAAGTGTGATTATATTAAGAGATTTTCTTAAATAATTCTATAATTTTATCCTTATCAAAGAAAACAGGATTGGCTCCAGCACAAGCATCTTTCATAGAATTTTCAGCAAGCAACTCAAAATTAGGATTATCAACACCAACATCTTTTAAAGATTTTGGAATTCCTACTTCTTCTGAAAGAGCTTTTATTTTATTTATTACAAAATCAACACATTCCTTATCTGATTTGTCATGTATATTCATTCCAATAATCTCAGCTATTGGACGGAATTTAGAAGGTGCAGATTTAGCATTTTCTTCTTCAACTATTGGTAGCAACATAGCATTACATACTCCATGAGGTAAATCATATAAACCTCCTAATTGATGAGCCATAGCATGTACATTTCCAAGACCTGCATTGCTAAAAGCAATTCCATTTAGAAAACAAGCATAACACATTTGTTCTCTAGCATCTATATCATTACCATCTTTAACAGCTCTAGGAAGATATTCAAATATCTGCTTTATAGAATATAGCGCAGTTGAATCTGTAACATCATAAGCACCATTAGCCACTACAGCTTCTATAGCATGAGTCAGTGCATCCATACCAGTAGCTGCTGTCAAATTAGCTGGCTTACTAATCATTAATTCTGGGTCATTAACTGTCATTGTAGCTAGTGCATTTGTATCAACCATTATCATTTTTACGTGCCTATCTTCATCCGTTATGACATAATTTATTGTAACTTCAGCTGATGTACCAGCAGTAGTAGTTATAGCAACTATAGGAAGACATTTTTTAGAAGTTTTATTTACACCTTCATAATCTCTAATGTCACCACCATTGGTAGCCAATATGGAAATAGCTTTACCACAATCTTGTGGAGAACCACCACCTATAGTTATAACGAAGTCGCAATTTTCTGATTTTAATATTTCAAGTCCATTATTGACATTAGTCACAGTTGGATTTGGTTTAACTTCATCATAAATAGCAAAGTTCACACCTATTTGAGACAACATATCTGTTACTTTTTTTACAGTACCATTTGAAGTTAGAAATTTATCGCTAACGATAAATGCTTTTTTAGTGCCTAAGGATTTAATTGAGTCTTTAGATTCAATAAGACACCCTTTTCCAAGTAAGTTTATTGGTGGTACATAATAGATACTCATAGTTAAAATCTCCTTTTTTGAATTAATTTTTATGTATAATATACATACCTACAATAGTCTTATACTAATTCACATATTAGATATTGGTTTTTGAGGTTAAAATATATATTGTGAGTTTTTATATAAGAACTAAGTTCGTAATTACGATTATGATTAGAATTTAACATAGTATTTTTATCATGTCAATAAAAATATTAAAAATAAAAAAGAGCATAAAAAAACAAAGTTGCTGTAATTAAGTCAGCAACTTTGTTTTTATCAATCTAATTTATTATAATATCTTCATTACGTTCTTCCATCATAGATTGAATATTTTTTTGTGCATTTAGAAGTAATTTTTTTATCAGTTCTATTTTTTCTTCACTAGACCTAAAAAGTGGAAGTGTTACGCTAACAGCGGCCCTTATACATCCGTTTTTTCTTATTGGTACAGCAAGGCATTTTAGGTATTCCATTGATTCTTCACATTCTGAAGCTATTTGAGTTTCACGAACTTCAAGAAGCTGGTCATATAAAATATCAAAGTCAGTAATTGATTTTTTTGTAAATCCTTTTAATCCGTCTGGATATAAATTTATTAGTTTTTCCTTATCAAAATCACATAAAAGTGCTTTACCAAGACCTGTACAATTAGCAGGTATCTTTTTACCAACATAAGAAATAAGTCTAATTGGCTCTGGAGAGTCAACTTTTCCAATATAAAGAACTTCGTTATTGTCGAGTATACCAAGTTGACAAGTTTCAGAACAAGAATTAACTATATTAGTCATTTCATCAATTATGTAGTTAAAAATAGTTCTTTTTTCAAAAAACGAAGACCCCAATGTGTAAGAACGTATACCTATGGAATATTTAGACGTATTTTTATCAATAGTAATGTATTTTCTAGCATTAAGTGTATGAACTATAGGAAAGATACTACTTTTTGGAGCATTGATAGCATCTGCTATTTCTGTAAGAGTATATCCATTCTCAGATTCAGCTAATGCTTCTAAAATATCTAATATCCTAGCTGTTGGGCGATGATTATCTGAAGTCATAAATTTCCCCCTATCTTTGTTAATTTAAAGTGTTAGAATATGTTGATTTTAGCATACTGTGTGATAATTTACAATGTAGAAATAAAATATATGACAGCATGTGCAAATAAGCTTTAATTATAAATATTTATAGATGATTTTTTTGATGAAAATTCATACTAAAAACTTGAAATAATTTCCAAAATATACCTGAGAAAGTGAACTGTATTTAGCTATATAATTTAAGATAAGACAATAATAATCGTATTTCATATAAAAATATCGAAATATTGTGAATTTAGATTATATAAATTGGGATATATAGATGTGAAATGAGAAAAATTACTTTTTATATTTTGCATATAATGAAGATAATTGCTAACTATTGCTATATTATCAGATAATTTGAAAAAATTTTGACAAAAATTTATTTTTTTTATTGACTCATAATTGGGAAAATGCTATCATTAATTCAAAGATTCGTAAATAAAAACTTAGTTCTTAAATACGAACCGAAACGGCCGTTAAAATTAAAGCTAAAAAATTTAATACAAGTAATTAAATATCATGTTTTAGGAGGAGTAACTTTATGATAATGGATTTTATTAAAAAAATTCCTGCAGGTATGATGATAGTTCCAATGTTTATAGCAGCTTTCATTAATACATTTTGCCCAGATATTGTACAAATAGGTTCATTTACAACAGCAGTATTCTCAAGTGTTGGCTCTGCAACTATAATAGGGGTTCAACTAGTATGTCTTGGAACTCAGCTTCAATTTAAAGAAATGCCAAAAGTATTAAAAAGAGGAGGAATACTTCTTGGTTCTAAATTTGCTATAGGTGCTTTAATAGGCATACTTATAGGAAAATTATTTGGAATGGATGGAGTATTAGGTCTTACAACTTTGGCAGTTATAAGTGCAGTTACAAATAGTAATGGTAGTATATATCTTTCATTAATGACTTCATATGGAGATGAAACAGATTGTGCAACTATGAGTTTACTTACTTTGAATGATGGTCCATTTTTTACATTGATAGCTCTTGGGACTTCAGGACTTGCAAATGTTCCATTAATGTCATTATTAGCTGCAATCGTACCAATACTTGTTGGTATGATAATAGGTAATTTTGACAAAAAGATGAAAGAATTTTTAGAACCAGGATGTAATTTATTAGTACCATTTGTAGGTTTTGCACTTGGAAGTAGCATAAATCTTGCAAGTATATTAAAAGGAGGACTATCTGGAGTATTACTTGGATTAATATCTGTGTTTGTAGGAGGTATATTTATAGTATTCTGTGATAGATTTATAGGTAAACGTCCAGGGTATGCAGGATGGGCTGTAGCTACAACTGCAGGGAATGCAATTGCTGTTCCTGCTGCTGTTGCATTAGTTGACCCAACATGGCAACCATATGTTGCAACAGCTACAACTCAAGTAGCAGCTGCAGTAGTTGTTACTGCAATATTAGTTCCTCTTATAACTAGCTGGTGGGCGAAGAAATATGGATGTCCTAAATTCCCAAAACAAAAAGATGATGGGACAATAGTAGCCTGATGAATACAGATATATAATTACTAAGATGATTTTGTATATTAATAAAATTATATTATTTATAAAGGAGAATAAAGATAATGATAAATGCAGTGATAATTGATGAAAAAGATAATGTTGCAGTGGCTATTGAGGCAATATCTAAGAATAGTGAAATTAATTTTAAATTAAAAGATAAAACGATAAAGACAATAACAGCTTTAGATGATATAACTATTTATCATAAATTGGCTATAAAGGATATGTCTGAGGGAGATAAAGTTACTAAATATGGAGAACACATAGGAGAAGCTAATCAAGAAATAAAAATTGGTCAACATGTACATACTCACAATGTTAAAAGTGTTAGAGAAGATTTAGATAAACAAATTGTATCGAACATATAAAGTAACATTTATAATTCAATAAAAGTCATATTTAGTATTAAATGATTAAACAAGTAGGATTATAGTTATCTAATTAGCAATAAGAATAAAATTTATAGTACAAGAAAATCAAATAAAGTATGATAAATAGACTATTTTAGGAGGAAATCAATATGAAATTTTATGGATATAAAAGACCAGATGGAAGAGTTGGCATAAGAAATCACATATTAATATTACCTACAAGTGTGTGTGCATCAGATACAACGAGAATTATAGCCTCACAAGTTCAAGGAGCTGTTACTTTTAATAATCAAAATGGATGTTCTCAAGTAAGTTCAGACCAACAATTAACTATGGATGTTATGGCTGGATATGCAGCAAATCCTAATGTATATGGTGTGATAGTTGTGTCTTTAGGTTGTGAAAATTGTCAAAATGACTTGGTAGTTGATGCAATAAAAGAGAGAACAAATAAACCAATAAAGACTCTTGTAATACAAGAGGAGCATGGAACTTTAAAAACTATAGAAAAAGCTGTTCGTTATGCTAGAGAAATGGCACAAGAAGCTTCTATACTTAGAAAAGAAGAATTCCCAATATCTGAACTTATATTAGGGACTGAATGTGGGGGGTCTGACCCAACAAGTGGGCTAGCTGCTAATCCGCTAATAGGAGAATTAAGTGATAGACTTGTTGATTTAGGGTCTACTTCAATTTTAAGTGAAACTACTGAATTTATAGGAGCAGAACATATATTAGCTAGAAGAGCAGTAAATGAAGAAGTAAAAGAAAAAATACTACATATAGTACATAGATATGAAAATTCATTAAAATTAGTTGGAGAAGAAGTTAGAGAAGGAAATCCATCTCCTGGAAATATAGCTGGTGGACTTACAAGTTTGGAAGAAAAATCACTAGGCTGTATACACAAAGGTGGGCACAGAGTAATAAGTGAAGTATATGATTATGCAAAGCAAATTGATAAGAAGGGTCTTGTAATAATGGATACACCAGGAAATGATGCCTCATCTGTTGCGGGTATGGTTGCAGGAGGAGCTCAAGTAGTAGTATTTAGTACAGGGAGAGGGACTCCATCAGGAAATCCAATAGCTCCAGTAATAAAAATAACTGGAAATAAAATAACTTTTGCAAATATGGAAGATAATATGGATTTTGATGCTAGTCCAGTTATATATGGACCACAGACAATGGAAGAATTGACAGATGATTTATTAAATCTAGTTGTAGATGTAGCAAATGGTAAGCAATCAAAAGCAGAATCACTTGGATATACTGAAATGGCAATAGCTAGAGTATGTAATTATGTATAAAATATAAGACTTAAAAAAGTATGCACTTAGAATTTTACTAAAGGGTGATAGTATGAAGTTTGTTAGTTTTAGTAGTATAGAAGATACATCTAAAAAGGTAGGAATTCTCTCAAAGGATGAATTGTTTGTTATTGATGTCAATTCCATAAGTCTTAGCAAATTTTTTATAGATGTAAATGATTTAATTCAAGGTATATCTCAGGATGATATTATTAAGTTAAAAAATATTATAAGTGAAGAATCATTTAATGACTATAATGTTTTTAAAAAAGAGGAGTGCACTATACATGTTCCTATAGAAAAGCCAATACACGATATTTTATGTGTAGGAGTAAACTATAAAGAACATCTTGAAGAAACTCAAACTCATTTTGATAGTAGCTTTGAAGAACCTGAGAAAACAGTCTATTTTACAAAACGTGTGACAAAGGCGATAGGTCCAGAAGATGAGATAGATGCTCACTTTGATATAAATAATCAGTTGGATTATGAGGTTGAACTTGGAGTAGTAATAGGTAAAACAGGTGTTAATATAGAAAAAGAAGATGTAGAAGATTATATCTTTGGTTACACTGTGATAAATGATATTTCTGCTAGAAAGTTGCAAAAAGAACATGTTCAATGGTTTAGGGGAAAGGGATTAGATACATTTACATCTTTAGGGCCATGTATCTTACATAAAAGTGCAGTTTCTTTTCCAGTAAAACTTAATGTATATAGTAGAGTAAATGATGAAGAAAGACAAAATTCTAATACAGAGTTATTCATATCAGATATCTCAGATATAATTTCAGAACTTTCAAAAGGGATGACTTTAGAGGCAGGGGATATTATAGCAACTGGAACACCCTCTGGAGTAGGGATGGGCTTTTCTCCTCCTCTATATATGAATAGTGGAGATGTAATTGAATGTGAGATTGAAAGTATTGGAATATTGAAAAATTATGTTAAGTAAATGTTTTATTATATATAATCTTAAAACATAGGCTATAAGCATATTAAATGAACATATCAAAATAAATTTTAGGAGTTTAAATTATGAAAGCAGAATTTTTGACACCAGTTGTTACAATATTTGATGAAGACGGAAATTTAGATAGAGAAGGAAACAAAAAAGTATATGATTACCTTATAGATGGGGGAGTAGATGGTCTAGTTATAATGGGAAGTACTGGAGAGTTCTTTAATATGTCTATGGATATGCAAAAAGAACTTATAGATTTAGTGGTTAATCATGTCGATAAGAGGGTTAAAGTGTTTATAGGTACAAGTCGTATGTGTGCAGATGAGTCTATAGAACTTTCAAATTATGCACATAATAGTGGAGCAGATGGAGTTATGATAATAAGTCCTTATTATTTCTCGCTTGATGATGATAGTATTGAACTTTTTTATAGTAAGATAGCTGAGAACACAGATGCTGAAATATACCTATATAATTATCCAGATAGAACTGGTTATGATTTAAGTCCAGAACTTACATTAAAGCTTGCAAGAAAGCATGAAAACATAGTTGGATATAAAGATACAGTAACTTTAATGGGACATACTAGAGATTTAATAAATACTATGAAAACAGAGTTCCCAAACTTTAAGATATACAGTGGATATGATGAAAATTTTATACACAACTTAATGTCTGGAGGAGCAGGATGTATAGGAGGATTATCAAATCTAATTCCAGAAGTATGTTCTAAATGGGCTGAAGCTTATAATAATAAGGATATGGATAAAGTTATCGAAATTCAAAAATATATTAATAAAGCAATGGATTTTTATTTAATAACAAATCCATTTATACCAGCAATGAAGAAAGCTATGAATATTAGAGGATTAGAAATAAGTGACTACGTAACTGCTCCATTTATAAAACCAGATGAAAATCAAGTATGTAAAATTAAAACTTTGATGGATGAATTAAATATAAACTAAGAAGATAAAGAGGGTTTTAGATTGATTTTTATAGTCATTTTAAGCCCTCTTTTTGAGTGGATATATTAAATCAACCTTGCAAAGTAATTAACAATAAACTACAATTATCTTAATGAAAAATTAAATGTAAATAATACTAGGGTACTATTTTAGTTTAATAGGGAAAGTGATGTAAATTCACTACAGCCCCCGCTACTGTATACGGATACAAAATCAAATCCACTGAGATTCATAATAATTTTGGGAAGGTTGATGGAGGACAGGCCGTGAGTCAGGAGACCTGCCCAGTATTACATAAATACAATTTAGGGTGGAGATTGTAGTTTATAATAAAATGAGATATCAATTCATTTTTTATAAAATTGATATAGAAGCTTCTCCTTTCTAATTTAGGAGAGGTTTTTTATTTTGCTAAAAAGCTATATTTATAAAATTAATTTTAGTAAAATATTTTTTTAAAATATGTGTAGCCACTCATAAAAAATAAAATAATGGAGTGAAAGTGATGAAATTCAAGTCAAATGTTTTAAAGCAGTTTTTTTTAGTTGTAATGGTAATTTTTTTGGCAGGAGGTATTGTAGGTTGTAGCAAAAAAGACAAAACTAATGAACAAGTTAGTAATGGGAAAAAATTAGAATTAAAATATGCAAGTGGATTTAGTGTTGAGAATTTAGAAGATGGAATTAAAAAGGTTGTTGATGGAGATAATAGAGAACTAATTTTGATTCCTAAAAAGATAAAAATACCTGAAAAATACAAGAATACAAATATAGTTAGAACACCTGTGGATAATGTATTGATAGCATCTACAACACAAGCTTGTTCTTTAAGGACAATAGGTGAGTTAGATAGTATAAAAGCAGTAACAACAGAAGAACAATATTGGACTATCAAAGAAATTAAAAATTTAATGAAGGATGGGAAGATACATTATGTTGGTTCAAATTTAGCACCAGATTATGAAAAAATAGTAGACTTAAATCCTGACTTGACTATAGTGAGTAGTGGTTTATCAGAAGCGGATACAAAATTTATAGATAAATTAGAAGAATTGGGACTTAACTATGTTGTAGATAATGAATATAAGGAACAAAATCCATTTGGAAGAATGGAGTGGACAAGCTTGATAGCTGCATTTTATGATAAAGAGGATACAGCTACTAGTGAATTAGATAAAACAGTACAAAAAATAGAAGAGGTTAGTAAAAAAATAAAAAACAAAAGTAAACCTAAAGTTGTATGGGCATCTGTATATGAAGGTAATGCTTATATAGCACCTAAAAATTCATATGTAGATAATATGATAAACATGGCAGGTGGAATAAATGCTTGTGCTTCAATCGATTCAAATGAAGGGCGAGTAAGCATTGAGCAATTACATGAAGTGGCAAAAGATGCAGATATATTTGTATATTCATCAAGTTCAGATTATGCACCAAACTTAGAGTCTATAAAATCTAGTGCACCAGTGTTATCTGATTTAGATGTTGTCAAAAGTGGAAATTTATGGGTGTTTGCTCCGGATTATTATCAATCAGTGGATAAGACAGATGAATTAATAGTGGATTTAGTTGAAATATTTCACCCAGGTACTACAGGTGAAAAGATTAAGCATTATATAAATTATGATAAATAATAAATAAGATTAAATTAACAAGAAAACTTTATAAATTTGAGTTAATCTAGTTTTATTAAGAGGAGTATATAGATGGACTTTACCAATAAAAACAGAATTAAAAAGACTACTATATTTATAACCTTAATTGTAGGTATAATACTTACTTTTTTGATATGTGTAGCATTTGGTTCTGTAAAAATCGAATTTAAAGAAATAATAGATGTTGTATTAAGAGGAATGGATAGTACAGAACACTATAAAATAATTTATAATATAAGGATTCCTAGAGTCCTTGCAACTATGGTGGGAGGTGCATGTTTAGCAGTATCTGGTATTTTACTACAGATATTTTTTAAAAACCCAATAGTTGAACCATATATATTAGGGGTGTCTTCAGGAGCGACTTTATCAGTAGCACTTATGATTTTAGGAGGATATACATTAGGATTTGAAAGTATAAATTCAATGAGTATATTTATAGCAGCATTTGTAGGAGCTTTAATTGTAATGTCTATAGTTATTCTATTTGCCAGCAAAGTAAAAAATATAACAACACTTTTGGTGATAGGAATTATGACTGGCTATGTATGTAGTGGAATTACAAATATATTACAATCATTTGCAAATAATGAAAAATTGAAGGAATTTACTATGTGGTCTATGGGTAGTTTTTCTGGATTTACATGGGAAAAAGTAGAAATACTTATGATAGTTGGGATATTAGGTCTTTTGATGACTATATTCATAATAAAACCTTTAAATGCTTTTTTACTAGGAGAAGAATATGCAAAGAGTATTGGTGTAAATATAAAATTTTTTAGATTTTTGGTAGTATTTATATCTAGTATACTAGCGGCAATAGTATCAGCATTTGCAGGTCCTATAGGATTTATTGGTCTTGCAGTACCACAAATCTCAAAATTGATATTTAAAACATCAGACAATAGAGTATTGATACCAGTAGTAATTCTTTTAGGAAGTATAGTTACAGCTCTTTGTGATTTAGTATCCAGAGTAATTTTGTCACCAATAGAATTACCAATAAGTGCAATAACTTCATTATTAGGTGCTCCAATTGTAATAATGTTATTGATGAAAAGGAAGGATAGGGCTTAGACATGTTGAAAACTAACAATTTAAGTGTTGGATATGATAAAAAAGTGGTTGTAAGTGATATAAACATAGAGGTGAAAAAAGGAGAAATATTATGTCTTTTGGGAAGCAATGGAGCTGGGAAAACTACTATATTAAGGTCTCTATCTAAACTTATAACACCGATAAAAGGTGGAATATATTTAAACGATATGGATATAAGGCATATATCCAGAAAGACATTGTCTAAAATGATGGCTTTAGTACTTACAAATAGATTATTAGGAGATTTAATGACTGTACAAGATGTAGTTAATATGGGGAGATATCCTTATACAGGATTTTTTGGAAATCTCTCTAAAAAAGATTTAATGATGGTGGATGATTCATTAAAATCTGTAAATGCCCTTCATTTAAAAAAAAGATATTTTGATGAACTTAGTGATGGTGAAAAACAAAAAGTCTTGGTTGCAAGAGCATTAGTTCAAGAGCCAGAAATAATCATATTAGATGAACCTACAACCCATTTAGATATAAAGCATAGATTGGAACTTATGAATATACTAAAAAAACTAAGTAAGGAAAAATCAATATCAGTAATACTTTCATTACATGAAATAGATATAGCACTAAAAAGTTGTGATAAGGTTGCTCTTGTAAAAAATAACAAAGTTATAGCTTATGGTCAGCCAGAAGATATGGTAGACGAAAATATGATAAATTCACTCTATGAATTAGAGGATAAAAATTTTAATAGTTTATTAGGTGCAGTAGAAATTAGCAATAAATCAAAAAATGAAGTTTTTATAATTGGTGGAGGTGGTAAAGCAACACCAATCTACAGAGCTTTTACTAAAAGAGGCATAGGTATATATTCTGGCATAATACATGAAAATGATATTGATTATGAAATTGGTAGGACTATGGGCATAAAGTTGTTTACAGAAAAGCCATTTGAGTCAATAAGTGATGAAAGTTTCGATTTGGCTATTAGAAATTTAAATAATTCTAAGATTATAATAGACACAGGATTTAGCGTAGGAGAAACTAATAAAAGAAATATAGATATTATAAAAGAGGCTTTAAAAATAAATAAAAAAGTTTATTCATTTAGAAATAAAAGTGAGAGTAATAAGTATTATAAGAGTCTGAGTAATAATATAGAATATGTAGATAAAGTTTTTAAAATGGTGGATAGTATTGATATAAATAATTTACTGTAAATTGTAATTTATGGCATATTTAGAAATGATAAAATATATAAAAGAGTATCATAAGGAGATTTTTAAAGTGCATTTTTTAAATCTCTAGATACTCTTTTTTAGAAAATATTTATTTAGTAATACATTTTTTTATTGTGTATTTTCAATTACACACTTCAATAAAAAAATAATACTTTACAGATAACCAACAGCTTCTTCTCTAGTTAAAAAAAAGTGAATTCCTGTAGTTGATTCTTTCCATCTATTTTCATGAAAATTTTCAGCTACCACCATTTCTCCTACTCTATATATAAAATTTTCATCAGCATATGCACGAGCAGTTTTAAAAGATTCTTTGCCATCTATACTTGTAATCGACAGTACTTTTGCTTTATCACATCTACAAGCATTTGATGTAGCAGATACTCTTTTTGCGTCACTTGGTATTAATAATTGTACCATTCTAAAATTAAAACATTTTTTATAGCCTATAAACGCTCCTGTTTCAGGACAGTATAATTTAAAAAAACGAGTACTTTCATCTGATATTACTCCATCCAATGTAGCATATTCTAAATTAGAATTTTCTAGATTAGTACCTCTAATATCTGAGTTAGATAAATTACAAAATCTAAAATTTGCACCACTTAAGTCTGTATTTTTTAATATAGAATTTTTTAATGAACAATCTGAAAAATAAGAATTCTTAAAGCTAGAGTTTTCTAAATCTGCATTTTCTAAATTTAAATTGATAAGGTCAGACCAGGAAAAGTCAATATTACTTAAATAATATCCTCTTAAATCCATATTTTCTAATCTTACTTCTTTTAAATCAGCTCTTTCTCCATCGTTATTATTTTTAAGCCACAAATAATGTTTCTCAAGTGTTTTTTCTAATTCTTGTTTAGAAATAGTTTTCATTAAAATCACCTTCACAAATTTATTTTTATATATTTAGTAGCAAAATAGTCATATATTTAATTATATAACAATGAATAAAAAACTTCTAAATAATATATAAAATATTAAATATATTATTGAAGATTTATTATCTCTAGTAACATATAAACACTGGGTAAACATTTTTATGGTTTTATTTAAAGAATAAAATAATATCAGTAATACAATAATAAAAGTTTAGATATAAAAAAATTTGTGTATATACTATATGTAGTATATAATAGATAAAGCACTAACTATATGTAGTGCTTTTGTTTTTGAAAAATACTTATTATGCCCTATAATTATAGGTTGTTTTTGGAATTTACGCTGATAAATATTAAAAGAAATAATAAGTAAATTAAATGAAATTATAGCACAAGATTATGTTAAAAGGACGGTAAATAATGAATTGGATAGAGCTTAACAATCAAGTGATAATTAAAAATGAACAAGGGAAATATCAACTGGAAAAGGATAAGGAAGCCCTAAGTAGTTACATAGAAGAATTTATAAATCCAAAGTTAAAGAAATTTAATAATCTAGAAGAAAGATTGAAGTATCTAATGGATGAAGGTTATTATTTAGAAGAAGTAATACATAAATATAGCATGGATTTTATTAAAAAGATATACAAACTTATTGAGGAACATAAATTTAAGTTTCAATCATATATGAGTGCAAATAAATTTTATCAAAATTATGCATTAAAAAGTAATGATGGAAAAGAGATATTAGAAACATATAATGAAAAAGTATTAATTGTAGCTTTAACATTAGGAAATGGTGATGAGAGTCTAGCTTTAAACTTGGCAGACAAAATAGTAAAACAAGAATTTCAACCAGCTACACCTACATTTTTAAATGCTGGAAGAAAGAGAGCAGGAGAAATGGTATCATGTTTTTTACTATCTGTAGAAGATAGCACAGAAGGTATTTCATATGCTATATCTTCATCAAATCATTTATCAAAAATAGGTGGAGGAGTTGCGTTAAACTTATCTAAGCTTAGAGCATCAGGTGAATCTATTAAAGATATAGAAGGTGCAGCTGGAGGTGTTGTTGGAGTAGCTAAAATGTTGGAACAATCATTCAGCTATTTTAATCAGATGGGAGCTAGACAAGGTTCTGGTGCAGTTTATCTCACAGTATTTCATCCTGATTTTGAATTATTGATGGATACTAAAAAGATAAATGCTGATGAAAAAATAAGACTTGCTACATTATCGCTGGGAGCTATTATACCTGATAAATTTATGGAGTTAGCAGAAAAAAATGAAGTAGCTTATGCATTTTATCCTCATACTGTGTATAAAAAGTATGGAGTTTACCTTGATGAGATAGAAATGAGTGAGTGGTATGATAGATTAGTTAATGATGAAGATATAAGAAAAAAAGAAATAAATCCTAGACAAATGTTGACTAAAATAGCACAAATGCAACAAGAAAGTGGATATCCATATGTAGTGTATATAGATACAGCCAATAGGGAACATACATTGAAAGAGGTTGGTATGGTAAAAATGTCTAACTTGTGTTGTGAAATCTTCCAGTATCAAACATCTTCAGAAATAGAAGGCTATGGTGGAGAAAATAAATGGGGTCAAGATATAAGTTGTAATCTTGGTTCTTTAAATATAGCAAATGTTATGGACAATAAAACTATAGAAAGCACAGTTGAGACATCAATAAGAGCATTGACATTTGTAGCGGACAAAACAAACATAAAGCCAGTACCAACTGTAAATAATAGTAATAGCAAATCTCATTCTATAGGATTGGGAGCTATGAATTTGCATGGATACTTAGTAAGAGAAAATATTTTATATACTTCAGAGGATGCTGTAGAGTTTTCTGATGTATTTTTTGCAATGATTAGATATTATTCAATTAAAGCATCTATGAAAATAGCTATAGAAAAAAATCAAACTTTTGAAGGGTTTGAAAAATCAGAATATGCTAAGGGAAGAAAAAGCAAGGTATTATCAAAATACTATGAACAATCTTATCTACCTAAGCTAGAAAAGGTAAAAGCATTATTTGAAGGTATTTATATACCAACAAAAGAAGATTGGACAAAATTATTGGATGAGGTCAAAGAAAAAGGTATATATAATGCATATTTAATGGCAGTAGCCCCAACTCAAAGCATTAGTTATGTCCAAAATGCAACATCAAGTATAATGCCAATTACTGAGCCAGTAGAAGTAAGAACATATGGAGATTCAACTACAATATATCCAATGCCATTTTTAACTAATGAAAATATGTTGTATTATCAATCAGCATATAGAATGGATATGAGGAAAGTTATAGATTTAGTATCAACAGTTCAACAACATGTTGACCAAGGAATATCAACAACATTGTTTGTTACAGATGAAAAGACAACTAGAGATATAGCTAGACATTACATATATGCATATAAAAAAGGTCTTAAAAGTTTATATTACACAAGAACAAAGATGACAAGAGATACTCATGAGTGTCTAGTATGTTCAGTATAGGGAGAGAAATATATGACATTTAAATTACATAAAACACATGATGCAGTTAATTGGAATAAAGAAGAAGATGGATTCACACAGGCTTTTTGGGAACAAAATGTAAAACAATTTTGGCTTCCTGAAGAAATATCTGTCTCTAAAGATATTAAGGTATGGAATGAATTAGATGATAATGAAAAAGACTTATATAAAAAAGTGTTAGGTGGACTGACATTATTGGATACAAAGCAAGGGAATAATGGAATTCCATCAATGATGGGTTTAACAGATAATCTTCAAAGAAAAGCAGTTTTATCTTTTATGGGTACTATGGAAGAAATACATGCAAAAAGTTATTCTTCCATATTTATGACTTTGCTTTCTAACTCCGAGATAGATGATTTATTTGAATGGATAGAAACAGAGCCAACATTACAACGAAAGGCTGATTTAGTTCTAGCTCAATATGAAAATACTACAAACCAAAAGAATTTATATTTATCAATGGTTACAAGTGTGTTTTTGGAGAGTTTCTTGTTTTATTCAGGATTCTTTTATCCATTGTATCTGTCTGGTCAAGGAAAAATGGTGGCTAGTGGAGAAATAATATCACTTATTCTTAGAGATGAATCTTTACATGGTAAATACATAGGGCTTCTTGCACAAGAGATATACAATTCATTTAATAATACTGATAAGAAAAAATTAGAAGATAAGATGTATTCTATACTTGCTAGTCTTATGGAAAATGAGATAGAGTATACAAATGTAATATATAAAGATAGTGGACTTGAAGAAGAGGTTGTAGATTTTTTGAAATACAATGCAAATAGAGCTTTAGAAAATTTAGGATTTGAAAGACTCTATAATGTAAATGCTATCAATCCAATTGTGTTAAATGGACTTAGTACTGAAACTAAAACACATGATTTCTTTTCAACTAAAGGTAATGGATATCAAAAAGGGGTCTATGAAGAGTTAGAAGATGAAGATTTTAGAATATAATTTATTTTATAAAATGTGACACGCTGATGTCACCTTTAGCATGATAATATCAATGTATAAAATGTATATACGGAGGTATTTTTTATGAAATATGAATGGAGAAAAAAAGATAAAGAGTTATATTTACCTAAGAAGAATCCTGTGATAGTTGAAGTACCAGAGCAGAAATTTATCATGTTAAAAGGGAGTGGAGACCCAAATACTAAAGAATTTACTGAAGCAATAGGAGTACTTTACTCTTTGGCATATGCAATAAAAACCATGCCCAAAAAGGGAATTGTACCAGAAGGGTATTTTGATTATACTGTTTTTCCTTTAGAAGGTATATGGGATAAGGGAGAAAAAAGTAAATGCTCAGATATACTTATTAAAGAAGATTTGATTTATACTATAATGATACGTCAGCCAGATTTTGTTACACAAGACCTGTTAAATAAAGCTATTGATATATTAAAAAAGAAGAAACCACATAATCTTCTTGAAAAAGTTAGATTTGGGTCTATTAATGAAGGTCTATGTGTTCAAATGCTTCATATAGGCTCATATGATGATGAACCAGAAAGCTTTGACATTATGAGAGAATTTTGTAAAAAAAATAAGCTTCTAAGAAAATCTTATATACATCGTGAAATTTATATAAGTGATGCTAGAAAAGTATCTCCTGAGTCATTGAAAACTGTTTTGCGTTTTGAAGTAGAAAGGGAAATGTAAGCATTATATTATGATATTAGATTGCTTTATTTTTATACTATAATAAAGCAATGAGGTGATTATATGAAAAGTAATAGATTATTTGAAATTATTTATATCCTGTTAGATAAGAAAAGAGTAACTGCAAAGGAGTTAGCTGAACACTTTGAAGTATCTAGGCGAACTATTTGTAGAGATATTGAAATATTGTCATCTTCTGGTATTCCAATTTATACTGATAAAGGTAGAAATGGTGGTATAGGTATTTTAGATAATTTTACTTTTGATAAATCTATTTTATCTGAGCAAGAGCAGAAAGAAATTCTAGCATCATTAGAGGGTTTAAATATGCTTAAATATCCAGATATGAATTCTACATTAGCAAAACTTAGAGCCTTGTTTTGTAAATCAGATTTAAATTGGATAACTGTTGATTTTTCTCATTGGTGTAGTAATAATGTAGAAAAAGATAAATTTATAAAGATAAAATCAGCTATATTAGATTGTAATATTATAACTTTTGAGTATATAAGTACTTATGGAAAGATAACTAAACGTTGTGTAGAGCCACTTATGCTTTGGTTTAAAGAAAAGTCATGGTATATTAAAGCTTATTGTCGTCAAAAAAATGATTATAGAATTTTTAAGGTCGTAAGGATGAAGAATATCTGTATTTGTGAGCAGACATTTATACGAAGCATACCAATTGAAGTGGGAGAGATAAAAGAAGATAAGAATAAAAATATTATTTTAAAATTGAAAATTTCTAAAGATATAGCATATAGAGTTTATGATGAATTTGATATTGATAATATATTATACGATAACGATGGAAATTTTATTGTAAATGTACAGTATCCTCAAAATGATTGGATTTATGGATATGTGCTCTCTTTTGGAAATCACATTGAAGTATTAGAACCCATAGATGTTAGAGATAAGATTTTACAGATTGTTGATGATATTAAAATAAAATATTTATAATTATTGTAAAAAGTGAAGTATTAATTAGACTTCACTTTTTTAGTTTACTGGTAAAACCCAGTTTGATTTTTGTATAATATGTATATTTTTACATGTGTAACATTGACATCAAATTATCGAAACTAATTATATATTTGTCATTATAAGTAGATTAATAGTAAAATGTATATCTTATTGTTAAAATAAATTGAATGTATTATTTTAATATTGTAAGTAAAAAAGTGAAAAATTGTAAATAAACATTATTTTTTAAAGAAAAAATTAATATATTGACAAAAATAAAGTACTCATTTAAACTAATAGTTGAGAATAATATTCAATATTAAATAATAGGAGGAGCTATGAATAAATATCTTCTAATAAATCCAGTAGCAGAAAAAATGTATGAGGAAAAGTTTAATACTATTAAAGAAACTTTGATAAAAAAAGGGTACATAATGGTTGAATGTGAGGCACAATTAGAATATGTAAAGAATCAGTACAAAGAATATGCAAAAAAGACTGAAAACACGATATTAGATTGTAGATGTCCAGAAAGCATAAATCTTTTAAAAAGAAATAATTTGATAGATGGTTTTGAAGTTCCTATGATAGAACCAATATTAGTAAGGACTTGTAGAGTTTTATACGAAAAATATATTAAGAGTAAAGAGGATATGTTAATAGTAACCTGTCCATGTACACAATTAAGAGATTTTGCTAGTGAAAAATTTAAGGATAAAGATAATGCTCTATTTTATACATGGAAGGAATTTGCTGAAAAAGAAGGTATAAAATCACTTGGAAAAATAGATGAATCTCCAATTCCATTAGGGTATTTTAAGGATTCTTTTGAAAAAGTTCTTGAAGTGTCAAGCGAAGATGAAATATTAAGTAAAATACAAGAAATTAAAAATGGCTCTGAGGATAAGTATGATATAGTAGAAATGTTTTATTGTAAAGATGGATGTAATAATGGAGATGGTTTGTAAATGGGCAATAAAATTAATGATAAACTTTTAAGGTTAATAAAAAGTGTTTTGATATTTTTTATAATTCTTGTATTGTGGAAAATTACAAATTATCTTGGTATTTGGAGTGAATATATATTACCACCACCTGAAAAAGTGTATAGTACATTTTTAAATATGATAAATGATGGTTCAATATTTGTTAATGTATATGCAAGTATGAAAAGAGTTTTGATAGGGTTTGTAATAAGTACAATTATAGGTGTTCCTTTAGGTATATTCTTTGGAATTTATGGTAAAGTTTATGAGTACTTTAAATCATTAATAAATTTTTTGAGAAATACACCACCACTTGCTTTAATACCAATGCTTATATTGTGGTTTGGTATAGGTGAAGAATCAAAAATAATAATTATAATTTTGGCATCTTTTTTCCCAATCTTTACAAGTACATTAAAGGGGATTAGAAATTGTGATTCAAAGTTAATTGAAGTAGGTAGAGTATTTGAATTGTCAAAGCTTCAGATAATATTTAGAATAATTATTCCTAATGCAATTCTCGATATTGCTATTGGTCTAAAGTTAGCACTTGGATATAGTTTTAGAGCAATTATAGGAGCTGAGCTTGTAGCTGCTTCATCTGGTCTTGGATACTTAATATCTGATGGAAAAGAAATGTCTAGGACAGATGTTGTTATTGTAGGAATAATTGTAATTGGACTTCTAGGAATAATTACAGACTATATATTTTCAATTATTGTAAAAAAGGTAAGTAAGGGAAAGATGGTGGAAGCATATGAGTAATACAGTATGTAATTCTGGGTATATAATCAGAAATCTATCTAAAAGTTATAAAGTTGATAATGAAGAACATGTAGTGCTTAGTGATATTTCTTTAGATATAGACAGAAGTCATATAACTGTAATTTTAGGTGAAAGTGGATGTGGGAAGACTACTTTACTTAGGGCAATTGCATCACTTGAAGATATAAATAGTGGTGATATTAGGTTTGTAAAAGATAATAAAGAGTATAAACCTAATGTTGGTTTTGTATTTCAAGAAAGTAGATTGATGCCTTGGCTAAATGTGAGCGAAAACATAGCTTTTCACAATCAACAAAAAAGTAATCTTTTAAATAAAATATTCAATAAATTAAATCACTCAAAAAGTACCATTAATAAAGATAGGCATGATAATAATATTTATTTAAATGAGAAGAACAAAGTAAGTGAATCAAATAAGCAAGACAGTATTGATATAGAAAAATATCTTAAAATGATGAACTTACAGAAGTTTAAAAATTCTTATCCAAATGAGCTTTCAGGAGGTATGGCACAGAGAGTAAGTATAGCTAGAGCACTTTCTTTTAATCCAGATATGTTGTTTATGGACGAGCCTTTTTCAGCACTAGATTATTTTACAAGGATTGATATGCAAAATGAAGTTGTAAGAATACATAAGTCAACCAATAAAGGTGTAATATTTGTAACTCATGATATTGATGAAGCATTAAAGATAGGCAAGAAAATAGTTGTTTTTACAAATGAAAGAAAAATAGAAGAATTTAATATAGAGGATGATTATAATAGAGATTTAACTTCAAATTACTATATTAAATTAAAAAAAGATATTTTAATGACAATGAAATCAAATAAAGGCATTTAAAGAAATTAATAATATTTTAAGGAGTAAAAATATGAAATTAAAAAAACTATTGATAGGTATAACAATATTGACACTTGCGACAGCATCTTTAGCTGGATGTGCAAAAAAGAATGATAGTGAAAATCTTTCAGAAATAAATTTAACTTATGTAAAATCACCACTAAATGTACCTTCTATAATTCAAAAACAGGATGATTTATTTGGGAAAGAATTTAAAAAGGATAATATAAAAGTTAATTTTCATGAAATTACTACAGGACCAGAGCAAACACAGGCTTTAGCTGCTGGAGAAATAGACTTTTTACACGCATTAGGTGGTACATCAGCTTTGATAGCTGCATCTAATGGAGTGGAATTAAAGATACTAAACACTTATAGTAGGTCACCAAAAGGATTTATGATTTTAACAAATAATGATTCAATAAAATCAGCAGCAGATTTAGAAGGTAAGAAAGTAGCAGGACCAAAAGGGACTATATTACATCAAGTATTAATTGCAGCACTTGATAAAGAAGGATTAAGTATGGATGGTGTAGAGTTTGTTAACATGGGTATTCCAGAAGCATCAGCAGCTCTTTCTGATGGTAGTGTTGATGCTGCATTGATTGCTGGACCAGCAGCTCTTAAAGCCATGAAGTCTGGAAGTAAACTTGTAGCAAATGGTGAAGGTTTAGTAGATGGCATAATAGTAACTGCTGTTAGTACGGATTTTGCTGAAAAACATCCAGAGGTAGTTGAAAGATTTATGAAAGTTGAAAAAGAAACTTTAGAATATGTAGATAATAACTTTGATGAAGCTATGGAAAAGGTAGCAAAAGAAGTTGATTTAAGCGTTGAAGAAACTAAAGAATTATATGCTTGGTATGATTTTAGTTTAGATATAACAGACAAAGATATATCTTCTCTTGAGGAGACACAAGACTTCTTAATAAAAAATGGATTACAAGAGAAAAAAGTAAACATAAAAGAATTAATATATAATGCTAAGTAGTAGTGATAATAGTGTTAAAAGTTTAAGTTACCTTATTTAAGGTAACTTTTTCTATTCTATTGATAAAAATATATGCTAATGGTATGTTTATATAGCGAAGAGATATGTTTTAATTTTAAATTATTAGAGTGTTTTTAAATATATAATATATTTATTTACAGATAGAAGAAGATATTTTTATAGTATTTTATATAAGGTATTTTATAATACAATTATATTAATAAAGTTAACAATAATATTTTATTATATATAGATACAAAGATATCATGCTTAATATAGATAGTATACAGGTATAAATATAATATATAATATTATGTAAATAAGTGTATATCAAACAAAAAATTAGAAAATTATAAGTATAAATATTACCAATAATTGTTAATAAATATTAATATACTGTATTTTGAAATTTAATAAATTGATAGATATCTGAGTAGGTATCTATACTATACATAAAGCCATATGTGAAAGTTATATGAATATATGGTAAATAAGAAAACTAAAATATGGAGGAATTATATGAGTCATAAAATATATATTGTAGAAGATGATATATCAATAAGTACATTACTTAAAGATTATATAGAGAAATATGGATTTGAAGTAATGGTTGAAGAAAACTTTGATAATATAATTACTACATTTGCAAATTTCAAGCCAGACTTAGTGCTTTTAGATGTAAATTTACCAAAATTTGATGGATTCTATTGGTGTAGATGTATTAGACAACAGTCAAACATTCCTATAATTTTTGTATCAGCTAGAGATAGTAATTTAGACCAGATTAGAGCTTTAGAAAGTGGAGCAGATGACTATATAACAAAGCCTTTTTATTATGATGTAGTAATGGCAAAGATAAAAAGTCAGATAAGAAGGGTATATGGTGAATATTCGCCTAAAATAGATGAGAGAATATTAGAACTAGATGGACTAAAATTTTATCCAGAAAGATTAGAGATAGAGTTAGAGGATAAGACTTTGGTTATCACCAAAAAAGAAGGAATATTACTTGAGTGTCTTATAAAAAAATACCCTAAAGTAGTAAGTAGAGATTATCTATTAGAAAAGATATGGGATGATATTGAGTTTGTAGAGGAAAATACTCTAAATGTAAATGTTAGCAGAATAAGAAAAAGATTTGAGGAGTTAGGTATAAATGATGCTGTTCAAACTGTACGAGGAGTAGGATATAAATTAAATAAAAATTGGTAAGGAGAAAATATGAAATTATTATTTAAAGATTGTAAAGGCTATATTTTTATATATTATTTAGGAATATCTATGACAATTATTTATTGTAGTCTTATGAAATTTATTAATGTAGAAGAAGCTTTGTATATCTTATTGTTTAGTACTTTTATATTATTATGTTTTTTGGTATATAAATATTATAAAAACAGAGAAGTATATACTATATTTACAAAAGGTATAAACTCCTTAGATGAATCCTTTTTATATTTAGGGAACTCTTTTTTCGGAGAAAACATATCAGTTATTTTAAAACAACAACATAGA
The DNA here is from genome assembly GCF_020658465.1 of Clostridioides sp. ES-S-0049-02. Lineage (NCBI taxonomy): Bacteria > Bacillati > Bacillota > Clostridia > Peptostreptococcales > Peptostreptococcaceae > Clostridioides > Clostridioides sp. ES-S-0049-02. The sequence goes on from NZ_JACVWG010000002.1 coordinate 281,491, forward strand.
TTATATCAATCAATGATTCAAGAACATAAAAAAATACATAGTGAACACTTAACTTTTATCAACCAATGGATTCATCAAATGAAAACTCCAATATCAGTTATAAGTCTTCAACTTCAGGAATATGAAGGTGAAGAAGTTACTGAAAATATAAAAAAAGAGATAGATAGACTTAATAAAGGCTTAAACATGGCCATGTATTTCGCAAGAGTGGATGAATTTCAGAAAGATTTTGTGGTTGAAAAAGCTAATTTGAATGATATCATAGTAGATACTATAAATGAGGAAAAGAGATTATTCATAAAGAATGGTATAATTCCTAAAATACATATAGATAAATCTATTTATATTTATACAGATATAAAATGGATGAAATTTATAATAAATCAGTTAATTACAAATGGAGTTAAATATTCCAAAGATTACAGTAAAGATTTAATTATAAAATCTGAAGAAAATAATAAGTCTATAATTTTAAGTATAATAGACAAAGGTGTTGGAATTGTATCTAAAGATATAAAAAGAGTATTTGACCCATTTTTTACAGGAGAAAATGGACGTAAATTTGGAGAATCCACAGGTATGGGGCTCTATTTAGTAAAAAAAGTATGTGACAACTTAGGTCATAGGGTCAATATAAAATCAGAAGTTGGGAAAGGAACTGAAGTTTCAATAATATTCAGTAAAGATAATATAAACTAATAAGAGGCTATTTTAAGATGGATTAATATTGTATTTATAATTTAAATATCTTGTTAAAATTAATATGTCCATATATTTTAATGAGATTTATAATTATACAATCTAATTTTAAAATAGTTTATTTTTTGCAAACATTACATAGATGTAATGTTTGTGTAATGTTTGTAGATAGTGAAACTTTCTAATGTCAATTAAAATTAGTATAAGAAATGACATAAGAAAAGAAATTTTAAGAAGATTATATAGTAGGGAAAGGGTGTTTATCAATGAGTTTGGATATCATTTTTATATTAAAATCAATAATAATAGCTATAGTGGAGGGACTTACAGAATTTATTCCAGTATCATCTACAGGTCATATGATTTTGGTGGGAAGTTTGATAGATTTTAAAGGTCAATTTGCTGAAATGTTTGAAGTTGTAATACAACTTGGAGCTATCCTAGCAGTAGTAGTACTTTATTGGAAAAAAATAAAGAATAGTGTTATAGAGTTTTTTAAATTTATATTTACTGGAGGAAAGGAAGGAAAAATTGGATTTAAGTTTGGAATAAATGTTATTGTAGGTTGCATACCATTTGGAATTGTGGGAGTTATATTTTATGATAACATAAAAGCATTGTTTAATTTACAATCTGTAATTGTAGGGTTTATAGTTGGAGGAATTTTATTATTAGTTGTAGAAACTCTATTCAGAAAAAAGAAGCACTCAACAGATAATATAGATAAAATTACTCCAGTACAAGCTTTGAAGATTGGTGTATTACAAGTTTTATCTGCGTGGCCGGGAATGTCAAGAAGTGCATCCACTATTATGGGTGGATGGATAGCAGGGCTTAATTCTCCTACAGCAGCGGAATTTTCTTTTTTCTTAGCTATACCAGCAATGGTAGCTTCTTCAGGACTAGATTTATTTGAATTTGATTATTCAATAATGACACCAACTTTATGGATTGCTTTAATTGTTGGGTTTATAGTAGCTTTTCTTGTGTCTATAGTAGTTATGGAAAAGTTCGTAAATTTTTTAAAGAAAAAACCAATGAGAGTATTTGCTGTATATAGAATAGTGGCAGGTATAGTACTTGCTGTATTAGCTTTTACTAACATAATTAGTATATAAACTAAAATAAATTCAGTATTTATATAAAATTTCTTTAATTAATATGAGTAGTATTTAATATATACTGCATGTCATTTTATAACTTATAAAGGAGCTATAAATAATGAAAACTTTAATTGTGAGTAATTTGAGCAAGGTATATGGTAAAAAAATGATTTTTAATGCATTAAACAATATAAGTTTTAGTATAGATGATGGAGAATTTGTAGGAATTATGGGACCATCTGGAAGTGGAAAGACCACTCTTTTAAATATGATTTCTACTATAGATAAGCCAACTACAGGAAAAATAGAATTAAAAGGTAAAAATCCATTATCACTAAAAGGTGAAGAACTTGCATTATTTAGACGAAGAGAGTTGGGGTTTGTATTTCAAGATTTTAATCTATTGGATACTTTAACTATTGGCGAAAATATAGTATTGCCATTGACATTGGATAAGGTAAGTGTAAAAGAGCAAGATGAAAAGCTAAATGAAGTATCTAAAATTTTAGGTATAGAAGACTTATTAAATAAAAGAACTTTTGAAGTGTCTGGCGGTCAAGCTCAGAGAACTGCTATTGCTAGGGCCTTAATCAATAAACCATCAATACTTTTGGCAGATGAGCCAACAGGTAATTTAGATTCAAAGTCATCAAAGACTGTAATGGAACTATTTCAAAAGATAAATAAAGACAATAAAGTCACTACTATGATGGTAACTCATGACCCATTAGCAGCAAGCTATTGTAATCGTATTTTATTTATAAAGGATGGAGCTATATACAATGAAATATATAAGGAAAATAGTAGAGAACAATTTTATCAAGAAGTAATGGATGTGCTTACATTATTGGGAGGAGATAATTAATGAACATAAAACAATTTGCCATTAATAATATTTCAAGAAATATTAAAGCATATCTAGGATATTTAACAAGTATTGTTATATCCTCGTCACTACTTTTTTCTTTTATTATGTTTACAGGTCATCCAGATTTAGATATATCTCAATTTCCTGACTATTTAAAAGAAGGGCTTAAGATGAGTAAAATAATTGCATATTTGTTTTTATTCTTCTTTGTATTTTATTCAGTGAGTGTTTTTCTTAAAAGTAGATATAAAGAGTTTGGAATACTCTATATTACAGGTATATCAAAACGACAAGTAATGAAATTGGTTCTTATAGAAAATATAGTAATAAATATAGTATCTTCTTTAATTGGAATAATAGTAGGTTTAATTTTTTCAAAGGTATTTTTAGTAGTTATGTCTACCTTTTTAGAATTATCACCTCTAAACTTTTATATACCATTAAATGCAATGTTTTCCACTTTAATTTATTTTATGGTTTTAGCTATATTAACATCTATATTTACTTCTTTTATAATTAAAGAAAATCAAGTATTGAGGTTACTTAAAGGTACAAAAACTCCAAAACCAGAGCCTAAAACATCACTAATACTTGCTATATTAAGTATTTGCCTGTTTGTAATAGCATATTATAGTGCTGTTACATCAACTGACCAGTATACAACTTATTTACGATTAGTTCCAGTTACATCTCTTACTATAGTAGCAACTTATTTATTCTTTTCTCAATTTAGTGTGTACTTTATAAAAAAATTGAAGATGAAGAAAAGTTTTTATAGAAGAAATACAAATATGCTTTGGATTTCAAATTTAATTTATAAGGTAAAGGATAATGCTAGGATATTCTTTTTGATAACTATAACTTCTGCAGTGGCATTCACTGCTATAGGTACAGTTTACTCATTTTGGAAAGATGTAAAACGTCAAATTAATTTAATATACCCTAACACAATATATTATTCAACAATGACTCTGCATAATGACACTAATAAACCTGATAGTAAAAAGAAAGATAAGGAAAGAATGAGTTTTATAGAAAGTAAGTTAAAAAAAGAAGGTATAGATTATGAAAGAGTTAATGGTGAGTTTAAAACTGTATTTCCTAAGAAAAGTGATTTTAATGTAAGAATAATTAAAGAATCCAAGTACTTAGAAATTACGAAGAGTATAGGGGTTAAGCCTATAAATTTTGAAGATAATGAATGTATATCATTATTTTCATCAGGACTACCTGGTAATAAAAAGGTAAAAGAAAATGTCATTATAGGGAATATAAGCTTAAGAGTGGCAAAACAGGTAGAAGAATGTGTTATGCCAGCATATTATAAAAATATGTATGTGGTAAAGGATAATTTTTATGATAGTATAAAATCAAAATTTATAGTAGATAGATTCTCAGCATTTGAGGTAAAAGGTTCAAGTGAAACTATAGATGTATGTAAACAATTCGAAGATAAATTTGATAATGAGTCTGGAATGCAACCATATTTGTTTTTCTCCAAAGAATTAATGATAGAAACTGGTAAACTAACATATTCTACATTTATGTTTTTAGCAATATTTATAGGTTTAATTTTCTTTGTTACTACAAGCAGTTTCTTATATAATAAGTTTTATATGGATTGTCAAGTTGACAAGAAAAAGTATGAACAGTTAAATAAATTGGGGATGACATATAAGGAGATTAAGAGAGCTTCAACCATTGAGATTGGGATTGTGTTTTTGTTACCTTATGTAGTAGCTGTTATACATTCGATATTTGCACTTACTGCACTGAAAAATTCATTTGATATAGAGGTTGCGTCATCTGCGATTTTAGTAATGGGAAGCTTGTTTATAGTTCAAATAGTGTATTTCTTACTTGTAAGAAATAGTTATTTAAAAGAGATAAGATTAAATTTAGTCAATTTTTAATGGATATAATTAACTAATAACAAAAAGGTTTAAAATTAATTAATATTACTGAAATTATAAATGTTTATTTTTTCAGTAATATTTTTTATTGTATTAATTATTAAGATTCTATACGAATATGACATAATAAATGTCAAAATTATAAAAATATTCTACTTATATAAAGTATAAAGAGGTTATATGCACATATCTGTAGAAATAAATAATATAAAATATTAATTAATGTTATTAGGGGGTGTTATTTATTAGTAAATTAGCTAATGCATTGAGAATGATGATATTAATTCAAAGTAGAGGTAAAATGAAATGCAAAGAGTTAGCAGAAGAGTTGGAAGTAAGTGAAAGGCAAATAAAAAGTTACAAAGAATATTTGGAACAAGCAGGCATATTTGTAAACTCAACACCTGGAATTTATGGTGGTTATGAAATAGATAAATGTAATAGCCTTTCATACATTAGATTATTAGATAATGAAGTTTCAATTCTAGATATGATAAATTCACAACTAAAGTATAATAATGATATTTATAAAAATGAATTTAATAATATTGTAGACAAAATAAAAGCAGTATTAAATACAGGGGAAAAAAGCGATACATATATGGATTATTTCACAATACAAGCAAAATGTAATTGTGATTATGGATTTGAAAAAAAGAAATGCAATGAAATAACTAGAGCATATACAACAAAACGTAAAATTAAGATAAAATATTATTCTTTGAATTCTGGAAATAGTGAAAGAGTTGTACATCCATATGGTTTGTTTAACTATAAATCAGATACTTATATGGTAGCTTTTTGTGAAAAAAGACTTAAGTTTATAGATTTTAAATTATGTAGAATTAAAGATTATATTGTTTTAGACGAAAAATATATTGTAGATAGAAATTTCAATTGGAACGAATATAGTAAGAATAGTATAGATATTTACAAAGGAGAAGAAATTAATATAGCTATAAAAATTAAGCAACCATTTGCAACAATTATAAGGGAAAAGGTATGGGTTAATAATCAACAAATTAGTGATGTTGATGAAGAATCTATATTGTTTAAAGCTAAAATGAGAGGTTATGAGGAAATAAAAAGCTGGATTTTAAGTATGGGAGCTTATGTTGAAGTCATAGAACCTGAGAGACTGAAGAATGATATCTTATCTGAAATTGAAAAATTGAGAAAACTTTACTAATTTTTTTAATTAGTTTTATATTAAGACAGGTATAGTTCACGGTCTAGTGTTAATATAGTAGTTGAGAGAGATTTGTGTACGATTTATGTCTTTTAATCATGATAGTAGTTTTATATTAACTAAGTTGTATGTAAAGTGGATTGGAAAGTAGAAGAAGTTTCGAAGCTATTAGGTTTTATATTAACTAAATAATATCTAAATAAAACATACGTATTCTATAAATAATAATAAGAAAGCAATAAAAAAATGAGGTGAAATAAAATTTATGATAAGAAAATCAAATAACAAAGATATAGAAAAAATAATGGAAATATGGGAAGAAAGTACAATCAAAGCACATGATTTTATAAATAAAGATTATTGGAAAAATAACTACAATACTGTCAAAAACGAATATATGCCTATATCTGAAACTTTTGTATATGATGACGAAGAAGAAATAAAAGGATTTATAAGTATTATAGACAATGAATTTATAGGAGCATTGTTTATAAGTACAAATTATCAAAACTTAGGAATAGGAAGTAAACTTTTAGACTATGCACTTAAAGAATATAAAAATCTAAGTTTAGCAGTATATAAAGATAATAAAAAGGCAGTTGTATTTTATATCAAAAAAGGTTTTAATATAGTAAAAGAACAAATAAATGAAGATTCAGGATTTAAAGAATATATAATGGAATATAGTAAACAACTTTAGTATATTCACATTAGAATAGTAATAAAAGAATTTATTACTCGAATAGATGTATTTTTATAATAGTAAACTTTAAAATCATGAATTATATATGCTTGTAATTTAATCAATATTACAAAATATATAACTATGGGAGGATAAAATAATGAATAAAAGAGCATTTATGTATTATTTTAGAATAAGAGGATAGCGCACAAGTTGTGGCTATTTTACAAAAACCTATAACATAATCTTATATAAGATAGAAAAATATACCTTATATAAGTAGCCATAATTTCGTGCTGTTTAAATTGAATAGTAATACTAAAACTATTTATGATAAAGAATTATTTGAATCAAGACATGAAATATATAATTCTAAAGTATATGATAATTTAATAGAAGAAACAAAGTATGTAATGCATAACCACATTTTAGATGCTGGATGTGGAGAAGGATATTTCTTAAATAAATTATATGAAGATAAAAATATTAAATATAATTTCTCCTGCAAATTATAAGGAATTTACAAGGGCTTTAAATGATGATGGAATAATAGTAAAGATTGTCCAATAATCAAATTATTTAAAAGAAATAAGGAAAAGTATACAGGGAAATATAAAGAATAATGATTATAATAATAAAAACATTGTAGCTGGATTTAAAAAACACCTTGATGTAATTTATGAAAATAGAATCAATTATAAAACTGATATCAATATATTAAATTTAATGAACTTAGTTAAAATGACTCCTTTAACATCAACATCAGATGAAGAAGAGATTTTAAGGTTGATAGAGTCAGGGATATCTAATATAACAATTGATTTAAGAGTTATGGTCGGTACATTAAAGAGATAGAAAATAAAATTTGTCCAAAATTAATAAAAATTATATTACTAAAAATTGCTATGAAATTAGTTTAATAATATCTAATTTCATAGCAATTTTAATTACTATTAAAGTGTCTATGCAAAAAGCATTTAAATTATATCTCCAAATATGTCCACAAAAATTTCTATAATAATATTTAATAACATAGTATTCTTATTTGAAATTATTTTTAAAATATAAAATATTAAAGCTTAAAATATTCTCGTTGAGAAGAATCTATTTCAGAACCACAATTGCTACAACAATAAGACGTTGAAACATACCCAAATTCTTCAGTATTCTCATTAAACTCCATTTTTTTCTTTGCAATAATTCCTACTTTAGTTAAGCTAGAGCCACAATTATCACAGTTTTGAATTTTACAAATACTATACAATTTGTCAGTAGTTACATTCTCTATTAATTTATCACAATTACAACATTTAATAGAAGAAATCTCATTAGATACTTCAATCGGTTCAGCATCTTGAAAAGAAAATTTATATGTTATATCATTTGACACTCTATAGCCTGTATCAAAAATATTTGTATTACAATTTGGACACATATATTTTGGAATATATACATCTTTTTTTTCAAAAGTGTCCTTTTCAGTATTGCGATTTGAATCATCTAAAGAGGAGTTTTCACCTATGGTATATTTTTTATTTAAGTTTAAAAGGTAATTGTAAATCTTTTTATCTTTATTTTGTTTTGCTGTGTATAAAAAATGACTCATTATATCTGGATAGTCTTTATTTTTTGATGGCATATTTAAATCTATATAATTGTTTTCAATTGCAAAAGATAGTATATTGTAATAATCATATTTTACTGCAAAAAATAATAACATTTCATCAAAAACTTTATCTACTATCTTATCAGAAATACTTATCCAAAAATCTGGGGATTCTAGATAAACTTTTTTACTAAGTTCATCTAGTTCTTTATCTATGTTGTTTAATTGATTTTCATTAGTTTTCATATTGTCACTTCCTTGTTAATTTATTATATGAAATAAAATCTCATATAAAATATATCATATTATAATTTACAAGTATAGGGCAAATAGATTTGTTTATAAGTAAAATTTTATAAATAACCATTAAAACATAAAGGATTAGAAGCAAGTTTACTTATAAGTTGAATGTAAACCTATACAATATTTTAGGTTGACAAAAAAACAGCTTTCTTTTATACTAAAACAAAGCTTTAATAGAAGATTTGTATATGTACATATAAACTAAATTGAATAAGACATATGAAGGGAATTATGAAAATGAAAAATAATAGAGTAAATATTCAAGATTTAACTAAAATGTCAATATGTGTAGCATTATTATGTATATCATCATACATATATATACCATTACCATTTACACCAGCAGGAGTAACAGCACAAACAATAATGATAAATCTAATAGCTTTAATATTAACACCAAGACAAGCATTTAGTACAGTTGGTGTATACATAATGATAGGTTTAATTGGAATACCTGTATTTGGAGGAGGAGCATCTGGAATTGGTAAATTACTAAGTCCAACAGGTGGTTTTTATTTTGGATTTTTATTTGCAGCACTAATTATTAGCTTATTAAAAGGTAAAAATAATGATATTAAGAGATATATACCAATAACAATTTTTGTTGGTATGCCTATTATATATTTTATGGGAACAGTATTTATGTGTTACTTTAATCAAATGACGGTAGAAGCAGCACTTTTTGCAGCTGTTGTACCATTTTTAATTGGAGATACAATAAAAGCAATTATTGCATCTTTTTTAGGTGTTAAATTAAATAACGTACTAAAAAGAAATCTATGATGAAGAGAGGATATAATGTATGGAAGATGTTTTTATACTAGGAGGATTAAGAAGTCATATTGGTCTAAAAAATGGAATTTTTCAATGTGTTCAACCAGAATTACTAGGAGCAAAGGTTTTAAAACACCTAATTGAAAAGTATGAGATTGATAAGATTGATGAGATTATATGTGGAAATGCAGTTGGTACAGGAGGAAATATCACAAGATTAATGACTTTAACAGCGGGAATAGAAAGTGAAGTTCCTGCTTTTACTGTAGATATGCAATGTGCTTCTGCTATGATGAGCTTAGATATAGCATTTTCAAAGATTAAATCTGGGCAATGCGATTTAATTATTGCAGGAGGTTTTGAGAGTAGTTCTCTACAACCAATGCGTACATATCATAAAAACGATAGGAGATATAATATTAATAATCCAAGCTATGCAGTTGCTCAATTTTCTCCAGATAATAATAGTGAGAATAGTATGCTTGAAGGTGCAGAAAGAGTGGCAAAGTTATATAAAATTGAGAAAGCAGAATTAGATTATTGGGTGAAAGAAAGTCATAGAAGAGCAAAAAACACAAGAGAAGAAAAATTTCTTGAAGATATTATATTTCCTATAGATAGCAATACATATGATGAAGGTATACGTGATAAAATGAGCCAAAGATTATTAGATAGGATACCTTCAATTTTAGGAAAGGGAAGTATTACAAATGCAGCAAATGCATGTCTTATTAATGATGGGGCTTCATTTCTTATTCTGTGTTCTAAAAAATATTTAGAGAATACAAAAAAGAATCCAAAGGCTAAAGTTATCAATTCTTGTACAATAGGAACAGAGCCACAATTAAGTCCAACATCTGCTATAAAAGCTATGGAGAGGCTTTTGGATATAGAAAAGCTTAACTATATGGACATATCTGCTATTGAATTTAATGAAGCATTTGCAGTTATAGATGTTTTATTTCAAAGAAAATATCCAGAATTAATTGATAGATATAATATATTTGGAGGGGCTTTAGCATATGGTCATCCATATGGTGCTTCTGGTGCAATTATTGCGTTACATCTTTTAAAAGCACTTGAAAAGACTAATGGGAAGTATGGAATTTGCTCTATAGCAGCTGCTGGAGGATTGGGTTCTGCTTTATTGATTGAAAGGGTGTAGATTATGAATTACTATGAACTTTTAAAAGTAAAAAGAAACAACTATAAAGATAAAGATTTTTTGATTATAGATGGAGAAAAGTATACTTATGACAATATATTAAGAGATAGTGAGGAGATTGGGAGACAGATTTCTATAGGTGAAAATATTCCTGTTTTAATTTATTCTAAAAATATAAAGTTCCAATTAGTAAGTTTTTTAGGTGTTAACTATTCAAATAATGTTCCTATCATTTGTCATTATAATCTTTCTAAAATAGTATTAAGTGATATTTTAATAAAGAATAATATTTCAATTGTTATATCAGATGAGAATATAGATATAAATTATTTATCTAATGGTAGTTGCAATAGAATATTAAAGGTAGCTAATTCTTCTACAGAACATTATAGTATAAATGTATATCAATATAATAATATTTTAAACTATTTAGATAAAGAGATTTGTATGGGAGCTTTATCTTCAGGCTCTACAAATGTACCAAAAGTATTATATAGAACATATGAAAGCTGGGCTGGATTTTTTCCTATACAAAATGAAATTTTCCATATTTCTGAGGACTCTATTTTATTTATCAATGGAACACTTAGTTTTACAGGAAATCTAAATTCTATAATGTCAGCACTATATGAAGGTGGTAGTGTTGTAATAAATTCAGGTTTAAATTGTAAAACATGGATAAATGTAATAAAACAATATAATATAACTAATATATATCTTATACCTACAAAGCTTCAGTTACTGGTTAAATATTTAAGTGAGATAATAGTTAAAGTTAGAAGTGTTTTTACAGGTTCTCAATTGTTGTTTGAGGATACAGCAATAAAAATAAAAAAATATATGCCAGATTCTGAAATCATTTTATATTATGGAGCAAGTGAATTAAACTACATTACATATTTGTGTTATGATGAATTGATTGAGAAACCACTAAGTGTAGGTAAACCATTTCCAAAAATAGATGTATATATTAAGGATGGAATAATTTTTGTAAATACCAAATATGCAGTATATAATGCATCAGAGCCTTATTCTGTCAATGACATTGGATATTTTGATGATGATGGATATTTGATATTTGAAGGAAGAAGTGATGATGTTGTAAACATTGGTGGATTTAAAGTCAGTTCTATCAAACTTGAAAATATAGTAAAAAGAATTCCTCAAGTTGAAGATGCAGTTGCATTACCTTATTTAGATACTATAAGGGGAAGTCAAATTGCATTATTTGTAACAACCATAGGTAAGATTACAAAAAAGGATTTATTGATTAAGATTAGAAATTATTTAATTAGAAATGAAATTCCAAGAAAAATTATTTTTTTAGATTCATTACCATATACATCTTCTGAAAAGATAGATAGATTGGCACTATTAGAAATGTTAGAAGTATAATATTTAATAATTTTAGTGAACCAATATATTGATAAAAACATATTGTATATAGTAAAGGAGGCTTACAATATGTCAAATCAATACGATATAACTGTTATAGGCGGAGACCTGCGACAAGTGTACATGGTAAAAAAACTAATTAATAAAGGATATTCTGTAGTTATATATGGAATAGCAAATGAAATTATAAATGGAATCGCTGGAAAAGCAACTTCACTAGCTGAAGCACTATCCAAAAGTTCCATTATTTTATGTCCAATTCCATTTACAAAAAATCAATTTAGTATTGAAAATACTGATGGTTGTCTCGATGCTACTATTGATAACTTGTTAATTAACTTATCTCCTAATCAAATACTATTTGGAGGAAACATACCAACTAAAGTTTACAAATTTTGTGAGCAACACTCTATTCAGGTTTATGATTTTATGAAGATGAATGATGTTGCTATTTTAAATGCAGTTGCTACAGCTGAAGGAGCTATAGCAGAAGCGATTAAAAGAAGTCTAATCAATATGCACCAAAGTAACTGTCTAGTACTAGGCTTTGGAAGGTGTGCACAAATACTTGCTAAAAAATTATATGCTTTAGATGCAAATGTATGTGTTGGAGCAAGAAATAATGATGCAAGGAGTACGGCTAATGCATTTGGGTATTCTAGTATTTCTTTAAATCAACTTGATGAAAATCTTTTAAAGTTTGATTATATTTTTAATACCATACCAGAATGTATTTTAACAAAAGAAAAATTAGAAAAAGTATCAAGAGAAGTAACTATTATAGATATAGCTTCTTCTCCTGGTGGATTAGATTATTCTGTTACACAAAATTTAGGTATTAATGCAAATCTTTGTCTTGGGCTTCCTGGTAAATACTCACCAAAGACATCTGGTGAAATTCTTGTTAACGCTATAGAAAATATTATAAATGAAAGAAGGGATTAGAGATGAGACTTGAAGGACTTACAATTGGAGTAGGATTTACTGGTTCGTTTTGTACTTATGATAAAATATTTATAGAGTTAGAGAATTTGGTAAAAGCAGGAGCAAATGTACACACTATATTTTCAGATGTATCACAAAATATAGATTGTAGATTTGGAAATTCTGAGGAATTTATGAAAAAAGCATATGAACTGACAGGAAATAAACCTATTGTTACAATTGAAGAAGCAGAACCATTTGGACCTAAAGGAATTGCTGATATTATAATAATAGCCCCTTGTACTGGAAATACTGCTGCTAAGCTAGCAAATGGCATTACAGACTCTCCAGTATTGATGGCAGCAAAAGGTCATCTTCGCAATGATAAACCACTTGTAGTATCAATATCAACTAATGATGCTCTAAGTTTTAATTTCAAAAACATTGGAACTCTTCTTAACTCTAAAAACATATATTTTGTACCTTTTGGTCAAGATAATTGTAATGCAAAGCCTAATTCTATGATTGCACATACAGAGTTAATAATTCCAACAATAGAGCTTGCTCTTGATAATAAACAGTTACAACCTGTTATAAAAAGTCCACATCAATAGATTAATGATGTAATCTGATATACATGTATATTTAGTAATATTAACAAAGTCCAGCAATCTTATTTGCTGGACTTTAACTTGTAATATATTAAGTATATTTTATTTCACAGTATATAAAAATTATCAGTGTGTATATCTCTAATTATAATACATATTATAACTGTTTGCATATCTCAGAGTATTTAATTTACTCTTTAAGTCTTTATTTTCTTCTTAATGTATTTTTTTCTTTATAACTTTTATACAATACTATACTTGAAAAAAATCTTTTAATTTTTTCATTAAAAAATGAAAATACAAGTGTTAAAATAATAACGTTATCCTTAAGTATTGAGATGAATTTATTCACAATTTATATAAAAAATAAAGTAATATATAGTTAATCTAGATATTTGTAAAGCATATTATTATTAATATAAATAATATAATACTAAACAAAAAATAAAATGTTAAAAAAATAACTTGAAAATGCGAAGATAACATGCTATACTGTTAATAAATTAACAGAAAAAGAAGATTATACTATTCTAGGAGGGCATTGAAATGGCTAATAAAGAACAGATTATAATAGAAAATAAAAGGGGAGAAGAAGCTATGGCAGATAATGCATGCGTTGTAAATAATGTTGAAAATTTAGTTAAAAAATTAGCAAAAATTAGAGAAGCTCAAAGAATCTTTGCTACATACACTCAAGAGCAAGTAGATAAGATTTTTTTAGCAGCATCTTTAGCAGCTAATAAGCAAAGAGTTCCTCTAGCTATAATGGCACAAAAAGAAACTGGTATGGGAATTGCTGAGGATAAAGTTATAAAGAATCACTATGCATCAGAATATATATACAATGCATATAAAGAAACTAAAACTTGTGGTGTTATAGAGAGAGATGAAGCCTTTGGTATGACTAAAATAGCTGAGCCAATAGGAGTTGTTGCAGCAGTTATACCTACAACTAATCCAACTTCTACTGCTATATTTAAATCACTTTTAGCTCTAAAAACTAGAAATGGAATAATATTTTCTCCACATCCAAGAGCAAAAAATTCTACTATAGAGGCAGCAAAGGTAGTTCTTGAAGCTGCTGTTCTGGCTGGAGCTCCTGAAGGTATAATCGGATGGATTGATGAGCCATCTTTGGAATTAACTACGACTGTTATGAAGGAAGTTGACTTAACTCTTGCTACAGGAGGTCCTGGAATGGTTAAATCAGCATATTCATCTGGAAAACCAGCTATTGGAGTCGGTGCAGGTAATACACCAGCAATAATTGATGACAGCGCAGATATAAAAACTGCTGTAAATTCAATTCTTGTATCTAAGACATTCGATAATGGTATGATATGTGCTTCTGAACAATCAGTTATAGTATTGGAAAATATATATAATGAAGTTAAAAAAGAATTTAAAGAGCGTGGTGCTTACTTATTAAATAAAGAAGAAACAGAAAAATTAAGAAATGTAATTTTAGTAAATGGGGGATTAAACTCTAAAATCGTTGGTCAAACAGCTTGCACAATAGCAACATTAGCAGGTTTTGAAGTTCCAGTTGATGCTAAAGTTTTAATAGGTGAGGTTGAATCAGTTGAAATAGAAGAAGCTTTTGCTCATGAAAAACTTTCACCAGTACTTGCAATGTATAAAGCAAACAACTTTGATGATGCAGTTAGTAAAGCAGAAAAATTGGTAGAAGATGGAGGGTTTGGTCATACATCTTCATTATATATTGATGATGTAAATCAGAGAGAAAAGCTTGATAAATTTACTAAAGCTATGAAAACTTGTAGAATTTTAATTAATACTCCTTCTTCTCAAGGTGGTATAGGTGATTTATATAATTTTAAACTAGCTCCTTCTCTTACTTTAGGATGTGGTTCTTGGGGAGGAAATTCAGTATCTGAAAATGTAGGAGTTAAGCACTTACTTAATATTAAGACAGTAGCTGAGAGGAGAGAAAATATGCTTTGGTTTAGAGCACCAGAAAAAGTTTATTTTAAAAAAGGTTGTTTAGGAGTGGCGTTAAAAGAACTTAAAGATGTAATGAATAAAAAGAGAGCTTTTATTGTAACAGATACATTCCTTTACAATAATGGATATACTAAGACAGTTACTGACTTATTAGATGAAATGAACATCAAGCATACTACTTTCTTTGAAGTTGAACCAGACCCAACTTTAGAATGTGCTAAGATAGGTGCTAAAGCTATGAGAGAGTTTAATCCAGATGTAATAATATCTATAGGTGGAGGAAGTGCAATGGATGCAGGTAAGATAATGTGGACATTATATGAGCATCCAGAAGTAGATTTCCAAGACCTAGCAATGAGATTTATGGATATAAGAAAAAGAGTGTATGCGTTCCCTAAAATGGGTGAAAAAGCTAGTTTTGTAGCTATACCAACATCAGCAGGGACTGGTTCAGAAGTAACTCCATTTGCAGTTATAACTGACCAAGATACAGGTGTTAAATATCCATTAGCTGATTATGAGTTGATGCCAAATATGGCTATAGTTGATGCGGATATGATGATGAATATGCCAAAAGGATTAACTTCTGCTTCTGGTATTGATGCTTTGACTCATGCATTAGAAGCATATGTATCTATGCTTGCAACTGACTATACAAATGGTCTAGCTTTACAAGCTATTAAGAGCATATTTGAATATCTTCCACGTGCATACGATAATGGAGCAAAAGACTCAGAAGCAAGAGAAAAAATGGCAAATGCTTCTACAATGGCAGGAATGGCTTTTGCAAATGCATTTTTAGGTGTTTGTCACTCTATGGCTCACAAGTTAGGTGCTTTCCATCATGTACCACATGGTGTTGCAAATGCTCTTTTAATAACAGGTGTTATGAAATTTAATTCTTCTAATGCACCAAAGAAAATGGGAGCTTTCTCTCAATATAAGTATCCAGAGGCATTAAAGAGATACGCTGAAATAGCTTCATTCTTGGGATTAAAAGGAAATTCTGATGAAGAAAAATTCCAAAGTTTATTGATAGCTATTGAAGATTTAAAGAGTAAAGTTGGTATTCCTAAAACTATAAAAGAATTTGGTGTTGAGGAATCTAAATTTATAGATTCACTAGATGAAATGGTGATTCAAGCCTTTGATGACCAATGTACAGGTGCGAATCCAAGATATCCTCTTATGAATGAAATAAAAGAAATGTATTTAAATTCATATTATGGAAAATAAATTTACTATAAAACTTACTATAAAATAAATAAACTAAAATCCTGTATACATTAGATATATAATATCATTGTATATGGGATTTTTCATTTAAAAAAACATAAATAGTTTTGAAACTTTAATTCAAAATTCAATTAAATAATGTTATTATAATAATTAGAATGAATCTATATGTAATATTTGGGTATATTTGTATGTAAGATAAGTAATAAATTTGTATTAATAAAGATATAAATAGGGATATAAAGTGTTGACTAATTAAGGGAGGGGTAAGATGACTAAAAGAAATAAAAGTGTTACATTAATTATAATTCTTTTAATGGCATCATTATTTCTGATATTAGGATATCTATATATAGAAGATACAAGAAAACTTCTTATATCAGAGGCAGAAGTACATATAAAAGAAGTTGCGATACAAGGTTCTCAGTTAGCACAAAGACAAATTGAAAAAGATTTAGATATTTTAAATATTTTTTCAAGTTATTATACTTCAAATCCTAACATGTCTAATGAAGAAAAAATAAAAAAGCTTTTAGATGAAATGGAAAACCAAAAATTTTATACTATGGCAATTGTTGATATAAATGGGAATGCAGAAAATACTAAGGGTAATAAGTTTTCTGTTAAGGATAGAGAATTCTTCAAAAATTCAATTAATGGTAAAAAGTATGTTTCAAGCCCATATATTGATGAAGTAAATAAGTCTGTAAAAAAGATTACTATCTCAGTACCAATATTAAATAATGATAAAGTAGTTGGAGTTTTGTATTGTACTTATGATGTCAATACTCTAATGAAACTTATAAATGTATCTTTTTATGAAAATAATAGTATATCTTATGTTGTAAAAAATAATGGGACAGTTATACTTCATCCTCAACAAGATAGATTATCAAGAAATATTTATGAATTGTTAAAGCAGGATAATGATATTAAAGATGTAAATCAATTAAAAAAACAATTAGAAGAAAATAAAACAGGTGCTGCAATCTTAAATATGTCAGGAGAAAGACGATACCTAGGATATGCTACTATGGATAATGGAAAGAAAAAAGATAATTATATAAAGGATTGGAACTTGATTTTTTCAATTCCAGAAAATGTTATATTCCGTAATTCTGAGCAAATTATTAAGAGAGCTGTATATGCAGTATTATTGATTATATTTGTGTTTATTGCAATTATTTTCTATATAATGTACATAAAAAAATCTAATGAAAAAGAAATATTAAGTTTAGCATATGAAGATAGAGTTACACATATAGGAAATCAAAATAAATTTTATAGAGAATGTAGTAAGTATCTTTTAAATAAACCATCTTTAAATTATATTATAGTATATTTTGATATTGATAATTTTAAAATGATTAATGATACTTTTGGATATGAATTTGGTGATAATCTATTAATTACTATAGCAAGTGCTTTAAAAGAGGAACTAACAGAAGGTGAAATATATGCACGGCTTTCAAGTGACTATTTTGCTATTTTTTGTGAATACAAAAATGGAAGAAATAAAATTATAAAAAAAATTGATAGTATACGAAGTAATATTGAAAATAATCTAAATACAGTATTTGAAATTTCTCTTTGTGTGGGTATTTACTTCGTAGAAGAAGGAGAAGTAGATGCTCAAAAGGCTGTAAATAAAGCTAATATGGCAAGGTCTATTGCCAAAGGTAAAAATATAAACTATGCTATTTATAATGAAGATGTTAGAAATAAGCTTAGTGAGGAATCTATAATTTTAGATGATATAAAGACAGCATTAGTAAAGAATCAATTTGAAGTTTATTATCAACCTAAGTTTTCACTTGTAAATGGTGAGATGATAGGAAGTGAAGCACTGATAAGATGGAATCATCCTGAACATGGGTTTATAAGTCCAGCTATATTTATTCCAATAGCAGAAAAAAGTCAATTGATTTTAAAAATAGGTAGATTTGTATTTGAAAGAGTTTGTAGCGATTTATCTAAATGGGAAAAACAAGGGAAAAAATTAGTACCAGTTTCAGTAAACCTATCTAGAGTTGAGTTATATCAACCAGATATTGTAAAATTTATCAATAGTACTATCCAAACATATAACATACATTCAAATTTAATTGAATTAGAGATAACAGAAACTGTAGTTATTAATGAATTAAATATACTAAAAAGTGTTTTAAATGAATTAAGGAAGCATGGATTTTCAATTTCTATGGATGATTTTGGAACAGGTTATTCTTCTATTAGTTGTCTAAGGGACATGCCAATTGATGTATTAAAATTAGATAAGTCTTTTCTTAATGGTATTGAAAATGATGAGAAAAGTCGTAATATAGCAAAGTCTATAGTATCTCTAGCAAAATCATTAGATTTAATTGTAATTATAGAAGGCGTTGAGAGTAAGAAACAGGCTGAGTTAATGAAGCAATTTGGATGTGATTTAGTTCAGGGGTTTTATTTTGCAAGACCAATGCCAGTTCAAAATTTTATGAAATTACTTTAAAAATAAAATTTATTTTTTCATATAAAACACTATTATATATGCTTGGATTTAATAAATGCTTGCTAGATAATTAGTGTTTTTATTTTGTAAGATTCAGATATGAGGAAAGTAATTATCTTTTATAAAAATCTGTTAAAAATAAATTATTTTGGATATAAATATGTTATTAACAAAAGAATAGTACTATAATGTATAGATGATAAAAAACTTAAATAAAAATTTAATGATAGGAGTTGTTTGAGTATGATAGATATAAGCATTGATAAAAAACTTAAGGACAAATGGCCTGATGCAAAATTAGGATGTATCCAAGCAAAAGTAGTAGTAAATAAAAGCTCAGAAAAGTTAATAAATGGGATAAATGAGTTTTGTGATATTTTGAATCAAAAGCTAGAAATTGAAGATATTACGAAATTGGATAAGATTAAAGATGCAAGAGATGCATATAAAGAACTTGGTAAAAATCCAAGTAGATATAGAACGTCTTCAGAAGCATTAGTTAGAAGAATTGTTCAAGGTAAGGGTCTATATACAATAAATAATATAGTTGAAATAAATAATCTAATATCTATAAAATCATTATATCCAGTTGGTACATATAATGTAAGTAAACTACATCCACCAATATGTTTTACTGTAGGTGATGAAGGCGAGCAGTATAAAGGTATTGGAAAAGAGTTGATAAATATAGAAAATCTACCTATATTATCTGATTCATTAGGTAAATTTGGAAGCCCAACTAGTGATTCCGAGAGAGCTATGATAACAACAGATGCAATTGAAATACTAATTTGTATATTTTCATTTAGTTCGGAATCAGATATTGAAGAGTACTTTGGATACGCTAAGGATTTACTTAAAGAGTATGCAGATGGAAAGGATATAGAAACTAAAATAATTAAATAATAATTATATAAAATGTATATAACAACGTTATGTTAAGTTGGAGACTAATATATAAGAATGAATCAAAAAAGGAAACTAACAAGATATTAGTTTCTTTTTTTGGAAATAGTAGTTTAATGTAACAAAAATAGACAGATAGCCACACTGATGCTTAAAAGTATGGTAATATATTATTATAGCAGAGGTTATATTTAAGGGATTTTGAAAGGGGGAATTGACAATAATCATTTTATCTGAAATATAAATTGATATCATGTAAATAACTCTATCTTTAAAAATATAAATTAATAATATAATAGTTTGGGTATATAGAAGAAACAAGGTTTTTTAAAACTAGTAAAGTACATAGGTAATTATAATGAAGAAAGGATTTAGTTATGATTGAAGGAAAAGAGGCAAAACAAGAAAGTGGGCAAAAAAATCTAAAAGTTAAGATAGCTATAGTAGTAGGTGTTTTGATTGTAGCTTATATAGGGATGGCAATCTTTTTTAGAAATCATTTTTACTTTGGTACAACTATTAATGGTGTGAAAGCTTCAGGAAAGACAGTTGAACAAGTAAATGATTTATTAACATCAAGTACTAATTCTTATACTTTAAGTCTAGAGGAAAGAAACAATAAAAAAGAACAAATAAAAGCAAAAGATATAGATTTAAAGTTTACACCAGATGATAAGGTTCAAAAAATAAAAGATAGCCAAAGTGCGTTTGGATGGATTGGTGGAATATTTAAATCTAAAGAGTATAATAATATGGTAACTCTTTCATATGATAAAGATTTACTAGAAAAAGGGTTTAATGCTTTATCTTGTTTTGATAGTAAAAATGTTGTAGAGCCTAAGAGTGCATACCCTAAGTATGATAGCAGTAAAAATGCTTATGTTATAGTACCAGAAGTACTTGGAAACAAAGTAAAAAAAGATGATTTTTATAAATTAGTAAAAAAATCAATTAATTCTGGTGTTACTTCTGTTTCTTTAGAGGAGAGTAAATTATATGAAGTTCCAAACAATACAAAGGATTCAGAAAAGTTAAAAGAGGCTATTAAGACATTAGATAAATATGTCAGTGTAGTTGTTACATATGATTTTAGTGACCGTAAGGAAACTTTAGATGGTTCTGAGATTAATAAGTGGTTAAAGGTAGACTCAGAAAAAAATTATGACATAACTTTCGATAATGATGTGATGGTAGAGTATACAAGAGGATTAAGCAAAAAATATAGTACTTTTGGAGATTCAAGACCATTTAAAACTGCAACTGGCAAAGAGATTACTATTTCAGGTGGAATTTATGGATGGTTGATAGATAAAAAGAAAGAAGCAGAAGCTTTAGTTGATGTTGTAAAAGCTGGAAAAAATGTTACAAGAGAACCTATCTACATACAAAAAGCTGTATCTCGTAATAAAGATGATATTGGTAATACATATGTTGAGATTAGTCTTTCTGACCAACACATGTGGTTCTTTAAGAATGGAGAAATGCTTGTATCAACAGATGTTGTAACAGGCGATTTAGGTAGAGGATTTGCTACCCCATCAGGGATATATCCTCTTAACTATAAAGCTAGAAATGTTTCTTTAACTGGTCAAGGCTATAGTTCACCTGTAAGTTATTGGCTTCCATTTAATGGAAATATAGGAATTCATGATGCTACTTGGAGAGGTTCTTTTGGTGGAGGTATATATAGATCTTCAGGTTCACATGGATGTGTAAACACACCTTTTTCTAAGGCAAAGAAAATCTATGAAAATATAGAACCAGGTACACCAATTATTTTATACTAGTAAAAATATTGTTTATAACGATTAAGTGAAGTCATCTTAGTTTTTTTAGATGGCTTCTTTTTTATATAGAAAGGAATGTATATAATGAATGAAAAATTAATTAAAATTTTAGATGAAGCAAAGAACGATTCAGAGTTTAAGAAAGAGATTATGGAAACAAGAAAACAACGTGATGTTATGGATTCATTTTGTAAAGTAGTTACATCTAGAGGATATGATATAACGATAGGTGAACTTTTTTCTATAGGAGAAGAATATACATCCAATCTTTTAAAAAGCGTAAATGGAGGAGCTGCATATCCTATTGAAGGTTGGAGTGATTGGTTCGAGGATTTTTTCATCATGTTGGCGAATATATAATATATAAACTAATTAGTGGTATTACTTATTTAAAGTTAAGATAATGATTGAGGGACTAAAGTATTTAAAAATAAGTGTAAATTTTATCAATCTTAAAAAAGGATTAACTTATATCTAATAAATTTAGAAAAAATTAAACTAAAATAAGCTGACAAAAATCGATATGAGCTGATGATTTATAAAAGTTAGATGAAAAAATATAAGATATTTCTAAAAATTCAAAAAAAACAATAAGTTTTATCATTCTATGTGTTGAAAAAAAAGATAAAAATAATTTATATGGAATAAATAAAGTTATATGTAAAAAAAAATTGAAATAAAAATTGAAAATGTCGATAAACCGTTAATTTCAAAACAAAATAACGCTATTGACAAACCATATTGCTTTAAATTATAATTATTGAAAATAATGATATTTAAAAATCATACTCATGTCATAGTCTAAAAGTAAGTCAAAAAAGAATGTAAGTCTAAGCAAGTACTACTCTAAAATATGTTTTATTAAAAAATAAATGTTGAAAAAAATTAATTATTATATAAAAATGCTGTTTATACTTTAACAATGAGGTAGTAATCTAATTAGAATAAAAAACTCTAATTAGTTATATACATAGTAAAAAGGTAAGAGAGGTGATTTGGATGGCTTTTGAAATAATAAAAAGCATTGTTGAGGCAGAGCAGACAGCAGACAGTATTAAAGTAAAAGCTGTTACTGATGCAGAGTCTATCAGAGCTGATGCTGTAAACGAATGTGAAAGCATCTTGACTGATGTAAAAAAGCAAGCAAAGCTTATGGAAGAAACTCTTGTTGAGAAGGCAGTCACCGACAGTAAAGCAGAGGTTGATAAAATCTTGGCAGATGCTAAAAGTGAATGTCTGAAAATTGAAAAAACTGCGACAGAAAGACGAAGTAAGGCAATCGAAGCGGTTATTGGAAAGGTAGTGAGATAATATGGCAATAGTTAATATGAACAAGATATCTATTGTTGGCTTAGAAGCTCAAAAAAGCCAAATTTTAAAGCTACTTATGAACCGTGGATTTGTTCAGATTGATGATAGTGCCTTTCTTACTGAAATGGATGAGTTAAAAAATCATCTTACAAAAGATGGTGAGGAGTCAGAGGTTATAATGCTAGAACAGAAGATGGCACATGTGAATCAAGCGATTGACATTGTTTCTTCACTAGTGAAACAAAAGAAAGCTATGTTTGCACCAAAAAGAGAATTTAACAAAATTGACAGTGAAAAAGAAGATGAAATTTATGCTGAAGTTTTGGAGTTAAATAATCTAAATAAAGAGATAGGTACAATAAGGAGTAACATAAATTTATTAAATAATAATAAAAGTATGTTAGAGCCATGGGTAAACTTTGATGTTCCTTTTGAAAAGATGGAAACTAAGTATACAAAAACTATTCTAGGAACTATACCCACAAATGCAAATATTGATGCTTTAAGAGTTAGACTAGAGGATGAAGTGCCAGAAAGTGTTCTTGGAATTATTGATTCTGACAAGTTAATGAACTATGTTTATTTAATTACTTTAAAAGAAACTTTTGATAATGCTACAGAAGTTCTTAAAGAATTTAATTTTACAATAGTTACATTACCAAGTGAGGAAGGTACACCATCACAAGCTATCAAGAAATACAATGAAATGATAATTAGACAGGAAAACGTTTCTAAAAATAAGACAGAAGAAATCAAAAATCATGGAAATAATATACACATGCTTGAAAATCTATATGACTTTTACACTATAGAAAGAGACCAGAAAAAGATTATAGAGAGACTTGTAAAAACAAAAACAACATTCTGTCTTAATGGTTGGTTACCAAGTAAAAGTGCAAGCGACCTAATTAGTGAAATCACAGAAAAGTTTGATTGTTGTGTTCAAACAGAGGAAGGAAACAAAGAAGAAGGTTTCCCGATTCTACTTGAAAACAATAAACTTGTAACACCTTTTGAAAGTGTAACAAACATGTACAGTTGTCCAAGCACAAAAGATATTGACCCAAATACGATTATGACTTTTTTCTATGTTGTATTCTTTGGAATGATGCTAAGTGATGCTGCATATGGGATAATAATTGCCCTAGCTTGTGGATTTATTGTATACAAATCAAAAATGAAAAAGGGTGAAGGAAATTTAATTAAACTTATTGGTATTTGTGGAGTTTCAACTACTATATGGGGTCTTATATTCGGGGGTATTTTGGGGGATTTAGTTCCTATAAAAGCTTTAATTAATCCTTTAGAGGATGTTATGGTACTTATGGGGATGTCATTACTGTTCGGTATTATCCATATATATGTAGGTTTGGGAATTAAAGCATATACATTAATAAGAGATGGAAAGGTAATAGATGCAATTTTTGATATAGGGTTTTGGTATTTATGTATAACAGGGGTATGTCTACTTATAATACCTTTTGTTGCAGGAGATATTGGCGTATTTTCTGAAGTAGGAAAATATTTAGCAATTATAGGTGCTATAGGTCTTATCCTTACTCAAGGAAGAAGCTTTAAAGGTGTTCCTGTTAAGCTTTTTAAAGGATTTTCAAGTCTTTATGGTATAACAAGTTATTTTGCTGATATATTATCTTATACAAGAATTATGGCTCTTTGTCTAACAACAGGAGTTATAGGGCAGGTTATCAATCTTTTAGGGGCTATAGCTGGTCCAATATTTGCAGTTGTAATTGGTGTTGTAGGACACACAATAAACCTTCTTATAAATGCACTAGGTGCATATGTTCATACAAGTAGGTTACAGTATGTAGAATTTTTCAATAAGTTTTATGAAGGCGGAGGAGTTCCTTTTGTTCCGTTTAAGTATAAAACAAAATATACAAGCATTAATAAAAAGGAGATGTAAATATGGAATTTTTAAACGCGTTAGGAAATGGTCAATTTTTGGCAATATCAGGAGCTGCTATAGCAGCGTTATTTGCAGGTATGGGTTCTGCTAAAGGTACTTCAATAGCAGGTCAAGCCGCAGCAGGTGTTGTAACAGAAGACCCTAGTAAATTCGGTCAACTTCTAGTTTTGCAACTTCTTCCTGGTACACAAGGTCTATATGGATTTATCATAGCTTTCCTTATTTTATCAAAAGCAGGAATTATTGGTGGAGATGCGATACCAACATCAGCTCAAGGTTTACAACTTCTTATGGCAGGACTTCCAATTGGTCTAGTTGGCTTAGTATCAGGTATTGCACAAGGTAAGGCAGCAGCAGCAGGGGTTGGAATAGTTGCTAAAAGACCTGAAGAACTTGGTAAAGCTATAACATTTGCAGCGATAGTTGAAACATATGCTCTTTTAGGACTACTTGTTTCTTTCTTAGCTTACAATGGAATTGCAGTTGGTTAATTATAGAATATAATTCATAAGTAAAAAAAATGAAAAGGAGGAAGCACTCCTATGGGTAATGAACAAAAAATGATTGACAGAATTATAGCTGATGCCAAACAAGAGGCACAAGAAATATTGGATAAAGCTAAAAGTGAAGCAGATTTAAAGATAAGTTCAGCTAATGAAAAAGCTGAAAAGGAAATGGCTTCCTATACAAAGCTTGCAGAGGCAGAAGCAGAGAAAGCAGCTTCTAAGGAAATATCAGGAGCTTATATGGAGGCTAAGAAACAAATATTATCAAAGAAACAACAGATTTTAGAAGCAGTAATTTTAGAAGCTAAAAATAAACTTCTAAATCTTAAAGATAGTGAATATGAACAAATTATATTAAATATGATTGAAAAAGCGAATTGTACAGATGGATCTGAGATAGTATTATCTAAAAAAGATAGAAAAACATTAAAAGATGTATTATCTAAAAAAGGCATTAAAGTATCTGATGAAACTAGAGATATTACTGGAGGTTTCATAGTTAAAAAAGGTGACATTGAGTATAATTATTCGTTTGAAGCTATAATTGCAGTAGAGCATGAAGATATTGAGCAAATTGCAGCAGAAATTTTGTTTAATTAAGGAGGGGGGTTAAAAGATGGCAGAAGAAAAAACTTATCCCTATGCCGTGGCACGAATAAGAGTGCTTGAAAAACAGCTTCTTAACAGACAAATGTTTATTCAAATGGCAGAAGCTAAAAGCCCTGAAGACTCTTTAAGAATTATAGCAGAAGCGGGTTATACGGATTCGTCAAATAATAATGTTCACAATTTTGAGAATGTTTTGACTCAAGAATTATCTAAAACATATGAAATTCTTAAAGGTCTAGCCCCTGAAGAAAAATTTGTTGATGTATTCCTTTATAAAAATGATTATCATAACTTAAAAGTTTTGATTAAAGAAGAAATTTCTGGTGTAGATGGTGAAAAGTACTTAATTGATGGAGGTACAATTTCACTTGCGAAGCTTAAAGAATCTTTAGCAAATCGTAGTTTTAGTGATTTACCTAAGATAATGGCAGGAGCAATAATAGATGCATTTGATATTTATAGTAAAACACAAAATGGTCAGATGGTTGATATTGTTTTAGATAAAGCAACTTTTTCAAGTATGAAAGAGACAGCTACAGAAAGTCAAAATAAATTTGTAATAGATTATGTTATGAAAGTTTGTGATTTAACAAATCTAAAGAGTTTTATAAGAGTTAAAAACATGAAGAAAGATTTTGATATGTTTATGAATGTGTTTGTTTCAGGTGGCTCACTTGATAAAGAAAAATTCTTAGAAGCTTTTTCTTCAGACACTCCAGCATCATGTTTTAAATCTACTTCTTACTCTGATGTCTGTAAAAATGGCATGGATAGTGGATTTACTGTCTTTGAAAAACTTTGTGATGATTATCTTATGGAATATGTTAGAGATGCAAAATTTAAACCTCTTACACTAGAACCGCTAATTGCATATTTATATGCTAAAGAATCAGAAATAAAAACAATTAGGATTATTATGACTAGTAAGCTTAATAATATAGACGCAGATACTATAAAAGAAAGGCTAAGGGATGCTTATGTATAAGGTAGGAGTAGTTGGAGATAAAGATAGCATCATGGGATTTTTAGCTCTTGGAATAGATATCTTCCCAGCCTATGATAGTGACGAAATTAAAAAAAGTATACATAAGTTGGTTGAAGATGAATATGCGATAATTTATATTACAGAACAGGCGTCATTGCTTGCAAAAGAATCAATAGCAAAATACAAAGACTATCAACTTCCTGCTATTATAGTTATTCCAGGTATTGGAGGAAGTATGGGATTAGGTATGAATGAAGTAAGAGAATCTAGTAAACGTGCTATAGGTGCAGATATATTATTTAAAGAATAGATGCAAATTGAATAAGAGACAATCTCAAATTTTGTTAATGCTAAAAAATGTATTGATAAAATATAGGAGGGAATATTTAAATTTTGATAAAGTATATGATTGCAGGTGAGAGAATATGAAAACAGGCACAATTGTAAAGGTGTCAGGACCGCTTGTTGTAGCGGAGGGCATGAGAGATGCGAATATGTTTGACGTCGTAAGAGTTTCTGATAAACATCTTATAGGCGAGATTATTGAAATGCATGGAGATAAGGCTTCTATACAGGTTTATGAGGAAACTTCTGGTCTAGGACCAGGAGAAGAAGTGGTTTCTCTTGGAATGCCTATGAGTGTTGAACTTGGGCCAGGTCTTATTTCAACTATTTATGATGGTATTCAACGTCCACTTGAAAAAATGTATGAAATTTCAGGTACTAATATAACTAAAGGTGTTGAAGTATCTTCACTTGATAGAACAATTAAATGGGAATTCAAACCTAAAAAATCTGCTGGTGATAAAGTCGTAGCAGGAGATATAATTGGGGTAGTTCAAGAAACTGCTGTAGTGGAATGTAAGATTATGGTTCCTTATGGCGTAAAAGGTACTATAAAAGAAATATATTCTGGAGAATTTACTGTTGAGGATACAGTTTGTGTTATCACAGACGAAAAAGGTAATGATATAGCTGTAACTATGATGCAAAAATGGCCAGTTAGAAAAGAAAGACCATATAGGGAAAAGAAAACACCAGATTCACTTCTTGTTACAGGTCAAAGAGTTATAGATACATTTTTCCCAATTACAAAAGGTGGGGTAGCAGCTATTCCAGGACCTTTTGGAAGTGGAAAAACTGTTACACAGCATCAGCTTGCTAAATGGGCAGATGCAGATATAGTTGTATATATAGGATGTGGAGAACGTGGAAATGAAATGACAGATGTTCTTCTTGAATTCCCTGAACTAAAAGACCCGAGAACAGGTGAGTCACTTATGCAAAGAACAGTACTTATAGCTAATACATCAGATATGCCAGTTGCTGCGCGTGAGGCCTCTATATACACTGGTATTACAATAGCTGAATATTTTAGAGATATGGGATACAGTGTTGCACTTATGGCAGATTCTACATCAAGATGGGCAGAGGCTCTTAGAGAGATGAGTGGTCGCTTGGAAGAGATGCCAGGTGAAGAAGGTTACCCAGCGTATTTAGGTTCGCGTCTTGCTCAATTCTATGAGAGAGCAGGAAAAGTAAACTGTCTAGGTATGGATGATAGAGAAGGAACTCTTACAGCAATTGGTGCTGTTTCTCCTCCTGGTGGTGATACATCAGAACCTGTTAGCCAAGCAACACTTCGTATAGTAAAAGTATTCTGGGGACTTGATGCTTCATTAGCATATAAACGTCACTTCCCAGCAATTAACTGGTTAACAAGTTATTCACTTTATCAGGAGAAAGTTGATGTATGGGCAGATAAAAATGTAAATGATAATTTCTCAGCTCAAAGAGCTCAAGCTATGAAACTTTTGCAAGTTGAATCTGAGCTTCAAGAGATAGTTCAATTGGTTGGTGTTGACTCACTTTCAGATGGAGATAGATTGATACTAGAAGTCACTCGTTCTATAAGAGAGGACTTCCTTCATCAAAACTCTTTCCATGAAGTTGATACTTATACATCACTTCACAAACAGTATAGAATGATGGGGCTTATTCTAAAATTCTATAAGTCAGCACAAGATGCTATTAAGCAAAATGTTACTATAAATGATATTATCAAGCTTTCAGTTCTTGAAAAGATTGGTCGTGCTAAGTATG
Organism: Clostridioides sp. ES-S-0049-02; assembly: GCF_020658465.1. Lineage (NCBI taxonomy): Bacteria > Bacillati > Bacillota > Clostridia > Peptostreptococcales > Peptostreptococcaceae > Clostridioides > Clostridioides sp. ES-S-0049-02. Next base: position 310,552 of record NZ_JACVWG010000002.1, read on the forward strand.
TAGAAGAAGATAAACTAGATGCTGCTTACGATGCAATTGAAGATGAAATAGACAACGAGCTTGCTGACCTTATTAAAAAGAGGGGGGCTGAAGAACTATGATAAAGGAATATAAGTCAATACAAGAGGTAGCTGGTCCTCTTATGTTAATAAACGGCGTAGAAGGTGTAAAATTTGATGAACTTGGAGAAATTGAGCTTTCAAGTGGAGAAATTCGTCGTTGTAAAGTTCTAGAAGTAAATGAAGATACTGCACTTGTTCAACTTTTTGAAAGTTCAACAGGTATAAACCTTGCTGAAAGTAAAGTACGTTTTTTAGGAAAGAGTCTTGATTTTGGAGTTTCACCAGACATATTAGGTCGTGTTTTTAGTGGGATGGGTAAACCTATTGATGGTGGACCAGAAATTATACCAGATAAAAGACTTGATATAAATGGTGCACCTATAAATCCAGCAGCACGTGATTATCCAGCTGAGTTTATACAGACTGGTGTTTCTGCTATAGACGGGCTTAATACCTTGGTTAGAGGGCAAAAACTTCCTATATTCTCAGGTTCTGGTTTGCCACATGCTAATCTTGCAGTTCAAATTGCAAGACAGGCAAAAGTTCGTGGAACTGACTCTAAGTTTGCCGTTGTATTTGCAGCTGTTGGTATAACTTTTGAAGATGCAGATTTCTTCATAAGTGATTTTAAAGCAACAGGAGCAATTGACCGTTCTGTGGTATTTGTAAACCTTGCAAATGACCCAGCAGTAGAGCGTGTATCTACACCTAGAATGGCACTTACAGCAGCAGAATACCTTGCTTTTGAGCAAGATATGCATGTACTTGTTATAATAACAGATATTACAAACTATGCAGAAGCATTACGTGAAGTTTCCGCAGCCAAAAAAGAAGTTCCAGGACGTCGTGGATATCCAGGTTATCTTTATACTGACCTTGCTACAATGTATGAAAGAGCAGGAAAAATGAAAGGACATGAAGGGTCTATAACAATGATTCCAATACTTACAATGCCTGAGGATGATAAAACACATCCAATTCCTGACCTTACAGGATACATTACAGAAGGACAAATTATACTTAACCGTGAACTTTATAAAAAAGATATACAACCTCCTATAGATGTTTTACCATCACTTTCTCGTCTTAAAGATAAGGGGATTGGTAAAGGTAAGACTCGTGAGGACCACGCAGATACAATGAACCAGCTTTTTGCAGCATATTCAAGAGGTAAAGATGCAAAAGAACTTATGGCAATATTGGGTGAATCTGCACTTTCTGAAATTGATTTAATGTATGCAAAATTTGCAGATGAATTTGAGAAAGAATACGTTTCACAAGGATTTAGAACTGACAGAACTATTGAGCAAACATTAGAAATTGGATGGAAGCTTCTTAGTATGTTACCAAAAAGTGAACTTAAACGTATTCGTGATGAATATTTTGAAAAATATATGCCTAAGGAGTGATATCTGTGGCTAGATTAAATATAAATCCAACACGTATGGAAATGACTAGACTTAAGAAACTCCTTAAAACTGCGACAAGAGGTCATAAGCTTCTTAAAGATAAGCTTGATGAACTTATGAAACAATTTCTTGAAATTGTAAGAGAAAATAAGCGATTACGTGAAGAAGCAGAAAATGCTCTCGATGCTGCTTATAAAAATTTTATAATTGCAAGGGCAGTTATGAGTCAGGAGTATCTAGGTTCAGCACTTATGATGCCAAAACAATCTGTTTCTGTAGGTGTTTCTACAAGAAACATAATGAGTGTTGATGTTCCTGTGTTTGACTTTAAAACTGAAAACAATCAAAGTGATATTTATCCTTATGGTCTTGCTTTTACATCAGGTGAATTAGATTCTGCTATGGAAGCATTTTCAGATGCAATGGAACCACTTTTAAGACTTGCAGAAAGTGAAAAAAGTGCACAGCTTCTTGCACAAGAGATAGAAAAGACACGTAGACGTGTTAATGCTCTTGAAAATGTAATGATACCAAATTACATTGAAACTATTAAGTATATTGCTATGAAGCTTGAAGAAAATGAGAGAGCAAGTACTACTAGACTTATGAAGGTTAAGGATATGGTGCTTAAAAAAGCACTTGAAGAAAAAAAGAAAAATGATTTGGTTGGATAATTAAATACTTATAAAAATAAGCCTAACATCCTAGTTTATAGGAGTTAGGCTTTTTAGTGCAAGTAAGCACATATTCGGAATTGGCGGTATCAATTAATTACCTATTAATCTCTCAATATTCATTTCAATACTCCAGATGTAAAAGTTATGTATATTCTACCTTGTATATAAAAAAGCTCAAATAAAATCATACTCATATGGGTAAAAGGGTGTTTTTTATAAGAATTTTTATGAAGATATAATGGTCTATATGCCTAGAACTTTGTAAAAAAATAATAAATTTAACAAAAATTTCTAAAAATTAACGAACTGTTAATTTACACTTAACTTCGTATTAACAAATTAGGTGTATTATATAAACATAAGCAAAAACAATAAAAAACAATTAAAAAAAGACAAAAACACAAAAAGGGGGAAGATATGAAAGAATTTATATTTACTTGTCTGTGTATTGTAGTAATTGCATTTATGACAAGTTGCATATCAACAACACCACAAACTACTCAAGGAAAAGGAAATAATAAACTTACAATATATGCAGCATTAGAAGAAGAGCAAATAGCTTACTATATGGAAGGATTTAGAGAAGAGTATCCTAATATTGATGTAGAAATAGTTATGGATTCTCATGGTGTAATAGCTTCAAAATTATTAGCAGAAAAGGATAATCCACAAGCAGATGTTATATGGGGATTATCAGCAATGAATATGATAGAACTAAAAGAAGATGGGGCACTTGAAGCATATAAGCCTAAAAATTATGACAAGGTAGATAAGAGATTTAAGGATACTGGAAAAGATGTATCATGGGTAGGTATGAGTGTACCAGAGACAGCAATAGTAGTTAATTACAAAGAACTTGAAAAATTAGGCCTAGATGTTCCAAAAGGATATAATGATTTAATAAAACCAGAGTACAAAGGTCTTATAACAATGCCAAATCCAGCATCATCTGGTACAGGTTATCTTACAGTATCAGGACTTATTCAAATGATGGGTGAAAAAGAAGCTTATAATTACATGGATAAACTACATAAGAATATAGCTACATATACACATTCAGGTTCGAAACCTGCAAAACTAGCTGGTTCAGGAGAATACCCAATAGGCATTACACTTGGATATAGAGCTACACAGCAATTGTCTAGTGGAGAACCTATAGAAGTAGTATTTCCAAAAGAAGGTTCAGGTTGGGATTTAGAAGCAAATGCTTTGGTTAAGAAAGATAATATAAAAAAAGAAGCAAAATTGTTTTTAGATTGGGCAATAAGTGATTCAGCTATGGACAGATATGCACATGAAGTAGCAGTGACTTCTATAAAGACAGATAATCCTGTACCAAAAGGTTACTCTAAACGTCCATTAGAACAGCTGATTAAAGAAGTTGATTTAAACTCTGCATCAAAAAATAGAAGTGCAGTGTTAAAAACTTGGGAATCAAAGTATGGTTCAAAATCTGAAAGTAAGTAAAAGTTAAATGGATTTTTTAATAGAAATAGAGAAAAGAAATTTATAAGAAAAATTAAAATATAAAATTAAAAAAACAAATATAATTGTATAAGGGGAGATTAGATATGAGTTACTTAAAAATAAATAATGTGTTCAAGAGTTATGACCAAAAAAGAGTGTTAAACAATATTAGTTTAGATATTGAAGAAGGTGAGTTTCTATGTTTACTTGGACCTAGTGGATGTGGAAAAACTACATTACTTAGAATAATAGCAGGGCTTGAAGATGTAAATAGTGGAGCTATAATTCTTCAAGATAAAGATATAACAGAGTTAGAGCCATCAAAGAGAGGTTTTGGGATAGTATTTCAATCATATGCATTATTTCCAAATATGACAGCATATAATAATATAGCTTTTCCGCTTAAAGAAAGAAAGGTACCAAAAGAAAAGATAGATAAGAAGGTTAGAGAAGTGCTTGAAACAGTTGGATTGAGTAATGAAGCTCATAAGTATCCTAAAGCATTGTCAGGAGGTCAACAACAGAGAATTGCAATAGCAAGAGCATTAGCACTTGAGCCAAAGTTTTTACTTTTAGATGAGCCAATGTCTGCACTTGATGCAAAAGTTAGACACAAACTTAGAATGGATATTAAAAAACTACAGAAAGAATTAAATATAACAACAATAATGGTAACACATGACCAGGAAGAAGCTATAACTATGGCAGACAAAATTGCAATCTTAAATGGTGGTGACATAATGCAAATAGGGACTCCAGAAGAAATATATCAAAATCCTCAAAACCTATTTACAGCTCAATTTATAGGAGATACAAACTGTTTTGATAGAGGAGATTCTATATTAACTGTAAGACCAGAATATGTTCAAATAGAAAAGTCAACAAAAGAAAATTGTCATGGAACAATATCTAATATAGAATTTAGAGGGAATCTATTGAGAGTGGAAATAAAAGATAAATTAAATGAAAATTTTATAATAAGTGATGTTTCTATAAAAGAATGGGTTAATTTAAATTTAGTAGAGGGTGACTTTGTAAGTGTAAGTATAGATGAAAAATACTATTTAAAGTATCCAAAAGTTAAAGGAGCATAAATATATGAATAATAATGCTATAAGTTCTAAAAGTTTAGATATTAAATCTAAAATAAATTTAGATATAAAAAAATGTATGCTTACAGTATTAGTTATGTCTTTGGTAATATTTTTATTGGCACCCATAATCTATCTGTTTGTACAAGCATTTTTAGATAAAGATGGAGTTTTTGTTGGATTACAAAATTTTAAAGAGTATTTAGCTTCTGAAGCACTGTTAAATTCTCTGAAAAATACAATATTTGTATCTGTTATATCAACTGTAATATCTTTAACTCTCGCACTAGTGTATGCATATGCACTAACAAGAACAAAGATTAAGTTTAAAGGACTTCTTAAATCTATAGCGATGTTTCCTATGTTTGCCCCTACAATGATGCATGCTATAGGTTTGGTATATTTATTTGGAAATCAAGGGGTAGTGACTAATTTATTTGGAATAAATATTCCGATATATGGTTCAATTGGAATAGTATTAGCACAAATTATATATGTATTTCCTCAATCATTTCAGATACTTTATATATCACTAAATTCAACTGATTATAGATTATATGAAGCTAGCAATGCTATGGGAATAAGCAAGATAAGAGAGTTTTTAAGTATAACGATACCTAGCATTAAGTACTCTTTAATAAGTTCAGCATTTGTATCATTCACATTGTGCTTTACAGACTTTGGAGCTCCAAAAGTTATTGGAGGAGATTTCAATGTACTATCAATAGATGTATACAAGCAAATTATAGGGCAGCAAAATATGCCTATGGGAGCAACTGTATCAATATTACTTTTGATACCTGCAATAATATCTTTTATAGTAACTAAAAAAATCGAAAAAAATCAAAATTCATATATAAATTCAAAATCAATCCCATATAAGGTTAAATTTAATAAGTTAAGAGACAGTATATTTGGAGTCATTGTAGGAATTATTGCATTTGGAATAATAGCTGTAATGTTGACTGTAATCTTATCTTCACTAATATCTGTTTGGCCATATGATTTAAGACTCACACTTGAACACTTTTCTATGAAAAGTAGTATTGATGGAATTAAGCCATTTATAAATTCAATAGAAATGTCATTACTGACAGCTATTCTTGGGACAAGTTTTGTTTTCTTATTTGCATATCTAAACGAAAAAACAGAAAAAGCTCCATATTTAAAATCATTTGGGTATTTTTTAAGTACATTGCCTATGGCATTACCAGGGTTAGTGTTAGGTATAGCTTATGTACTATTCTTTAATAAATTAGAGTTTAATCTAATGGATACAATATACATTAAGAACTTGTTTAATGGATTGTATGGAACATTATTTATTATGGTTATATGCAATGTGGTACATTTTTTCTCAGTAGCTTTTATAACTGCAACTACAGCTATTAAGAAAGTGGACAAAGAATTAGACATGGTGGCAAAATCAATGGGAATAAATAGTGCATCAATTCTTAAGAATGTAACAATACCACTTTGTTTGCCAGCAGTTTTAGAAAACTTTATGTATTTTTTCTTAAATTCTATGGTAACAATATCAGCACTAGTATTTATATATACAGCAAGTTCAAAGGTAGCAGCTATATCAATTGTACAGTTAGATGATAAGGGAAGTACAGCACAAGCAGCAGCACTAGCTGTATTGATATTAATTACAAATGTGCTAGTTAAGGTAATACATGAATTTATAAAAAATCGTTTGGAAAAAAGAGCAAATTTTAACTAAAGAAGTTATTGTATAAAAATACACATATTAAAGAAGTCTATTCTTATAATTTATTGTTTATAGAATAGACTTTTTTATATAAATTTAAAATAAATATTAATCGTTTTTATTAATTTTTCTTTTGTTACAATACATTTCAGAATCTGCACGATGGTATGTATCAAATAAAGAGTTGTCTAAGTTTTCATCGAAAACTGCATATCCAATAGACATGGATAAATTTAATTCATTAGTAGCGTTTTCTTCAATTATTTTTAAATTAATCTTATTGACAATACTATCTATTTCTTCATGATAGGAATCTTTTAAAATAATTATATACTCATCTCCACCAACGCGATAAACTATATGTTTTTTATTTATTACATCTTGTATAATTTTACTTGCATTTTTAATGTATAAATCTCCTGTTTGATGGCCAAATTTATCATTGATTTTTTTAAGGCCATCTAAATCTATTGACATTATAGAAATTGGTTGTTTAAGATTTGAATTGTTTAAGTTATTCATATCTATTTCAAAAGCGTTTCTATTTTTTAATCCTGTTAGATAATCAGTATTGGCAAAATCAGTATATGTAGGATTAGATATACGTTTAAACAGGATTACTGCTACTAATGCTGATATTAAACAGGTTAATAAAGCTATAAAAGGAGTAACTATACTTATAAATCTAAAGGTATTGTATTGATGTTTTGCTTCAAATTCAATTCCCATTACTCCAACGACTTTACCAACATCATTATGGATGGGAAAGTACGATATAAATATATGTCCCCAAGATGTTTTTTTTATTTTTTTAGGTAGCAATATATTATTATCTAGTGCTTTGTTAAGGTCACCCCAAATCTCTTTTTCTATCAAATCACCAGCATTTCTAAAATCGCTTCTAGATGAATCTAAACCATCAACAACATATACTAATGAGCCATCTTTTGTTTTTTTTGCAGTGTATAAGTACATAACTCCAGTAGTATTTTTTACAGATTCCAATAGCACTTTAGCACTTTTATAAGACTCTTTTGAGTGGTCTTTTTCAGAATTAATTTCAATAAAGGTATCTTTATCAAGATTTTTTTCTACATACTTATATATATGTCTTGACCTCTCACTTAAAGTATAAATCATATCATTATAAGTGAGTGCATAATTAAAAAAATAAACACATGAAGAAGAAATTATTACAATAATTGCAGTAAGTATTGAAACTTGCATATCAACTCTATTGAATTTTTTATTTATTTCCATATCCCAAATTTTTTGTAAAAAAATATTTCACAAAATCTCCCCATAATTAATGTATATCTATAAATATTACCATAATATACATCTATATTATCAAAATCATCTAAAAATTACAATCTATAATTTAGCTTAAAAGATTCAAATACAAGGCTTTTTAAAATTACACTATACTTTAATAAATAAACATTATAATATCTTAATAGTATTTATATTATAATTATTTTATTTATTAATACCTGCTAATATATCACATACTATGTCAATTCTTTTAAATGGTGTAATAATATAATAACCATCTACATAAGGTTCAATTTCTTTTGCTATTTGAGTTGATATATTGATAGCAAGTTTAGTAGATTGTTCTTTTGAAGCATCTTTGTACATGTCTATAATGTCTTGTGAAACAGTAATTCCTGAAATTTCATTATTCATAAAACAAGCATTTTTGTAACTTACTACAGGTATAATTCCACCTAGTATCTTTGCAGGAAGTATTTCCTTAGCTTTTTTTAAGTTTAATAAAGCTTGCTCTGTTAAAACTGGTTGAGTTAAAAACATAGTAACCCCATTTTCTATTTTAATCTTAGCGTGCTTAAGTTGAGAATCAAAGTTTGTTGCATTTATATTTAAAGCTCCAAATATATTAAATGGAGTATTAAAGGTATCTTTATTTAAAGTTTTTATGTAATTTGCTAGTATAGAAGAGTTAAAACTGAACATGGCCTTTATTTCATCTCTTTCAGCAGAAGGTATAGGGTCTCCAGTTACTACTAACACGTTGTTTATGTTTTCAATATTTAATCCTAAAAGAAGAGCTTTTGTAGCATTAATATTTCTATCTCTACATGTCATATGTGGAATAGGAGTGATGTCTAACTCTCTCTTTATTTTACAAGCTAATAAACTACTATCAACTCTTGCTCTTGCTATAGGGCAGTCAGCAATTGTTATTGCATCAACTCCGTAGTTTTTTAGTTTTTCAGCACTATTCATAAAAAATTCAATATCTGTATCAATAGGAGGGTCTAATTCAACTGCTATAATTTTTTTACCTCCATCAAGCTTTTCTAAGAGCTCGTTTTTTGCTACAGATTTAATTTTTTCTTTTGGAGAAATATCATTTTTTATGGCAACATTGCCTTTGTATAAAGAATTTATTATTTCAACAGTTTTTTTGATAAATTCAGGTGTTGTACCACAGCATCCACCTAGTATATGAACCCCTTGATTTAATATTTCTAGCATCTGTTCTGAAAAATAGTCTGAGTTATCTTCAAAAAATGTACGATTATTGATAATAGTTGGATAGCCTGCATTAGGCATAATAGAAACTATATTGTCATTAATATCAAGTGTCTTTATAAAATGTAATAAATGGTGTGGGCCAGAGATACAATTAAATCCTAATGCATCAATATTTTTGTCCTTGGAAATAGATTTAAAGATGTTAGTTCCACTTTTTCCAAGTCTAGTAAAGCCCTCTGGATTAACTGCAAATTCTGTTAAGATAAATGCATTTGGTTGTTTTTCTTTTATATAACTTGAGATTTCTGGTAAATATTCATCACTACTAAATGTTTCAAATAGAAAGTTAGTTGCTCCAATTTCTAAAAATACGTCTACTATTTTCTTATAGTCAGGTAACAAATTTCTATCATTTAGAGCAGGTATTGGACCAATATCAGCAAATATAAATACATCTGTATTTCTTGTTGCCTCTAATGCAATTTCATACCCACTTTTTATAATATCTTTGACAGTTTTAAAATCACACTCTAGAAGTGTTTCATTTGCTGCAAAAGTATTTGTCTTAATAGCCATACATCCAGCTTTTATATATTCCTCGTGGATAGACAATATTGTAGATGCATCATTTATATTGGCTATTTCACAATTGAAAGGACTATTTTTTAGTTTGGAATAGTATGTACCCATTGCACCATCAAAAACTAAAACAGAGTCTTTGATATATTCATTTATGTTCATTGCTTCACCTCATACGAATTTAAAATATTTTAAGTATTAGTATATCAACCCCAAAAAAACTTGTCAATCTTTGGAAAATATAGTGGAATATATTGGCCTATATAACAAGTTTGTTGGTGATTTTGATATATTTACTTAATGGTATTAAAATAAGAACCATAGTGGTGAGATAGTGATATAATTATATCTATTGCTGAAAATCAATGATAAACATTACCATATTTTATTATAGTTAACACAATTTGAAACTACATAGACAGGTAATATATATTAAATAATCTAAAAATGCTATATTATAAGTAAATTCTTGTAAATGGGGTATATTGTACAGAGTAGAATTTGTATTAATGACTGGGAAGAATAATATAGATATTCAAGGTGTTAAATGTACTGTTATAGAGAAATAATATATGGTAGATTAGAAAAGTAGAAGCTAAAAATCATTTTAAATTAGTAACTTTATTTCAACTTATTGAGTTTAAATATAATAAATTTATTTATGATGGTAAATTTACTTAAATAAACATAGTAGTTGATTTAAGTGTACAATTAAAGGGCTTTTTAATTTTATAATTATAATATAAAAGAGGTGGAAAATGAAAAATAGACTTGATTTAACAGAAGGAAGTATTACTGAAAAGTTACTTAAACTATCACTCCCAATAATGGGGACTTCATTTATACAAATGGGATATAACATGATAGACATGATATGGGTTGGTAAAGCTGGAAGTAAAGCAGTAGCTGCAGTTGGGACAGCGGGATTTTTTCCATGGCTTGCAATGGCATTTATTATGATTTCAAAAGTAGGTGGTGAAGTAAAGGTAGCACAAAGTATAGGAGAAAATAATATAAGCACTACTAAATCATATATAAAATCAGCAGTAGAAGTAAACCTTATGTTGGCAATAATATATACTATGGTTTTGATAGTACTCAATAAACAACTAATAGGTTTTTTCAGATTGGGAGATTTAGAAGTTATATCTATGTCCAGACAATATTTAATAATAGTAGCTTTAGGTATGGTATTTTATTTTATCAATCCAGTATTTACTGCAATTTTCAATGGACTTGGGAATAGTAGAACACCTTTTTGCATCAATACAATAGGGCTAATAACTAATATTATACTTGACCCTGTTCTAATTTTTGGATGGGGACCTGCTCCAAAACTTGGAGTTGCAGGAGCTGCTATTGCTACTGTATTTGCACAAATAGTAGTTACTACATGTTTTCTATATATAATACTTAAGAGTAAAGAGGAGTATTTTAAGATAAAAATCTTCAGAAAAATAGAACTTAAATACTATAAAGTGTTATATAAGTTAGGTTTTCCTGTAGCTATACAAAGTGGAATGTTTACAATATTTTCAATGTTGCTTGGTGTAATAGTGGCTTCATGGGGGCCTGTTGCAGTTGCAGTGCAAAAAGTAGGGTCACAAATAGAAGCAATATCATGGATGACTGCTGAAGGATTAGCTGTTGCATTAGGAAGCTTTGTTGGACAAAATTATGGAGCCAAAAAGTATTCTAGAATAAATAAAGGATGTAAAATAGCTATAATTGTATCTTCTATACTTGGAATAATGACAACCTTAGTATTGATATTTGCAGGTGGAAGTATTTTTTCTGTTTTTATAGATGAAAGTGAAGCAATAGAAAAAGGAGCTATGTATCTTAAAATATTAGGATACTCTCAATTTTTTATGTGTCTAGAAATAATAACAACAGGAGCTTTTAAAGGATTAGGTAGAACATATATACCTTCTATAATAGTTACTGTATTGACTGGTGCAAGAGTACCATTAGCTTACTTTATATCTAGACCAGAAATATTAGGATTAAATGGTGTTTGGTGGAGTATAACAATATCAAGTATATTAAAGGGAATATTAATGATAAGTTTATTTATATATTTGCTTAAACTTGGGAAATTATATAAGGTATCTAAATAAAATTTAATTTATATTAAATGTATAGACATTTTGTTTATTTGTATATAAAATTAACTTATCATATAAAAGTTCGAATTGATTAGGAGTGAATTAAATGAAAGAACCAATTTATAAAGTTATAGAAAATCATGTAAGAGAATTAATAAATTCAGATAGTTTGAAAGAAGGGGATTTAATCCCATCTGAAAAGCAATTAAGTGAAGAATTTAATGTGACTAGAATGACTGTAAGGTCAGCATTAAATAATCTAGTTAAGGAAGGTTATATAACTAGGCAAAGAGGTGTAGGAAGTATAGTACTCGCAAATAAAATATATGATAATATATCTTCTGTAAGTGGATTTACTAAGGAGATGGAAAGTAAAGGCTATAAAGTATCTAATATATTGGTATCTCTTGAAATAGTTCAAGCAGACGAAGAATTATCAAGTAAATTGAATATTAGCTTAGGAGAAAATGTATGGGAGATAAAAAGAGTAAGATTGGCAGATGAAACGAGGGTTTCATATATGATTACATATATGCCAGTTAAGTTATTTCCAAATTTAAATAAAATTCATTGTGAAAATTCACTTTATAATTTTGTGGAAGAAGTATGTGGATATAAAATAGCTATGTCAGAGAGAGAAGTACAAGCTGTAATATCAAATGAGGAATGTATGACTAATTTAGAAATTGAAGAACCAGAAGCACTTTTATATATAAATCAAGTTTGTAAGTTACAAAATAGTGAGGTTTTTGAATACTCACACACATATCATCATGGATATACTTTAACTTTAAGTGCTGTTGTCGAATAAAAATTAAGAAAAAATGAAAAAGTTTTCTTGAAATGTATATACATTTGATATATAATAATATCAAGAAATAAATGTATATACATTTAAAAATAAAATATATACATTAAAATAAAAATTAATAAATAAGGACACTTTAAATGTATAGTTTAAAGATATTGTGACTTAAAAAGATACTTAATAAATTCTAATTTGGAGGTAAGAAAATGATAAAAATAATGTTAGCTTGTTCAGCAGGGATGTCAACTAGTTTATTGGTTACAAAAATGGAGAATGCCGCGAAGGAAAACGGTATAGAAGCAAAAATATGGGCTATATCAGAAGTGAACTTAAAAAATGAAATAGAAAATTGTGATGTCTTACTTTTAGGACCTCAAGTTAGATATGTATTAGGAAAAGCAACTGAAATGGCAAAACCATATAATATTCCAGTAGAAGTTATAAATATGATGGATTATGGAAGATGTAATGGGAAAGCTGTCCTAGATAGAGCAGTGGAATTAAATAATTCAAAATAAAGTTGTACTGGAGGATGTAAAATGGAAAAATTCATGTCATTTATGGATAAATATATAGTGCCTGTAGCTGCAAAGGTAGGAGCTCAAAGGCACTTAGTAGCAGTAAGAGATGCCTTTATAGCAATGATACCTATAACTATGGTAGGTGCATTGGGAACATTGATAAACAACTTGCCATTAGAAGCATATAAAAATCTGATGGCAAGTATATTTGGAGAAAATTGGACTATGTTTGGAGGAGACCTTTGGTGGGGAGCTATAGGTACGATGGCAGTATTTTTAGTAATAGGTGTTGCCTATTTCCTAGCAAAGTCTTATGAAAGTGATGGATTACAAGCTGGGCTTATAGCACTATCTATCTTTTTTATAATGGCTCCACAAATTGGTAAGATAGTTCCAGAAGGTGGTACTAGCGCAGTTGAAGGATGGGGAATGATACAACAGACTTACTTGGGAACAGCAGCACTATTTTCTTCTATATTAATAGGGTTGTTGTCTGCTGAGATATTTGTAAGATTATCTAAAGTAAAGAAATTAACTATAAAAATGCCAGATGGAGTTCCACCAGCAGTTTCAAGATCATTTGCAAAGTTAATACCAGGAATGTTGACTATAATGATATTTACTGTAATAGGAATATTTATAAAAATGCTTTCAGATGGAAATTTCTTAACAGATATTTTGAATACTTACTTAGGAGCACCACTATCAAATGTAGCTGATAGTTTAGGTTCTACAATGCTTATTGCATTTATAATTCATATACTTTGGACTGTTGGTCTTCATGGTGCAAATATAGCACTTCCTTTTACAGAAACAATACTTATGAAATTAGGTGGAGAAAACGCTGCCTTAGCTCAAGCAGGTGCAACTGAAGGCTATCATGTACTTGCAGGTTCATTCTTTGATGCATTTGTGTATTTAGGTGGTTCAGGAATGGTATTAGGATTAATTGTAGCTTTATTAATAGCAGGGAGAAGACGTAAAGAGATGATATTGTTAGGGGGACCTCCAGCAATATTTAACATAGGAGAACCATTAATATTTGGGCTTCCAATAGTTTTAAATCCTATTTTTATGATTCCATTTGTACTTGCACCAGTAGTATGTAGTGCTGTATCATATTTAGCAATAGATTTTGGATTAGTAGCACCAGTAATTTTACCTAAAATACCTTGGGTAACACCTCCTATATTAGGTGGGGCAATGGCTACAGGTGATTGGACTGGAGGAGCTTTAGCACTATTTAATTTAATATTGTCAATATTAATATATATTCCGTTTGTTATAGCATCTGAAAAAATGGAAGCTAAAAAATTAACAAAAATTGACAACTAGGTAATTTTATTCGGAAATAAATAGATAAAGTTCTGTAATATATACTAAATTATAAGTAAGGATGGTATAATGAGATGAAAAATGGGCTAAAAATAGTTACAATTGGGGGAGGTTCAAGTTATACTCCTGAACTTGTAGAAGGTTTTATAAATAGATATAAGGAGCTACCTGTAAAGGAGTTATGGCTTGTAGATATAGAAGATGGAAAAGAAAAACTAGAGATAGTAGGAAATCTAGCTAAAAGAATGGTAAAAAAAGCTGGAATAGATATGAAAATAAATCTTACTTTAGATAGAAGAGAAGCTTTAAAAGACGCAGATTTTGTAACAACACAACTCAGAGTAGGTCTTTTAGATGCAAGAATTAAAGATGAAACTATTCCTTTATCTCATGGAGTTATGGGACAGGAAACTAATGGTGCAGGTGGGTTGTTTAAAGCTCTTCGTACAATACCAGTTATATTTGATATAATAAAAGATGTGGAAGAATTATGTCCAAATGCATGGATGGTGAACTTTACAAATCCAACAGGAATAATAACAGAAGCTGTATTCAAATACACTAACTTTAAAAAATATATAGGTCTATGCAATGTACCAATTCATTTAAAAAATGATGTAGCTAAACTATTCAATGTAGAAAGTGATAGAATAAGTATGGATTTTGCAGGTCTTAATCATATGGTTTATGGTCTTAATGTAGCTTTAGACGGAGAAGATGTTACAAAAGAAGCAATAGATAAATTTGTTAAAGCAGATATAAGTATGCAAAATATAAAGGCAATTGATTTTAATGCTGATTTTATAAAATCTTTAGGTGCTATACCTTGCCCATATCATAGATATTATTATAAAACTAAAGAAATGCTTGAAGATGAGTTAATAGAGTTTAAAGAGGGAAAAGCTAGAGGTCAAGTGGTTAAAGAATTAGAAGAACAATTATTTGAACTATATAAAGATGAAAAGCTAGATATAAAACCACCTCAACTTGAAAAAAGAGGAGGAGCTTATTATAGTGATGCTGCTTGTAATCTAATAAGTTCTATCTACAATGATAAAAAAGACATCCAAGTAGTTAATACATTAAATAATGGGGCTATAAGAGACTTTAAAGATGAGCAGGCGGTAGAAGTAAGTAGTGTAATAACAAAAAATGGACCAAGACCATTAAGTATAGGCTATTTACCAGATTCTGTACATGGGTTAGTAAGTCAAATTAAGTCATTTGAAGTTTTAGCAGCCAAAGCAGCTGTATATGGAGATTATGAATCTGCTTTATTGGCACTTTGTATAAATCCATTGATTCCATCGGATGATTTGGCAAAAACTATATTAGATGAAATGTTAGAAGCTCATAAAGATTATCTTCCTAGATTTAATAGATAGTTTATAGAAAGTAGGTTATGGTATGACTAAAATTATAATAAATGCAGATGACTTTGGATATTGCGAAGCTGTGAATTATGGTATAATATCAGCTCATAATAATGGAATAGTTAAGTCCACATCTATGATGGCAAATATGCCTGGTGTAGAACATGGAGTAAAGCTACTTAAAGAAAATAGAGATTTAAATTGTGGAGTTCATATGACTTTAAGTTGTGGTAGACCATTATTGTCTAACTTAAAAACTATTGTTGATAAAGAATGTTTTTTTATTAGAAGAATTACAGACGAAATTATTAAAAAAATGGATTATGATGAGATTTATGAAGAACTTTGTGCTCAAATAGAGAGAGTAAAAGAACTTGGAATAGACATATCTCATTTAGATAGTCATCATCATATTCATACTTTAGTAAATTTAAAACCAGTAATAGAGAAAATTGTAAATAAGTATAATCTTCCAATAAGAGGAGGGTTTGAATACGATTTGGAGTATTCAAAAATAGTCCCATTAATTGATAGTTTTTATAAGGAAAATGTAAGTGAAGAGTATTTTATAAAAAATATAGACGAAATGATGTAGTAGATATTATGTCTCACCCAGCTTTTTTAGATGATTATATTTTAAATTCTACATCTTATGCAATTGATAGAACAAAAGAGCATAAAATACTTACATCTAAAAAAGTCAAAGAGTTTTTGAGAGAAAATGGATTAGTCATATCAAGCTATAGAGATATTTAGGAGGTATACAGATGGATGAGAAGATGATAGAAATATCTTTTGGAATAATTGGATTTGCAGGCGATGCAAAAGGTCTAGCTTTTGAAGCTATAAAAGAAGCAAAGAACGGAAATATAGATGAAGCTAGAGAGTGTATTGAAAAGTCAAAAGAGTCAATTCATAAAGCACATAAGTTCCAAACAGAGTTAATACAAAATGAAGCTAGTGGTAATAAAACTGAAATGAGTGTTATATTAGTTCATGCACAAGACCATTTAATGACATCTATGAACTTTCAACAACTAGCAGAAGAATTTGTAGATTTGTATGAAAGATTGGAAAGCAAGTAGTCTAATTTAACTATTATGAAAGAGTGTTTTTAATAATTTCTATAATTATTAAAAACACTCTTTTTTATTAAAATATGTTAAAAAGTTATAACTTAGCAATTTATTATTCTTTTATTAATGTTCTAAAATTTAGATTTCTCGTAATTGTAAGGTATACTAGTACCTACAACTACATCTTCAATTTTTTCAATAATAAGCCAATCATCCATATTTCCTTGATGGTCGAAATCAAGAGGTGTTATTTCTTGAACATTTTCAAATTCAACTAAGCATAAGCATTTTTTATGCCAACGAACTTTTTGCTTATCAGATAAATTTAGTTTTGGTTGATTTTCATCTAGAACTTTACAAATTTCGTCTTCTGTTAATTTAATATAGTTGTCTACTTTTTTAACAGTAGCTTTTGCAGAAATTCTTGAAGTTCCTTTTTCCATAAAATAAAGTAACTCTTCTTGAAATACTCTGCTATGTGGTATTTTTCTACCAGCAGCACCTCTAATTACCATTGTCTTCGTTCCAGCTAAAATTTTATCTAATACCTTTTCTCCTTTTTTACCTGCATTATCACAATATACTAAATGTACCACGCTTTAAATCCTCCTTACTAAATTACTATTCTGTATCTTGCATTTTATCATTGTTTAACTGAAAAGTCATTCTATTTATTATATTTACATAAAGAACAGATATAAAATTTATTGTTCAATGAAAGAAAACCTTATCTATAGTATATTTAATTAAGATTAATTAGGAATTTTTATCCTTTTGCAAAATAATATTGACTAAAACTAGAAAAATGCTATAATAAATATGTGCTTATGATAATCAATATCATGTAAGTATAATAAACAAGTAGGAGAAATAATCATGAAAAAAATAAAATCATTAGCAATATTTATATCTATTATAACTACGTTAGTACTTGTTACAGCATGTTCAGATAGTAACACAGATAATAAAGAAAAATCAGATACAAGAGTTGTACAATCTGTTAAGGGAGAGGTGAAGATACCATCAAATCCTAAAAAAATAGTTGATATATCAGGAAGTAGTGAGGAATTGTTAATAGCTGGTCATAAACCTATTGCAACAGCAAATGTAGACTCATATGAAACTGATAAATTGCCAAGTTACATAAGAGAAGAACTTAAAGATGTAAAGATAGTAGGTCACTCTATGATGGATACTATGGATATGGAAGTTATATTAGAAGCAAATCCAGATTTAATAATAATGAGTCAAAGACAAGAAAAAATCTATGACCAATTAAAAGAAATAGCTCCTGTAGTCATGATGAAAGATTATGCAAATGACTGGAGAAGTAAGTTAACTGATGTTTCAAAAATATTTGATAAAGAAGACGAAGCTAAGGATTGGTTACAAAAGTATGATGAAAAAGCTACAAAACTAGGTAAAGAAGTTGTAGAAAAAAATGGAGAAAAAACTTATTTACCAGTATTAGCAAGTTCGGGACAATTTATGGTGTTTAGTGATGGAGGAATTGGAACTTTAATTAATGATGATATGAAATTAGCTAGACCTAAAAATATGCCAAAGCAAGATGGAATAACATTGCCAATGGTAAGTATGGAGGGTCTTACAGATATAGATGCAGACCATATAATTGTGATAGCTACAGAATCAGATAAAAAAGATTTAGAAAATAGTGCTATATGGGCTCAAATGAGAGCAGTAAAAGATGGAAACGTAACAATACTTGATGCAGCTCCATTTTTCAGCCAATCATATAATCCAATTGGAAAAGAGTTGTTATTAGAATCAGTTAAAAATGAATTAACAAAGTAATTCTTAACTTATTAGGTGTGAGATAATGATGTTCATTTTTCACACCTATTTTTAATAAGTTTAAAATCATAAAATACTTAATAAATATATTACTGCACTAGAATTAAAAGGGAAAAGGAGGTAGGATAATTGACTACACTTAGTAAAAAAAATCTGACTTATTCGTTGATATTAATAAGTATAGTTGCACTTGTATTTGGAATTGTATTATCCATAACTATTGGGGCTAAAGATATGAATCTATCGACTGTTATAAGTAGTTTAATAAATATGGAAGATGGAATAAATATGAGAATAGTGAAGGATGTTAGACTTCCAAGGGCAATAGCAGCAGCACTTGTTGGAGGATTTTTAGCAGTTTCAGGTGCTATAATGCAAGGAATAACAAGAAATCCTATAGCTGAACCTTCTGTTATAGGAATTACACAGGGAGCTACATTTGCTATTGCAATATCATTAGTACTTCAACAAAAATTTCCTAAACTTATACATGGGAACTTTAGTGTAATGATATTTGCATTTATTGGAGCAAGTATAAGTGGTTTATTTATATATTTTGTAAGTTCAAAATCAAGAGGAAGAGTTAATAATGTAAAATTAGCTCTTGCAGGGGTAGCTCTTGGTACATTGTTAATTTCTTTGGCCTCTGCAATATCTATGTACTTTAATCTATCTCAGCAATTAAGTTTTTGGATATCAGGAGGACTTGTAGGCGTAACGTGGGAAGGGATAAAACTATTATTTATAGTTGGAGGTATTGGATTTATCCTATCTATGATTATGGCCCCAAGAATAACTATCCTAAGTCTTGGAGAAGAAGTGGCAATAGGGTTAGGGCAAAAAACTGACATTGTTAGATTTATATGTATAGTATTAGTAATATTAATGACTGGAGCATCTGTTTCAGTATCAGGTAATATTATTTTTATAGGTCTTATAGTTCCTCAGATAGCTAAAGGAATAGTAGGCTCAGATTATAAGTATATAATACCAAGTTCTTTGGTTCTAGGAGCTGTGCTACTTGTATATACGGATATATTAAGTAGAATGATAAATCCTCCATATGAGACTCCAGTGGGCTCTATAACAGCTCTTATAGGAGTTCCAATATTTATATATCTTGTTAGAAAGGGGAATAAATAGGTGCTATGAAAAATATTATAAAAACAAATTCTAAAACTTTACTTGTTATTTCAATTTTAATGGTACTTATTTTTGTTGCTTTTCTAGTTAGTTTAAATTTAGGTTCATTTTCTATAGAACCAATGGATGTCATAAAGACTTTTATAGGACAAGGTCAACGTAATCATGAAATTGCAATATTTAAACTGAGATTGCCAAGGATAATAATAGCTTTATTGGTTGGTTCAGCATTATCAACAGCAGGTGTAATACTTCAAGGAGTTACAAAGAATGATTTGGCTGACTCTGGAATTTTGGGTATAAATTCAGGAGCAGCATTATTTGTAGTAGTTTATATATATCTTATGAATGGTAATGTTTATGAAGGTATGAGTAATCTCACTGTATTTACAATGCCAGTTGTTGCACTTGTAGGAGCTTTGTTTGGAGCATTTTTGATATATTCTCTTGCATGGAAAGGTGGAATAAATTCATCAAGGTTACTACTGATTGGTATAGGTGTAAATATAGCTTTTACTTCAATTTTGACGATATTTCAATTGAAATTTACAACACAAGAATTTAATAGAGTTATGGTATGGACATCAGGTAGCATTTGGGGAACTAGTTGGAAATATGTAATAGCTGTACTTCCATTTATAGTGATTTTTATGGGAATAACTATATATAAGGCTAAGTATATTGATGTCTTGAACTTAGGTGATGAAGTGTCTACAAGTCTTGGTGTAGATGTGGAGAAGCAAAGAAGAAGGTTCATAATATATGCAGTAATTTTATCTGGTGTATCAACATCAGTAGCAGGTAGTATTTCGTTTTTAGGTTTAATAGCACCACACATAGGAAGAAAGATAATAGGTTCGAGACATAAAAGACTAATACCAGTATCAGCACTGATAGGTACATTATTACTTTTGGTGGCAGATACTATATCTAGAAATCTTCTTGCTCCTATAGAAATACCAGTAGGTATAGTTGTATCCATAATAGGAGTACCATACTTTATTTATTTAATGTTGTCAAATGATTAGGAAAGGGTGTTACTATGAATTGTATAAATACTAAAAATCTAAATGTATCATATGGAAATACAGATATTATAAAAGATTTAAATTTAAATATACCAAAAGGAAAAATAACTACTATAATAGGGGCTAATGGTTGTGGAAAGTCTACAATACTTAAAACAATAGGGAGAATTATTAGCCCTAAAAATGGAAGTATATATATAAATGGAGAAGATATATATAAGAAAAAATCTAAGGAGATAGCGAAAAGTATGGCTGTACTTCCACAAAGCCCTCAAGCTCCTAGCGGGCTTACTGTTTCAGAGCTAATTTCATATGGAAGATTCCCTCATAAAAGTGGATTTGGAAATTCTAGTAGAGAAGACAGAGATATTGTAAATTGGAGCTTAGAAGTTACTGGAATTTCAGAATTTAAGGATAGAAATATGGAAGATTTGTCAGGCGGACAAAGACAAAGAGCATGGATAGCTATGGCTTTGGCACAAGAGACTGATATACTTTTGTTAGATGAGCCTACAACATATTTAGATTTAGCTCATCAATTAGAAATACTAAAATTATTAGAGGAATTAAACAAAAAACAAGGAAGAACTATTGTCATGGTAATACATGAACTTAATAACGCAGCAAGATTTGCTGACCACATGATAGGTATTAAGAAAGGTAAGATAGTTTGTCAAGGTAATGCATACGATGTTATGACAAAAGACAATCTGAAGGAGTTGTTTAATATCGATGCAGAAATAGCTACAGACCCAAGGACAAATAAACCAATTTGTATAACTTATGACATGGTATAAATGGTGACAACATGGAAAATCAAGAAGCATTAAGACATGAAAAAATATGGATTTTATTATTTAGATACTCCATACCTGCAATAATAGCTATGATGGTAACATCGCTTTACAATGTAGTAGATAGAGCCTTTATTGGTTCTATGGAAGGAGTTGGGTCTATAGCTATTGCAGGACTTGGTGTAACTATGCCAGTGTTTACACTGATAATAGCTTTTGGAATGTTAGTATCAGTAGGTGCTAGTACAAGCTTGTCTATAAAGCTAGGAGAAAGAAATAAAAAAGAAGCGGAAAAAATATTGGGTAATGCCCTTACACTATCTATAATTATTTCTATAATTATAACTGTATTAGGATTAGTTTTTTTAGAAGACATACTTTTTCTTTTGGGAGCAAGCAAAGATTCAATATCTTATGCAAAAGACTATATGAGTGTTATATTGGTTGGAACTCCATTTAATCTAATTGCATTTTCTTTAAATAATGCAATTAGAGCAGAGGGAAATCCTAAGTTAGCAGCTAGAACAATGATAGTAGGTTGTATACTAAATTTGATATTAGACCCAATATTCATATTTGTGTTTAACTTAGGTATAAAAGGAGCAGCTATAGCAACTGTACTCTGTCAAGTAGTGGTGTTTACTTGGGTAGCACATTATTTTATAAGAGGAAAATCTAATTTAAAATTAAAAAAATACAATTTAAAATTAGATACAAATATAATAAAAAAAATATTTGCAATAGGTATGACACCATTTGCAATGGAAGTAGCTATAAGTATAACTCATGTATTTACTAATAACTCTCTAAAGGCTTATGGTGGAGATTTAGCTATTGGAGCTATGACAGCTCTTACATCTATTTTATTGATGTTTATGATGCCAGTATTTGGTCTAAATCAAGGTATGCAAACTATAATATCATATAATTATGGAGCAAAGCAATTTGAACGTGCAAAGAAAACCTTAATATTGTCTATCATAGTATCTATAGTTATATTATCTTTTGGATTTTTAGTAGTGCAGGTATACCCTGAAGTATTTGTTGGCATATTCAATAAAGATTCAAATCTAATGGAAATAGCTGTAAGAGGTATAAATATAAATTTAATCACCTTACCTATAATGGGGATTTCTATTGTTGGGCCTGTGTATTTTCAATGTGTGAGTAAAGTTAAACATTCTATGTTTTTGACTCTTTTGAGACAGTTTATCTTATTTATACCATTAATTATTGTACTTCCAATTCGATTTAATTTAGATGGAGTTTGGTTAGCACAGCCAATTGCAGATTTTATTGCTATGATAATTGTATTATTGTTCTTAAGACGAGAATTTAAGATGAATCAAGCATAAAATGTTGAAAAATAAAAAGTCCTGTCTCAAAATGATTAAAATCATTTTATAGAGACAGGATATTATTTTACAGCATCGTTTGTATTGACTTCATCTAGTGTTTTTCCAAAAGTCATTTTTTCAAATATTTCTTGAGGTATAGGTTTAGAAAAAACATATCCTTGTATCATATCACAATTAATTTTCTTTAGATATTCCATCTGTAAGATTGTTTCAACACCCTCTGATACACTATTCATATTTAATTTTTTTGCTAGCTCAACTACAGATTCTATTACATAATTTTCAGATACATTATCTGCGTTGGGAGAACTAAAAAATGCTCGGTCAAGTTTTAGAGTATCAACTTTTATTTCTTTTAGCATGTTAAGTGAAGAATATCCACTTCCAAAATCATCTAGTGAACATTGAAAACCTTCCTCATGGATTTGGTCTATTACATTGAGTAACATTTGTAAGTTATCAAAGATGAGTGTCTCAGTTAATTCGATTTCCAAAAGTTTAGCAGGGACATCGTATTTATCACGAATTGTTTTGTATTTTTCTAAAAAATCTTTATTATTTAAATGAGCACGTGAAAAATTAACTGAAATAGGTATTGGAGTTTCCCCATTATCTATCCATTTTCGTATCATGGCACACGATTTTTCAAACACATAATGGTCAAGTTTGATGATGAAGCCATTTTTTTCAAAAAAAGGAATAAAATCATTTGGTGGAATAAGACCTCTATCTGGGTCTTGCCATCGCACTAATGCTTCTGCACCTACAATATTATTGTTTTTAAGGTTTACTTTAGGTTGGAGATAGACTACAAATTCATTATTATCTAATGCTTCTTCCATTCTATTTTCCATTTCTTTTTCTTTAAGCATTCTCAAACGTTCTAAATCACTATAAAATACACATGTGTAAAGTGGATGAGTTACAGTATTTCCTTTAATGTTTTTTCGTGCTACATTTGCACGGTCTTGAATTGATACTAGTGGTATATTTGGGTCATCAATTTTATAGACACCTATAGAAAGAGCTATAAAATATTTACATTCTTTATCTTTGTTGAAACTGTTAATATCATTTGTAATATTTTCTATGTACTTAAGAATTTCTTTTTGTGAAATAGTTTTAATAAGAATATTAAACTGGTCATTAGAAACTCTACAAAGTAATTCTTTTCGTTCCAAATAATTAGCAATTACATCATGTATATATTTTAATGTTTTATCTCCAGCATCACTACCAAAAGAATCATTAATAAGTTTGAATTTATTAATATTTATAGATACTAATGAATAGGTTCCTGCTGAAGTTGATTCTATGATTGCTTTAGCTTCCATATCAAAACGTGCCTTACTATAGCCTTTAGTTACAGGGTCTACATAGGCGATTTTTATAAGTTGTTATCTATTTTTGCGATTTATAAATATAATTAATAGGATAAGTAATAAAAATAATATAATAATTAAAATGTTGATAAAGACTGCTTTTTTTAGAAGTAAATCAAACTGTGCATTTGCTACCTTTACTGGAACAATTGAAAGTAGATATAGATTTTCCTCTTCCAGAGGAACATAGTGCATAGCTTTATAAATACCATCATCCAATGTAAAGTACATAGAACCTTTTTTGTTCTCTTTTAAATTTGTCTTCATTTCTCTAAGAGTATCTTTACCAGTATAGCTTCCATGTTTTTTAATTGTGTCAAAAAAGTTCACAACATTTTTTGGTGCGTTTTTGTTGTCTGAACTTACAATGAAATTTCCATTTTTGTCAATGATTTGAGAAAATCCTTCACCACCAAAACTCTCCACGCTTAGTAACGTTCTCATAGTATCAAGAGTATTCCAAGCAGTAATAGCTCCAGTTATTTTATCATCTTTATAAAGTGGTACAGAATATAAAATTCCATATATACCAGATTGAGATTTGATTGGAGTAATTGTCTCTTCACCTTGAAGAGCTTTTCTATAAAAATACTGCCCTCTAACATTACCTGTACTTTCATCAGTGCCTATAAAATTCCCACTAGAATCAGCAACACCTAACCAATCAAACTTCAGTAATTTTGATTTTTTAGATAAATATTCAGTGACATTTTTATTGTTATCACTAAACTGAAAGTAAGTATCTCCTATAGAGTATAATATTTTAAATATACTTTTACATTTTTCATTAATTGTAGTGGAGACACTCTCTGAGATTTCTGTAAGATACCGCTCTGTTTCACGATGAGTTACTTTACGCAGTGTCATAACAAAAGAAACACAAACTAAGGACACAATTATAAGGAGTGTTAGTAATAAGGTAATTATTATTTTTTTATTTTGTACGCTTTTAGTATACATTTTTTATGTTCCATCCTCCATCCTTTATTGGCTTACAAAGAAGACTCCTCTCAGACATATTATACCAAATATTTCTATCTGTGAAGGTACTAAATTTTATCTTTACGTCTATTCTTATGTAAATTATTTTAAAAAGTAGAGAAGCTATTCTTATAATTTATACTGGAATTTAATTAAATAATATTGTTATGAATTAGAATATTTTATAAATAAAAAAAGAACTGTTTTCAAAATTATTTTAACTATTTTGATACAGTCCTTTTTGAGGTTGAAAAAACATTTATAAAAGATTTTTAATTTATAGTATATGTATAAATATTGAATTCATAAAACAATACCTTATATTTATTACAAACTAGAAAGTAGATGCAATTCTGTAAATACCAAATTCTCTATGGCCAAGGCTTTCAGCTTTAGTGTGTTTACCATTACATACTTCCACTATTTCATCGAATATTTCCTTACCTATATCTTTAATTTTAGCGCCCTCTGTTATAATTCTACCTGCATTTATATCGATATTATCTATCATTTTATTGTATGTATCACTGTTTCCAGTAATTTTAATAACTGGCGAAATTGGGCTTCCTGTTGGAGTACCTCTACCAGTTGAGAAGATTACAATCTGTGCACCACCTGCCACCATACCAGTGATAGAATCTATATCTTGACCTGGAGTATCCATAAAATATAAACCTTTTTTATCTGAAGGTAAAATCTCAGCATATTCAAGAGCACCCTTGAATGGTTTGTTCCCTGCTTTATACATACAGCCAAGTGATTTTTCTTCAATTGTTGATAATCCACCAGCTTTATTACCTGGAGTAGGTTGACCACTACGTAAATCTTCTCCCATAGTAATTGCTCTTTTTTCTACATCATTTACAAATTTAAGAAATTTTTCTTTCATGTTTTCATCTTCAAAGCGAGTAGCCAATAAATGTTCTGCACCAATTACTTCTGTAGTCTCACTTAATATACTACTGCCACCCTCATCTATAAGAAGATTTGATGCAATTCCTATTGAAGGGTTTGATGCAATTCCACTTGTTGGGTCAGAACCACCACATTCAAGTGCCAATGTAATTTCGCTCATATCAAATTCAACTCTTACTTCTTTTGATATTTCACGAGCCATCTGACTTGCTATTTCAGCACCTTTAGCTATTGCTTTTAGTGTTCCACCACATTCTTGTATAACAACATAGTCAACTTTTTTTCCTGTTGTAGATATTTCAGATGCTAAATCTTTTGCTTGAATACCATCACATCCAAGTCCAACTACTAAAACAGCAGCTACATTAGGGTTTTTACCAAATCCTATCAATGTTTTTTCTGTAAGCTCTATATCAGAGCCAATTTGACAACATCCATGTTGGTGTGGGATAGCTATTGCTCCAGGAACAAGTGCTGCAACTCTTGTAGCTGTCTCACTTGAACAGACAGATGTTGGAATAACTAAAATATGATTACGAATACCATATTGTCCATTTTCTCTTAAATAACCCATTAATTTCATTTTTATTACCTCCTATTTTTTATCTCCGCGACCACGCGTACTTTCAATATTATGTACATGAACATAGTCACCAGTTTTTATGTCAACTGTTGCAATTCCTATAATCTCTCCATATTTATAAACAACATCACCCTTTTTCACATCTTCTGTAGCCATTTTATGAAAAACAGGAATATTATCATTTACTATATAAGATTTTCCATCAATTGAAACTTTTTCACCTTTAACTAAAGGTCTAACACATGTAACTAGATTGTCTTTTTCATTTGCATGAATAATTGCATTCATATTTTTACCTCCTAAAAATATTAGTTTACTTCTATGTTTTTATTTGTTTTAAAAATAGCTTTTTTTCTTTTTTCTCTTTTATCCAAATAGGAGACGAGCATTGGACAGCATATTGCTGTAACAATGATAGCTGCAGCAACTTGTACTGTTGAAACAGCCGCGATTGTAGCAAGTGTAGGGTCAATAGCGGCTAAAGCTTCAGGAGTACCAGCCGCATTACCTGCTGTCGTACCAGTAGCTGCACCTACTGCTGGATGTTCTGCACGTATAAGTTTCATTACAAAATATCCACCCATACCTGTTATTAGAGTTACAGCAAGACCTAGTATAACTCCAGGGAATCCAGCAGTTATAATTTGGTTAAAGTTTAATGCAGCTCCTAAAGGAAAAGCAAAGAAAGGTATTAACAATGTTGTACCAGGTGCAAGAAATTCTCGTATATCTTCATCGAGATTACCAAGTATAAATCCAAGTAATATTGGTATGAGTGCTGCAAATAAAGCTACTATAGGCACATTTGCAAGTCCAGTTACTCCAAAGGCAAGCATCGTAAAAAATGGACCATCATTTAGAGATAAGATAGATATAGCACCAACATCTGTAGAATCTCCATATTCACCAGCAAGAGCAGCAAATAGACCTCCATTTGAATTAGTCATAGTAGCAACTATAGCAAGAGGTGTAATACCAATTATGCCTTTAGGCCCAATGAATTTACTAACAATAATACCTAGTACTGCACCAATTACAAATTTTGTTGCCGTGAGTACTATGCCCTTAGTCAAAGGTTTGCCTGCTTGTCTTATGTTGATTTGAGCGCCATTACATAGACAAAATAGAGCAAGTATACTCATTGCACCAGTTTTAAATAAGGAAGTTGTAAATCCTCCAATTTCAAGAGCCTGTGGACATACTGTATTAAATAGTGCTCCCAATAGCAGGGGACAGACCATAAGTCCTCCTGGTATCTTTTTCACCGATTTTAAGATATGCATCTAGTATCACTCCTTTTAATTTTTATATAAGTATTTAAAAGCAATTACTATGCCAATAGAGGTGTTATATAGTTTTTATTTTTATAAGTATTTTTAATATTCGTATAAAATACTGTAGATTGCTTAGATTAAAAAAATTATATGGAAAAATGTAGCAAAAAAAATAATCTATTTATTATGTAGTAGAATTTTAAATAGAAATAAAGAAACGTTTTATGTATTAAAATTAAACATAAAACGTTTCGATATATTATATATGTATTATTTTTAAACATCACTTTCAATTTCTTTTAACTTTCTCCATAGGGTGGAGCGAGTGATTTTTAGTATTTCACAAGTTTTTGTAGTGTTTCTATTATTTTCATTATAGACTTTATAGATATATTTCTTTTCTAGTGTTTTTAAGTCTAAGTTATTACATTTAAAATCAGCCTTATCTGTATCATTTATAGTATTTGCATATTCACTATTGTATTTTTCTGATAAAATTGAATCAAATGATTCTATAATAACAGCTCTCTCGATTATTCCTTCTAATTCTCTTATATTTCCTTCATATTCTTTTTCAAGAAGAGCTTGTCTGATATTTGGAGTGATAATTAAAGGTATCTTATTGTATTTAGCTGAATATTTTTTTATGAAAAATTCTGATAATTTTATGATGTCTTCTTTTCTCTCCTTGAGTGAAGGAAGATACAATGTTAATATATTTATTCTAAAGTAAAGGTCTCGTCTAAATAAACCATCACGCATCATATCTTTTAAGTCTTTATTTGAAGCACAAATTATTTTTACATCTATGGGAATAACTTTATCACCACCAATTCTCATAACTTGCTTTTCTTGCAAGACTCTTAATAATCTTCCTTGAAGTTCAATTGGAATTTCACTTATTTCATCGAGAAAGATTGTTCCTTCATGTGCCAATTCAAATACACCTGTTTTTCCTTTTTTTCTTGCTCCTGTGAATGAGCCCTCCTCATATCCAAAGAACTCACTTTCTATTAAAGATGGAGGTATTGCAGCACAGTTTACAGCAACAAAAGGAGCATTTTTACGTTTGCTATAATTATGAATACTTTGACAAAATAACTCTTTGCCAACACCAGATTCCCCTGTAATAATCATTGGAGTATCATAGCAAGCATATTTTTTTGCAACTTCTATACAGTCTTTTGTTTTTTCACTTGCATAGATTATATCATCAAATGTGTATTTAGCAGATAGACCTTTGTTTAATAGACTTCTTCTTATTGTATGCTCAAATGAACTTATTTCCTTACTGTCTTGAAATGTAGAAACTGCTCCTTGAATTTGACCATCAACGATAATTGGAACTCTATTTGTAATGATTTTTGTACTTCCTATATTCTGTATTTCACCAATTTGTGGTTCCATGGTTTCAACTACTTGAGGTAAAACTGTGTTTGGAATAACATCTATAACATTATGATAAAGTGCATTTTCTTTTTTTATACCAAATATTTTTTCAGCACTCTTATTAAATAATGTGATTTTAAAATTTTTATCAACTGTTATTATTCCATCATGTACAAAATCTGTCATAGCTTCTATCTGTAATCTTCTTTTTTGCTCATCTTTAGTTGCGTCGAGTATTTGTTCAGCTTGTTGAATGGCTCTAAGTATGTTTTCTTCTCTAGATTCAATTAATATTCCCTTACAATTAAGTCTTTCAACAATATGTGCAACAGTAGTATCACCTATATATGTATTGATGCCTTTTTTTCTATATTTTTCTATAGCATCATAAATTTCTTCTTCCTTTTCAATTTCAATCATCGTTATTTTCTTATTCAATATTTCTTCTATAATATCAAAGCCATATATAACATTATTAAATCCAATTATCCCAAATGGTTCATTTGAATTTTTAACTTCCTTATAGCTTTCTATAATATCATAAGCATCTACTTTAATCTCAACTATAGGTATGTTATATGTTTCTTTTAACATATTGTAAGTTCCACCTCTACTTATGATAATTCTAGTACCATGGTTAATACTTTTTTCGGCGAGTGGTATTCCTTCTTTTAAATTACCAAATACAACATCAATGTTTGTATACTTATATTTTTTTACTATGTGAATCGATTTTTCATAGGTTCCTTTAGTAGGAGCAATAACAAGTATTTCTTTCATAATAATTCCTCCATATTTCATCAAATAAACTTAAAGATTATTATCATAACTAAATTTTATCAGTGATATTTTAATATTTTACTTTATATTTAATTCTAAATAAAGTATTTTTAAATAAATTATT
The DNA here is from genome assembly GCF_020658465.1 of Clostridioides sp. ES-S-0049-02. Taxonomy (NCBI): domain Bacteria; kingdom Bacillati; phylum Bacillota; class Clostridia; order Peptostreptococcales; family Peptostreptococcaceae; genus Clostridioides; species Clostridioides sp. ES-S-0049-02. Next base: position 340,840 of record NZ_JACVWG010000002.1, read on the forward strand.
ATAAAAGACTGCCTAAAAATAAGATTTTAGAATTCTAAAGTTTTTTTAGTACAGTCTTTTAATATATAATAACATCTATTTGTCAAATCTATTTACCTTAAATAATCTCATATTTTTATCTTCTTCTCCAAGGTATAGCTTACTAAGCATTATACCTCCTAATATTGCAAAAAGTATTCCATTAGCTCCATAGCCTAAACAGTACCATAAGTTATGGTTTTTGTTATCAGGTCCAATAAAACCTAAGTTATCTAAAGTAGAAGCAAAGCAACCACAATACTTGTACTCAATTTGTATATCTTTTATATCCTTAAACATGCCCTTTAGCCTTTGTTCTAAAATATCATATTTTTTATTTGCTAAAGCCTCATCTTCTATATCACTAAAGTCTACATCTTCGCCACCTATAATCAATCTATTATCTTTAGTGGTTCTTAGATAATTATATGGGTCACAATTGTCTCTAATCAGAATATTGTCTTTCCAAGAATCAATATCTTTAAGTGGTTTTGTAGCTATATTAAAGGTATTAGATTTAGTTGCAAAATTTCTATTTGTAAATAAACTTGTATTATATCCTGTAGCCACAATTAGTTTTTTGCCATAAACTTTGTAACCATAAGACACTTCAGCTGTTACTTTATCATTTGAAAAGTCTATTTTTTTTACTTCTGTATTTTCATATACTTCAAGACCTTTTTTTAGACTTACATCAATGAGATGCTGACTATATTTATATGGGTCTAGTTCTCGTCCACCATTTTTTGCTATCAATCCTGACTTTAAATCAAAACCAAAAGGATTTGTAGATTCATCAATATACTCAACATCAAATCCATTTTCTTTTCTTAAATCATATTCTTCTTTTATAGCTTTTATTTCAAGTTTATTGGCAGTGTAAAGTAAAGTATCTCTTTTTGCATAATCACACTTATTTCCATGCAATTCTATAAATTTATCTAACTCTTCAAGTGCTGATACACAAAGATTATAAGCTTTTAAGGCATCAGTTAGAGTCATTACTTCTGTCAAATCTATCAAATTGTCATCCAATTCATACTGTAAAAGTGATGTGGTTACACTAGTACTTCCATGCGCAATCCTTCCTTTTTCAAGGATAACTGATTTTATATTATTTTTAGCTAAATAGTATGCACAAATACATCCTGTTACGCCGCCTCCAACGATTATAACATCTGTATCAATATCCTCAGTAAGGTATGGAAATTGTCTTGGAATTTTATTTATACTGGTAAAAATAGGTTTACCTTTTACATATTCTTGATTCATATATTTCACTCCTAAAATTTATTATGTATGAGTGTATTATTTTCTATAGTAAATAATATTATACATTTTAATTTCTTATATAAATGGGTATGTATAAATAAAAATGTGATAACATTTTAGTGTAAAACATATGTATAATATATTCATAAGCAATTTGGTATATAATGATGATTAACAAGTAAAAAAGATTGAATAAAAGTTAAATAAAAATTTAAAATAGGAGGTAAATTTATGCTTTCAAAAGATATTGCTTCAAAGGTATTAGAAAAGTGTCTAGTTACTGGAGGAGATTTTGCTGAGATTTTTGAAGAAGACACTATAAATAATTCTATTGGCTTAATAGATAATAAGGTAGAAAATGCAATAGGTGGAAGAACCTATGGTATAGGAATAAGAATATTTAAAGGGTTAAAGAGTATATATGCTTATACAAGTGACAATTCATTAAATAGTTTGTTGGATGTAGCGTATAAAGCTGCTGTTGCATTAGGTAAATTGGAAGATGGAAAAAGTGTAATATTAAATGACAGTATTAAAATAAATAACATACATAATATAAAAATTTATCCAAATTCAATAGGTAATAGAGATAAAGTAAATGTTATGAAGGTTGCATATAAGAGTGCAAAAGAATTTAGTAGTGATATATCTCAAGTAAGTGTTAGCTATTCAGATAAAGACCAAAAAATATTAATTGCAAACACTGAAGGTATATATGTTGAAGATAGAAGAATAAGAACCAGACTGGGAATAAGTTCAATTGCATCTAAAGGTAATGAAAATCAAACTGGATTTGAAGGACCTGGAGGTTGTAAAGGATTTGAAATATTTGAAGATATAGACCCAGAATACTATGCAAAAGAATCAGCTAGAGTAGCACATACTATGTTGCATGCTAAAAATTGTCCAGCAGGTAATATGATGGTAGCAATAGATAATGGCTTTGGTGGAGTAATATTTCATGAAGCTTGTGGACATTCTTTAGAAGCTACATCAGTTGCAAAGGGAAACTCCGTATTTGCAGATAAATTAGGCCAGCAAATTGCATCTACAAAGATTACAGCTATAGATGATGGTACAATACCAAATTACTGGGGCTCTATGAATATAGATGATGAGGGAAATCCAGCTCAAAAAAATATACTGATTGAAAATGGGATTTTGAAGTCTTATATGATAGATAAACTTAATGGTAGACGAATGGGAATGAATCCTACAGGAAGTTCTCGTAGACAGAGTTATAAATTTGCTCCTACTTCGAGAATGACTAATACTTATATTGCTGTTGGAGAAGATAAACCGGAAGACATTATAAAGTCAATGCCAGATGGACTTTATGCTAAAAAAATGGGTGGTGGGTCTGTAAATCCTGTAACAGGAGAGTTTAATTTTGCAGTTTCAGAAGGTTACTTGATAAAAAATGGAGAAATACAAGAGCCAGTTAGAGGTGCTAGTTTAATTGGAAAAGGCAGCGATGTACTTATGAATATAGATATGGTTGGTGATAACTTAAAACAAGCTCAGGGGATGTGTGGTTCATCGTCAGGAAGTATACCAACTAATGTAGGTCAACCTATGATAAGGGTAAAAGAAATTACTGTAGGTGGAAGATAGGAGGGATAATTGTGGAACTTAAAAGTTTTAAGGATATATTATTTAAAAAGGCTCTAAGTGAAGGCTTTGAAGAGTGTGAAGTATATTATTATATAGGAGAAAATTTAAGTATAAATATATATGAAGGAGAAGTTGAAAAATACAATCTTGATAAGTCTTTTGGTTTATCTTTTAGAGGTAAGGTAAATGGAAAGGTAGGTTATTCTTATACAGAAATTTTAGATGATAAAGCTGTTGATATGTTGATAAAAAATGTAAAAGACGGAGTAAATACCATTGAAAATGAAGATGTACAATTTATATATGAAGGTGATAAGCACTATAATGATGTAAATACTTATTCTAAAGAGCTAGAAAATTTAGAAGCAGATAAGTTGATTGATTTAGCTCTAGAAATGGAAAGAGAGACTAAAGCTTATTCAGATAAGGTAGTAAATTTATCTAGATGCACTATATCTTATTCTGTATCAAGTAATGGTATATATAATACTAAAGGTCTCGATTTAAGTAATAAAACTAATATGCTTATAGGGTTTGTAGTTCCTATCATAGAAGACAATGGACAAAAGTATGATGGAGTGGGATATAATATAGCAAATTCTATTGAAGAAATAAAGCCTTGTGAGATAGCAAAACTTGGTGTTGATAATGCTTTATCTAAAGTAGATGGTAAGAGTATTCCATCAGGTAAATATAAAACTATATTGTTTAATGAAGCTATGGTATCTTTACTTAGTACATTTTCTGGAATATTTAATGCAGATTCAGCTCAAAAAGGATTATCTTTGTTGAAAGATAGAGAAGGAGATATGATAGCATCTCCTATAGTTACAATAGTTGATGACCCACTTTTAGAAAATGGCATGGCATCTACTCCTTTTGATGATGAGGGAGTAGCTACATTTAAAAAAGAAGTTGTTTCAAATGGAAAGCTTATAACTTTACTTCATAACTTAAAGACAGCTAATAATGCAAATATAAAGACCACAGGAAATGGAATAAAATCTTCATATTCATCACCTATAAGCATATATCCAACTAATTTTTATATAGAGAAAGGATATAAATCTCTAGATGAAATTATGAAAGATATAGGTGAAGGATTGATGGTTACTAGTTTTGCAGGTCTTCATTCAGGGGCAAATTCAGTAACAGGAGACTTTTCTTTAGCAGCTAAAGGCTTTTATATTAAAGATGGTAAAAAAGTATTTCCAGTAGAGCAAATTACTGTGGCAGGTAATTACTTTGCTTTATTAAAAGATATTGAAGTTATAGGAGACGATTTAGAATTTCCAATGAGTAGTATAGGTTCACCTTCAGTTGTTATTAAAGAGTTATCAGTAGCAGGAAAAGATGAATAGATACAGAAAATAATTGCACAAATATAAAGGTAAATATAAATCCATGTTAATTTTTATTAGCATGGATTTTTTATTAATTTAAGTTATTTATTAAACCCTAACTATCCTAATAAAGTTATATGTCAAAGCTTTGATGAATACAATTAATATCATATGCTAATTTTAAAGGAGGATGTATTATGAGTGATGCACATTACGATATGCACAAGAGAAAGGGCTACTCAAGTGATGAGCCGTATCCAGAAATAAAAGTTTTAGGGGCGAATAAGTATTATGCAGAGCTATTAATGGATGATTATTCTGGTGTAGCGAGTGAATTTACAAGTGTAACCCAGTACTTATACCATGACTTTGATTTAGATGAAAATTATAGAGAACTGAGTGAAATGTGGATAAATATATCTATAACAGAAATGTTACATATGGAGATATTAGCAAAGACTATAAGATTATTGGGTGGAAATCCTATATATAGAGGTTCGACAAGTTCTTGTGGTGCATATTGGAATGGTGGTTTTGTATTTTATGGAGATTCTATTTGTAGTAGATTAAAATCGGATTTACATTTAGAGTATGTGGCTATTGAGAATTATTACAAGGATATAAGTATTATTGAAGACCCTTATATAAAAGCTATATTAAATAGAATAATTTTAGATGAAAAGGTCCATGTAGGTTTGTTTAAAAAAGCAATAGAAAAGTATTGCAGATAAACTCGAAAGTTTATTTATTCATCATTTTATTCATATATATAAAATGACTATCATACATTTTCTTGAAGGGAGTTGCTATTGATATGTATTATGTATATGTAAATGATATAAATATAGCAGTTTATGATTTAAATCCGAGTGCTAAAAAAACAGTACTTTTTATACATGGCTGGCCATTAGGACATAAGATATTTGAATATCAAACAAATATATTACCAAAACTCGGATATAGAACCGTTTCAATTGATTTAAGAGGGTTTGGTAAGTCTGCTGCAACATCAGGAGGGTATAATTATAGCCAATTAGCAGATGATATTTATAAGGTGGTACATGCCATTGGATTAAGAGATTTTACCCTTGTTGGTTTTTCAATGGGAGGAGCAATTGTACTTAGATATATGAGTCTGTTTCATGGCTATGGAGTATCAAAATTAGCATTACTTGCTGCTGCTGCACCATCGTTTGTACAAAGACCTCCAGAGTTTCCATATGGTATGACACGTGAGGATGTTAATAAACTGATAGCTCAGGCATGTACTGATAGACCAGAAATGGTAAGTAATTTTGGAGAAAAAGTATTTGCATCGAATCCATCAGAAAGCTTTAGAAGGTGGTTTAACGACATTGGTTTTAGTGCATCAGGTATTGGAACTATTGGAACAGCTGTATCTTTAAGAGATGAAAAATTGTTTAATGATTTAAAATGTGTAAGAGTGCCTACTGGTATATTTCATGGGAAATTAGACCAAGTATGCCCATATGAATTTGCAGTTTTTATGAATGAAAAAATAGAGGATTCAACTTTATATACTTTTGAGTATAGCGGTCATGCAATATTCTATGATGAACTTAAACTATTTAATCAAGAATTTTTGCAGTTTTTAGAGGAATAGAAATATCTTATTAATAATTAAAAATATGGTGATATTATATAAAATGGTATAGATTAAAATCTATACCATTTTATTTTTGAGTAGAAAATATTACCAAATAGTATAAAATATGATTTTTAAGATTTAAAATTTTTTTAAAAAGTGCTACAATAGACCAAATTATTAGTTTCTATATTAACTAAACAGGAGGTGATGGTATGAAAAAACATAATATTTTATTTGTATCAACTGATGACAAAATAAATATAGATATCTCAAAACAATTAGAAAATATATTTGGAGAATTTTGTAATATAGATAATTTAGTCTATATGGATAGCATAAATATTGAACTATTAAAGTATGAACTTATAGTGTGTTCAGATAATGAGATAAAAGAGCATATACACAATAATATCGATAAAAATATACCTATTGTAATAGTACATCGTACAATAAATATTGAAAATATAAACCAGATAATAAGTATAGAAAATGATTCTGAAGTTATGGTTATAGATGATTATAAAGAGTCAGCAGATGAAACAGCCAAGATAATTAGAAAATTAGGATTAATTCATATTAATTTAATACCATATTATCCAGGATGTGATAAGTCTAAATATGAGATTGGAATTATTACAGGAAGTAGAAATAGAGTACCACAGAACTTAAAGCAAATAATAGATATAGGTGCTAAAATAATAGATATAAATACAGTTATAGAAATCTTTACAAAACTTAATATATCTATAGATAAATTACATATTATCAAAGAAAAATATAATGAAGACACAGTAAGTGGATATAGATACTATACAACTATGAATAAAACTATGAAGAGTTTTTTGGAGATTATCGATGAAGGGATTGCTTCTATTGATAAATTAGGGAAGTTTATATATTGCAATAAAGTATTTTCTAATCTAGTTGGAGTAGACCAAAATCAGATTATATCTAATAATTTTATGGATTTATTTAGTGATAAAATTATCAAAAAAATATTTTTTCAAGAGGATGAAGTCAGTGATGAAGTAGTAAGCCTAAATAACAAAAAACTCATAATTAATAAAGTAAATGTGTATGAAAATAATGAGCGAATAAAAAGTATTATAAGCATTAAAGATATAAGTGCAATTCAGATGCTTGAGGATAAGATTCAAAATAAATTTCAGACAAAGGGATTTGTATCAAAGTACACATTTGAGAATGTTGTAGGTGAGACTAAAATAATAAAAGAAAAAATTAATATCGCAAGAAAGATAGCATCTACAGATTTTTCTGTGTTGATACTTGGAGAAAATGGAACAGGAAAGGAAATATTTGCTCAGGCAATACATAATGAATCTCTAAGAAAAGACAAGCCGTTTGTTGCAGTTAATCTATCTTCTTTGTCAGATACACTTATTGAAAGTGAGCTTTTTGGCTATGAAGAAGGAAGTTTCACAGGTGCGATAAAAGGCGGAAAAATAGGGATATTTGAAAGAGCGCATACAGGAACAATTTTTTTAGATGAGATAGGTGATATATCTCTAGAGGTACAGCAAAGATTGTTGAGAGTTTTACAAGAAAAAGAAGTTATGAGAATGGGTGGAAGTAAAATTATACCAGTAGATGTTAGGATTATAGCTGCTACAAATAAGGATTTAAAGAAAAAAATTAAAGAAGGTTCTTTTAGGGAAGATTTGTATTATAGGATTAATGTATTACATATAGAAATACCAAGGCTTAGAGAGCGTAAGGAAGATATACCTCTTATAAGTAAGTATTTTTTGGATGAAATAAATAGTAATAAATGTTTTACAGAAAAATCAATGCAAGTATTAAAATTGTATGAGTGGCCAGGTAATGTAAGGGAGCTTAAGAATTTGATTTATTATATTGACACTATAGTGGAGGAAGATAGAGTAGACTATGAGCATTTGCCGGAACAATTTAAATTTGAAAATAACAATACTTTAGTTAATGAAAACTTTGATTCAATTATATTGGATTTCAAACAATCAAATTTCTTTAATGAAAGTATTTGTATATTGATGAGTATAGAAACTTGGAATAATAAAAATATATCATTAGGAAGAAATAAATTACAAGAAATCTTAAAAGAAAAAAGTATGACATTAAGTGTAGACCAAATTAGAAAAAGAATAGATAAATTAAAAAATCATGGATTGCTGTCATCTGGAGTAAAAAAACAAGGGAGTTTTATAACTGATGAAGCAAAGAATTTTATATCATATATAAAATTTAAGGGGGAAATATAGGGGTATATAAATGTAAAATCCCCTAAAAACTCCCTATAATAATCTTAAATAATTAAAATTATTTTAAATATTGAGATAATTTTAAAAATATTAAATTAAAAATAAAAAATATTATTTCTAATAAACAGTAGTAAATCATCACTTTACTACTGTTTTTATTTTTGAAAGATTTAGTATGCAATTAAAATTTATATTTTGGCATATCAATTGCTACATAGTGAAAATATAAAAAATTGTAGAATTTGGAGGATATTGTTATGAAGTCAGCTTATAAAGGCTATGAAGCTTATAGTTATTTAGAAAAGGGAAAAGATATCTCATCTATTGAGATGTGTAAAGGAGATAAGAGAGTAAAAGAATACCTTATCGAGTTAGATGATATTCAAGAAGCTAAGGTTAAAAATATAGTGGATGACAAAATATTTATATCACTACATGAACATCCAGTTTTATTTCCAGAACACTTAGAAAGAGATATATTTGAATACAATAGAGAGGGTAAACAAAGATGTGCTTATGAAGCATTATCAAGAGGATATTACGATGCTATATTTGATAATTTAATGGATGGTGTATGTACAATAACATCAAGCTCAGGATGGAAGTGGGATGATATATTAATAGATTTAGGTATGAGATTATGTGACTTAGCACACCAAGATTTTGTTATAAAGTGTGAAAAAGTAGAAGAGATATACAGAGCAAAAAAAGAAGGAAAAGTGGCCTTGATACCTACTTTAGAAGGAGCTGCACCAATAGAAAATGAACTTGATAGAATAGATATTTTGTATGGATTTGGCATAAGGTTAATGGGTATAACATACAGTGAATCTAATGCATTGGGTTCAGGATTGAAAGAAGAAAAAGATGGTGGACTTACGAATTTTGGTAGAAAAGCTGTTGAAAGAATGAATAAGATTGGAATGGCAATAGATTGCTCTCATGTTGGAGTTCAAACGACACTTGATGTTATAGAACACAGTAAGGACCCAATAATATTGAGTCATGTTGGGGCAAGAAGTCTGTGGAACACAAAGAGATTAACGCCAGATGAAGTACTAATAGCATGTGCGAAAAAGGGTGGGGTCATAGGTGTAGAAGCAGCACCACATACTACAATAACTGAAAAAAACAAAGAACATTCAATAGAGTCATTTATGGAACATTTTGAGTATATTAAAAATCTAGTAGGGATAGACCATGTGGCTTTTGGACCAGATACAGTATACGGTGACCATGTTAAATTACATTCAGTGTTAGCTGCTAAATTTGATATTAAAAAAATAACTGGGACAAAGGAGCATCCTAAAGTAGAGTATGTAAAAGGTCTTGAAAATCCAACTGAAACTTCAAAAAATATTGTCAGATATTTAGTAAAACATGGATATAGTGATGAGGAAATAGAAAAGGTGTTGGGTGGAAACATACTTAGAGTATTGAATAAGGTTTGGAAATAAGGCTTAAATGTTTTAATAAAATTTGAGGATTTATAGGGAGGTTTTTTGCAATGGATTATTTAAAATTAGCCAATCATCCACTTTTGTGGATAGCAAGTACAGTAGCTGTATCAATAGTAGTAGTACAATCTCTTGTATTTGCTATAAAATCTTGTAAAGTTGGGAAGACGATGGGAATAACTGATAAGCAAATAAAATCAGCTATTAAGAGTAGTGCTATTTCAGCTATAGGCCCATCAATGACTATATTTGCTGGGATGGTTTCACTTATAGTAACTATGGGTGGACCTATAGCATGGATGAGATTATCATTTATAGGTTCTGTAATTTTTGAATCTATGTCAGCTGGGTTTGGAACAGATGCGTTAGGGGTAACTTTGGGTTCTCCTGAGATGACAAAAGTAGCATTTACAAATGCAGTTTGGACTATGATATTAGGTTCTTTAGGGTGGATAATATTTACATTATTGTTTGGGCATAAGTTAGATAAAATAACGAATGTTATTTCTAGTGGTAAGAAATCATTTATACCAATAATATCTATAGGAGCAATGTTAGGTTCATTTGCATACCTAAATGCTGATAGAGTGTTGCGTTTTGACAATGGAACAATTGCATGTATAAGTGGAATGATAATAATGGTAATACTTTGTATGATTGAAAAAAAGAAAAATATAAAATGGCTGAGAGAGTGGGGTCTTACAATATCAATGTTTAGTGGGATGATAATAGGTTCAATAATATAAGGGGGGAGTTTTATGAGTAAAGTAAAATCTATATACAATGAAGAGTACTTACCTTTTATGATAAGGTATGGTAGATTGACATTATCTTTAGGTATTATAGCAGCATTAGTTCCTGGAATAATTTTAAGTTTTGGATTTGGTCTTATGCCTCCAATATCAGCATTATTAGCAAGTACAATGGCAATAGTTAGTATGAGCGCACCAAACTACATAATAGAGCCAGTTTCTTATTCACCAATTTTAGGGATACCAGGAACTTATATGAGTTTTCTTTCTGGAAATATATCTAATATGAGACTGCCATGTTCAATAGCAGCTCAAAAAGCAGCAGAAGTTGAATCTGGAACAGAAGAAGGTTCAATAATATCTACTATAGGAATAGCTGTATCTATTCTAGTAAATATAAGTATTTTGACTTTTGGAGTAATTTTAGGAGGAAGTGTGTTGTCTAAAATACCACCTGAAGTAGTAGAAAAATTGAATTTAATCTTACCAGCTCTATTTGGGTCAGTGTTTGGACAAGTTTTTTTACAAGATAAAAAACTAGGATTAGTAGCAATTGTAATAGCTGTATTGACTATTATATTATCAAAGCAAGGTATAATACCACAATCTTTAGTAGTTCTTATATGCGTATTTGGTACTATATTGATTGCAAGAGTTATGCATAAAGATAAACTTAGAGACTAGTAAAATTAAAGAAGTAAAAAGTTTAAAATATAAAGAATTATAGTAAAGGCTACTGCAATAAAATTATACTTTAAGAGGTGAATAATGTGGCATATGATTTAGTTTTAAAAAATGGATTTATAGTAGATGGTACTGGAGAAAATGGTTTTTATGGAGATATAGCTATAAAAAATAATTTAATAGTAAGAATAGATTCTGAGATAAATGATGATACAAATAAAATGATAGATTGTCATAAAAAAGTTGTAACACCTGGATTTATTGACCCTCATGTTCATGAAGAAATAGTAGCAATACTAGATGGTAAATTTGAAAAATTCCTAAAACAAGGTGTTACAACAACTATAAATGGTAATTGTGGTCACTCTATAACACCATATTCTTCTGAAAATATATATGAATATATGTATAAAAATGGTCTATTACTTGAAGAAGAAAAAAAGTATCTTATAGATAAAAATAAGCATTGGGATAGTTTTATAGAATATTGTGACCTTATATCTAAGAGTGGAATAGCTATTAATATGGGATTTTTATTGGGTCATGGGACTATAAGATGGAGTGTTATGGGAGGGTCTAAAGATAGACCTCCTACAAAAAAAGAAAAAAATGAAATTACAGATATAATAAATGATGGCATGAAAAGTGGTGCTTTTGGAATATCTACTGGATTGGCATATATACCAAGTAAGTATGCTGATATTGATGAACTTGTTGATATTGCAAAGTTAATTAAGGAACATGATGGTATATATACATCCCATATTAGAGATTACATAGGAAGATATAATGCAGTAAAAGAAACTATAGAGGTAGGTCAAAAAAGTGGTGCTAGAGTTCAAGTATCACATTTAAGTCCAGTTGAAATAGAAGCCTTTGATGAGATATTAAAAGCTAGATACAATGGTGTTGATATAATGGTTGATACAGTACCAAGAAGTTCTGGACATTGTATGAAGAAAAAAAGAGTACTTCAATTTATTATGGCAATATCATCTAGTTTGTTTGAATTAGGTATGGATGGAGTTATGGATGCTCTTAGTAATGAAGAAGGAAGAGCTTTGATATTAAAAGAGGCATTTATACTTGGAGATAGAGGAAGTATAATACTTCTAAATACCAATGATATTGATATGGAAAAGAAATCAATACGTGAAATAGCTATGCAAAAAGGTATAGATGAGAATAAGTTATTACTAGATTTACTTTTATATGGAGATGAAGAACTTATATTTTGCCTAGGGGGAATGTACAGGGGAGATTTTCCTGATAAATTACATGATAAAAAGATAATAAATAATCCATTTGTTATGGTTGGTTCAGATTGTTTGTTTAGTGTAGGTGGAGATATGTCATGGTTTGAGCTTCAAAGAAGAGGGGCATTTCCAATTTTCTTTGATATGTATAAAAAATCAGGTGTAAGATTGGAAGAAGTAGTAAGAAGGGTAACTTCATTACCAGCTAACCAGTTTAAAATAAAGGATAGAGGTATACTTAAAGAGGGTAAAATAGCTGATATAGCAGTTATTGATATGGAAAACTACAGCTATCCTAGGTCTGAAGAGATTGACTTCTCAAATCCACAGTTATTAGCCAAAGGTGTTGAATATGTAATTGTAAATGGAAAAATTGCATTAGAAGAAGGTAAAGTTACTAAAAATCCATGTGGTGAAGTATTAAAAAGATAGATTATTAAAAAGATAAAGTATTAAAAAATAATAGAAATTTAGAAATTAAATAAATAGCTAGTAAGAAAAAACGAAGTTTGAATATTATTTAAATAAAAATCACTCTTCGTTTTTTCTCGTAATAGTAATAGATATTAATTTATAGCAATAATAAAAAGCATGAGTAATAAGAAATGTACAAAAAATAATTTACTTTTATAATAAAAAATTAAGATTTTTATTTATTGAAATATGTAGAAAAATTGGGAAAATAAATGATTATAATTTTGAAAAATAAATTTTTTGTAAGTATGTAAAGATAAACTTTTTATGAAAAAATGTTAAAAAAATATCTAATAGAAGAGAATTTAAATATCAGAGAATGAGAAAATAATAAAAAATAATTATTTTTTTTATATATATTAAAATAATATTGTATTATAAAATATATATACTATGTCTGATTTAATTAAATAAACAATAAAATATTTATATTTATCCAATAATTAAAATTTTTATGATTATTATATATATCTTTATTTATTATATTTACTGAAATAGTGTTATATAGCTAAAATAAGAAGTTGTATATATTTTATAGAAATAAATATTAAACTGAATTTCGATAATAAAATAACAAAAATTTGAAAATTAAAGTATTTTAATACTGATTTTATTCTACAAATTGATTATTATTTTTACTTTAATAATTCTAAATAAAACTAAAATTAAATTGTCAGAATAATCTTGACAGTATAAAATCGTGACTGTATAATACAATTAAAAATCGGATTAATTACCTAGCTTACAAAAAATAAAAATGATGCTAAAAGCAAACGTTTTATTTTTTTAGTAACTAATCCTCCGCCACTCCTTAAATTAGAGCTTTTCTAATTTCAAAATGTATTACTAAAACTTCATAATGTAACTGTGCAATATTTATTAGGCTCTAACTTTTAAGGTTACTAATAATTTATTACATAGCTCCATACATTTGGCGGCAATGGCGGGAGCGATAAGGGGTAAGATATGGAAAATTACAAGTATGGATTTAATGACAAGCCAAAGCTTCTAACAGCAATACCGCTTAGTATGCAACATGTTTTTTCTGCTTTTGCAGGTACTATGTCAGGTGCTATTTTAGTAGCTGTGGGCATGGGTCTCTCACTAAGTGAGACTGCATTTTTGATTCAATGTTCGATGTTGATTGCAGGAGTGAGCACCATACTGCAATCTATGGGAATTGGACCAATAGGGTCACGGTTGCCAATTGTTACTGGTGGAAGTTTCACCTTTGTAGCACCATTAATTGCCTTAAGTACAAATAATGATGTTGGTATTGCTGGAGCTTTTGGAGCAGTACTTGTAGGAAGTCTAGTTTTAACTTTAGTAGGACCTCTTGCAGTAAAATATTTACATAAATATTTTACACCTACTGTTACAGGAAGTGTTGTTTTGGCAGTAGGGTTATCACTTATGAGTTCTTCATTTGACTACGCAGTATCTTTTGATGCTCATGGACCTAATGTAGTTGCTAATTTTTCTTTAGCTATATTCACATTATTATTAACACTTATTTTAAATCAATTTGGAAAAGGTTTTCTAAAAGTAGCATCCATAATAATTTCAATAGTAATAGGGTATGTAGTAGCAATAATATTTGGTATGGTTGACTTTTCTAGTATGGCACAAGCAAATTGGTTTGCAATGCCAAAACCTATATACTGGGGATTGGAGTTCAACTTGGGCGCTATTATAACCATATGTACAATTCATATTGTTACAGTTATGGAAATAATAGGAGATACGACAGGTGTTGTCAGTTCTGTTGAAAACCGTCTACCTACACAAAAAGAATTGATGAGAGCTGTGAGAGCAGATGGAGTTGGAAGTTGTTTTGCAGCCTTGTTTAATGGGCTTCCAGTTATATCAGGTAGTCCAAACATAGGAATAATTTGTATGACAGGAGTTGCAAGTAGGTACATAGTAGCACTTGGAGGAGTAATGTTAGGCGTATTAGCATTTTTCCCAAAGTTTGCCCAGATATTAGCTTTAACACCAGACCCAGTTATTGGAGGAACATTAGTTATGATGTTTGGAACAATTGCATCATCAGGTATTAAGGTTATTGGAATGGGAAAGATGACAAATCGTAATATAACAATTTTAGCAGTCTCATTGGGCATTGGTATGGGTGGTTATTTTAATCAAGCTGCATTAGCATTTTTACCAAGCATTGTAGTCACTTTAATGACTGGTATATCTGGAACAGCTTTATTATCTTTAATACTAAATATTGTATTGCCTAAGGAAAAAGAAGATGTAGTGGAAAGTAAAGTAAGTTGTAAAGCTTAGAGAATGTAATTCTAAAGGATATCCAAGAAGGAGCGCCTTGCTTCTATTTTTTTTACCAAAAATAGAATTGAACTTTGAAGGAAACCTAATAGCTTGCATTTGAGCAGAATATAATCTGAAAGGATATCCAAGAAGGAGCGCCTTGCTTCTATTTTTTTTACCCAAAAACCTTAAAAAACTAAATAATCAAAAGATATGATACTCATTTTAATAAAAGTATAATCTGAAAGGATATCCAGGAGGAGCGCCTTGCCCCTCCTTTTTTAACAGTAATTATGGATTTTACTTGTCAAAGGAGAGTAAATAACTTGGATAAATTAATCAAAGATTAAATTTCATAGAAAATATTAAAATTTAAATTATGTGGGGAGAAGGTGGAGATTATAGATGTTATTGAACTTGATATAAATGGCAGATTGAGAAAGGTGAGTATAAAAAAAAGCTGGACTTTACTTTATGTTTTAAGAGAAGTGTTTAATTTAACTGGAAGTAAGTGTGGATGTAGTACTGGTGATTGTGGAGCTTGTAAAATAATTTTAGATGGAGAAGCAGTTAATTCATGTCTGATTCTAGCAAGAAACGCAGTTGGGAAAAAGATATTGACAATTGAAGGGTTGTCAGATGGAATCAATATACATCCAATTCAACAAGCATTTATTGATTGTGGAGCTGTTCAATGTGGATATTGCACTCCAGGGATGATAATGTCGGCAAAAGCCTTACTAGACAAAACTCCAAATCCTTCTGAGGAAGATGTTAGAAAGTCTATAGATAACAATCTTTGCAGATGTACAGGATATGTAAAAATTGTTGAGGCTATACTTTTATCAGCAAAAAGGATGGGGGGTATAACCTGTGAGTAATAAATTTAAAATTATTGGTGAGAGAGTCCCAATAAGAGATGCTGTACTTAAAGCTACTGGCCAACTTAAATATACTGCGGATATGAAAATTCCAAATATGCTTTATGCTAAGGTTTTATTCAGCCCTATAGCGCATGCAAAAATTAAAAAAATAGACACATCAAAAGCTGAAAAATTAGAAGGTGTAAAAGCCATAGCCACTTATAAAAACTCACCTCAAAAAGCCTTTAATAGTGCAATGAGATTTTATGAACATGAGTTGCCAGAGGTTGAATATATCTTTGATGATACTGTTCGTTTTGTTGGTGATAAAGTTGCAGCTGTTGCAGCTGAAGATTTACAAACTGCTGAAAAAGCATTGAAGCTTATTGAGGTTGAATACGAAGAATTACCATCAGTATTTAATCCAGAAGAAGCAATACAAGAGGGTGCATATCCAATCCATAAAGGTGGAAACAAGCTTGCAGTAAGTGTACAACAGTGTGGAAATATTGAAGAAGCTATGAAAAAAGCTGATTATATTTTTGAAGATAAGTATACACTTCCAGCTATACATCATGGTGCAATAGAAACTCATGTGGCTATTGCAGATTATGATTACAGTGGAAAACTTACTGTTTATAGTCCTAATCAAAATACTTTTGGCTTTAGGATAATCTTATCTAAGTTATTTGAAGTACCAATGAATAAAATTAGACTAGTAAGTCCAGCTATTGGAGGAGCTTTTGGAGGTAAATTAGAGATTACAATTGAGCCAATTGTAGCATTATTAGCAAAACTATCAGGTAGGCCAGTCAAACTAGAACTTAACAGGAGAGAAACTATTGCTTCAACAAGAACTAGACATGGTGCAGTTGTATATCTAAAAACAGGTGTTATGAAAGATGGTCAAATTGTAGCACAAGATATGAAAGTTCTAACAAATACAGGAGCATATGCATCAAGTGCTTTAAATGTAATTGGAGCAATGAGTCATAAAGTATTTAAAGCATATAAGATTGAAAATATGAGATATACAGGAATACCAGTGTATACAAACACACCAATTGCAGGAGCAATGAGAGGATATGGTTCTCCACAAGCTTTTTTTGCACAACAATCCCAACTAAATAAAATTGCAAAAAAACTAAATATGGATATTTTAAATTTACAGCTTAAGAACTTAGTTGAACCAGATGGAATAGACCAACGATTTAAAAGTCCTCATGGTAATCCAAGACCAATAGACTGTATAAAAAAAGGTGCTGAAATATTTGACTGGAAAAAACAAATAAGACAGCAAAATGAATCAAATGGTAGGTTTTTAATTGGTGTAGGTATGGCAGTTGGTTCACATGGAAATGGATGCTTTGGGGCACATAGAGATATAACAGCCTTAATGTTGAAAATGAATGAAGATGGTTCAGCTGTATTATATACAGGTACTCATGATATGGGAAATGCATCTGTAAGTGTCCAGGTGCAAATTATATCTGAAGTACTTGGAATAAGCCAGGAAAAAATAGAATGTATACAGGCAGATACAGAAGCATCACCATGGAATTTAGGAGATTACGCAAGTAGAGGAGTTTTTGTATCCGGAAATGCAGCTTTAAAAGTAGCAAACTCAGTAAAAAAAGAACTTTTAAAAGAAGCATCCCAACTCTTAAAAGAGGATGAAGAATATATAGAATTTAAGGACGATAGAGTTTATTCTATCAAAAATAACAACAAACAAGCCACTTTATGCGATGTCATGATACATGCTCAAAGGGTAAGTTTAAGAGAGATTATAGGAGCTGAAACTTTTGCATCTCAAACTGGAGCGAGTTCATATGGTGTACATTTTGCTAAAGTTGAGGTTGATACTAAACTGGCAAGTGTAAGAGTTTTAGAATATGTTGCAGTACATGATGTGGGTAAAGCTTTGAACCCAATGTCTGTAGAAGGTCAGATTGAAGGAGCAATTCAAATGGGAATAGGATATGCGTTAACTGAAGCGCTTGAGTTTGATAATAGAGGAAGAATAAAAGCTAATTCATTTCGCTCGTATCATATGATAAAGGCTAGTGAAATGCCACAAATAAAAGTTGGAATGATAGAATGTGGAGAACCTGGAGGTCCATTTGGAGCTAAGAGTATAGGTGAATGTTCTGTTGTACCATCAGCACCAGCAGTAGCAAATGCAGTAGCAAATGCGTTAAACTGTGATTTTTATAGTTTGCCATTAAAGAAAAATATTTTAATGGATAATATAAATATTTAATGTTGTTTTATACAAAAGAAATTAGTTATACAAAGTAAAAAGATATTTATTTAAAATACTTTAGATATTGAAATGTAAGACATTTTTCTAAATATAAGTTTGAATTATAAGAATGTAGAGGATGTGATGGATTGTGAATTTAAGATTTAAAGATAAGGTTGTTGTGATAACAGGAGGAGGGCAAGGATTAGGAGCAGGATTTGCTTTAGATTTTGCTATTGAAGGAGCAACAGTAGTCTTAATTGGTAGAACTAAAAGTAAATTGGATAATGTTGCAGAAAGAATCATTAAATCTGGTGGTAAAGCCTTTGTTTCAGTTTGTGATGTAAGCAAACCAGAAGAAGTAGAAGTTTGTTTTAGTGAAGTAATAGATAAATTTGAGCGTGTAGATGTATTGATTAATAATGTAGCTCTCCATAAATCAGCTCCAGTAGTTGATACTACAATTGAAGATTGGGATGTTCAGATAAAGACTAATTTAAGTGGAACTTTTTATTGTACTAAGGCTGTTCTTAGAACAATGATTGATAAAAAGTATGGAAAAATAATAAATATTAGTTCTACAGCAGCAAAACATTTTTTTCCGGGTTTTGGGGCATATGCTGCTTCTAAAGGTGGGATGGTAAGTTTTACTCAAACTTTATCAGAAGAAGTAAAAGAGTATGGAATCAATGTAAATGCAATATATTTAGGTATGACTAATACTGAATATACAAGAAAAAGATTTGACTATGATGATGCAGTTACGATACCACTTGAAGAAATGTTGCAAGTGGAAGAAGTATCAAAAGTTGTAACTTTCTTAGCATCTGATGAAGCAAGTCCAATAATGGGAGCTGCAATTGATGTATGTGGGAAGAAGGCATAAATAAAATATATATTGAGAGGTATAAAGATGATAAGTTTAAACAAGAAAGCTATGGTGGTAGTAAGAGAGATACTGGAAGATGCAGAAGCATTAGGGTGTGAAGTTGTTAAGATGGATTGTGGAGCAACTATAATTGATATGGGATTAAATTGTAGTGGAAGCTGGAAAGCAGGTGTTTTATTTACTAGGGCTTCTATAGGCGACCTAGGAACAGTATCATTAGGAGATTTTAAATTAAATGATGAATATTCTTTCTCAGCAGTTGAAGTATTTATAGATAAACCATTGATTGCATGTATGGGTTCACAGATTGCTGGATGGAAACTTGGAGAAGGTGAATTTGCAACTATTGGGTCAGGACCAGCAAGAGCTTTAGCAAGAGTTAAATCAGACTGGTATTTTGAAATGACTCCATATAAAGACACTTATCATGAGGCAGTCCTATGTATCCAAGATATAAAATATCCTAATGATGAAACGGTCTTAGAGGTTGCAAATGCCTGTAAAGTAAAACCAGAAGACACATATATATTAATTTCACCAAGTACATGTATTGTAGCATCAATGCAAGTGTCAGCAAGAATTATTGAGCAAGTATGCCATAAGATGTTTGAAAAAAACTTTGATGCAGGTCAAATTGTACTTGCTAGAGGAAAAGCACCAATCGCACCTGTATTAAAAGATGAACTTAAGACTATGGGAAGAATAAATGATGCATTGATTTATGGTAGTGAAACTGAGTTTTGGGTGGATTCGACTGATACTGCTATTGCAAAAACTATACACCAGTTGGCAGGGAAAACTTCGTCTCCAAATTATGGAGAGTTGTTTGAAGATGTATTTGAGAAGGCAGGAAGAGACTTTTTCTATGTAGACCATGATGTACACTCAATAGGCAAAATACAGATACATAATATAAATACTGGGAAATCATTTTCGGCAGGAGAAATAAATTACTCAGTACTTGAAAAAAGTTTCTTAAAATAAACAACTTAAAAATTTATTGATTCAGGGGGAGATAAGATGGCATTAGGTAAGTTAAGATTAGAAAAATTATACCGTGACATGGTTATGATTCGCAGATTTGAAGAAGTAATAGAAGTATATGCTGCCAATGGAACAATACCAGGATTTGTTCATTTAAGTATAGGGCAAGAAGCTTGTCAAGCAGGCATAGTTGATGCACTTAGAAAAACAGATTATAAATTTCCAGACCATAGAGGTCATGGAACTATAGCACTTTGTGGTACTGACCCAAAACTTGTAATGGCAGAAATTTTTGCTAAGTCTACAGGAATAAATGGTGGTAGAGGCGGTTCAATGCATATAAATGATATTGAATGTAGAAATATGGGGTTTAATGGAATACAGGGTTCAACTATGGTAACTTGTCTTGGTACAGCTTTTGCATCTGTGTATAAAGAAACAGATGATGTTACAGCAGTATTTCTAGGAGATGGAACTTTAGGAGAAGGAACTTGCCACGAAAGTCTTAATATGGCAGCAACATGGAAACTTCCTATAATATATTGCCTACTTAATAATCAATATGCTATATCTACACACTATACAGATTCACATCCTCAAAAAGAATTAAAAACTTGGGGCGAGGGGTATGAGATTCCAAGTTATAGGGTAGATGGAAATGATGTAGAAGCAGTAATTGAGATAGTGGAAATAGCAGCAGATAGGGCAAGAAAAGGTGAAGGACCAACTTTAATAGAATTTCTCACTTATCGCTGGCAAGGTCATTTTGCAGGAGACCCAGCAGCATATAGACCTGAAGAAGAAGTTAAGTATTGGAAAGATAGAGACCCAATCAAGTTAACTAGAAAGATACTTATTGAAAGAGAAGGTATGTCAGATGAATCACTTAAGCAAATAGAAGAAGAAATAGAGGCTGATGTTCAAGAAATGCTGAGATTCTCATTGGAGAGTCCATCACCAGATATTAAAGATGCAGTTACACACACATATGTTGATAGAGAGGTGGAGATAAGATAATGGGAAGAAAACTTTCATATGGAATGGCAATAAATGAAGCACTTCATCAAGCTATGGAAAATGATGATAGAGTTTTTATACTAGGTGAAGATGTAGCTAAAATGGGTGGAGATTTTGGGATTACTAAAGGAATAATGGCTAAGTGGCCAAATAGAATAAAAGATACAGCTTTATCAGAATCAGCTATATTGGGATTATCAAATGGTGCAGCACTTTGTGGACTAAGACCAGTTCCAGAGATAATGTTTGCAGATTTTTTGGGAGTTTGTTTTGACCAACTTGTAAATAATGCAGCAAAATTAAATTTTATGTTCCAAGGAAAAGCACATTGCCCAATTACTGTTCGTGCTGTACAGGGAGGTGGTATACGCTGTGCATATCATCATTCAGTTTGTGCAGAGTCATGGTTTATGAATACACCTGGGCTTGTAGTAGTTTCACCAACAACACCTTATGAAGCTAAAGGGATGTTGCTTTCAGCTATAAAAAACGATAATCCTGTATTATTTTTAGAACATAAAATGCTATACAATGTCAAAGGAGAGGTGCCAGTTGAGCCATATGAAATTCCTCTATATGAAGCTGAGATTGAAAAAACTGGAAGTGATATTACTATAGTAGCTACTCAAATGATGTTAGGGTTAGCACATAAAGCAGCAAGTCAACTTGAAAAAGAAGGGATTAGTGTAGAGATAATCGACCTTAGAACTGTATTTCCTTATGATAAAAAAACTATAGTAGAGTCAGTTGCGAAAACTAGTCGATTGGTTATTGCTCAAGAAGGTCCAAGAGTTGGAGGATGGGCTGCTGAAATATCTGCAATGATAAATGAAGATGTATTTGAGTATCTAAGTGCACCAATAAAAAGAGTTACATCAATTGATGCTCCAGTAGCATATGCACCAGTTTTAGAGGATTTTGTTCTACCAAAATTAGAAAATCTAATTAAGGCTTGTAAGGAAGTTATGCAATATTAGTCAGGGGAGGATAAACAATGATTACAGAGGTTAAGATGCCGAAGTTTGGTCTTTCTATGGAGGAAGGAACAATTGGCACATGGTTGATTGAAGAAGGAAGTGTAGTAAATAAGGGTGATGAAATTTTAGAAGTTGAAACTGACAAGATTACTAATACTGTTGAAGCACCAGAAAGTGGGGTATTGAGAAAAAAATTTTTTGAAGAGGGCGATATTGCTAATTGTGGAGAACTAATTTGTATAATTGCAGAAGCCAATGAAGATATTAGTGGATTTAACTTGATAGATAAAACTGATAATGAAAAAGAGGTAGATATTTTAAGTTTAGAAAATGCAACTAAGAAAAAAGATTTAAATATAGAGAAAAAAATAACTCCGAGAGCTAAAAAAATAGCTGAGGAAAAAGGAATTAACTATTCAAATATAGAGGGTACAGGAATACATGGTTCAATAACAATTGATGATTTGAAAAATTTCATGAACAATAATCCAGTAGAAGAAGTTATGGAAGTCAATCAAAATAAAGTAGTAGAAAAAGAAGTACGGCAAGAAGTTACCAATATTTCTCAAGTTAATAACATTAAGGTAAACATAGGAGAAAATGATTTGGTAACTAAGATGACACCAATGCAAAATGTAATAGCAAAAAAAATGCATGAGAGTTTATTGACAACAGCTCAAACTACAATTGCCACTGAATTAGAAATTACTAACTTATCAAAAGTATATAAAGGATTGAAAGAAAAGTATAAAAAAGTAGGAGTTAAATTAAGTTATACAGCTCTTATAATAAAGGCTGTAGCTGAAGCACTTGAAAATCATCCTAAACTTAGAACACAAATAGTTGATGAAAATCATTTTAAAGTAAGTAGCGAAATTAATATAGGTGTAGCTGTAGATATTCCAAATGGCTTGGTGGTACCTATAATAAAAAATGCAAATTTAAAAGACTTAAAAACAATATGTATTGAACTAAGTGATTTAAGTGATAGAGCTAAAAATAACAAGTTAAATTCTGATGAAATGAGTAATGGAACTATTACTATAACTAACTTAGGGATGTTTGGAATAACATACTTTACCCCAGTATTAAATACACCAGAAAGTGCAATTTTAGGTATTGGAAGTATAATAGAAAAAGTTCTTGTAAAAGATGGTGCATTTTACGCTGGTTCAACAATGAATATGAGTTTAACTCATGACCATAGAGTAGTAGACGGAGCTCCTGGAGCACGTTTTCTTCAAGAAGTCACACAAAATCTTTTAGATTTTAGATGGATGTAATTCAGCCAGATTTAAAGTGATTTTATAGTATACTAGTAATCTGACAGATAGTTTGTTATGCGTTTCTCGAAAGATTTTTTCTCTCCAAACTATCTGTCAAAATTAAGATATAGCAAAAAATTATATGGAGGTTACTACATGAGAAAAGTAGATTTGATAATTAAAAACGCTTATCTAATTTCAATGAATAATGAGAGGGAAATACTAAATGATGCTTGTATAATAATTGAAAAGAACAAGATAATTGATATAGGAAAGAAGAATTTACTAGAAAAATACATCTCTGAAAAAATTATAGATGCTAGAGGTAAATTTGTTTTACCTGGATTTATAAGTACTCATTCTCATCTATTTCAGACTTTGCTAAAGGGATTAGGAAGAGATAAATTATTGTTAGACTGGCTTGATAGCTCTGTTAGAAGAGCTATACATAAAATAGATGAAGAATGTTGCTATTATGCAGCTTTAACAGGATGTATAGAAGCAATTAGAACAGGTACAACTACTATACTTGACTATATGTACTGTCATGGAAAAGAAGGTCTTGATGATAGTATAATTCAAGCATTTGAAGACTTAGGAATAAGAGGAATACTTGGTAGAGGATTTACAGATACAAGTAAATTCCCAAAAGAATTTGGTTGTACCTATCATGATACAGAACAAAAGTTTTTTGATGATGTCAGAAGATTAGAGAAAAAATATAGAGACCACTCGAGAATAAGTTTAGCATTAGCTCCTGGTATTATATGGGATAACACAGAAGAAGGATACAAAGAAATGAGAAATATAGCCAATGAGCTTCATATTCCAATAACTATGCATTTACTTGAGACTAAGGACGATGATAAATACTGTTTAGAAGATAGAGGTATGAAGACTGTGCCATATCTTGAAAAAGTAGGAATTTTAGGGCCTGACTTTATTGCAGTCCACTGCATACAAATGTCAGATGAAGATATAGAGTTATTTAAAAAATATGATGTTAAAATATCTCATAATCCAGTATCTAATATGGTTCTAGCAGCAGGAGTAGCACCAATTCCAAAGCTTATTGAAAATGGATTGACTATAAGTTTAGCTTGTGATGGCTCAGCGAGTAATGATACTCAAAATATGTTAGAAGTAATGAAAATGACTACATTATTACAAAAAGTTACTCATAGAGATGCAAAGCTTTTACCTTCGTCAAGTGTACTGGAAATGGCAACACTTGGAGGAGCAAAATCCATAAATAAATTAGACTGCTTAGGGTCAATAGAGATAGGAAAAAATGCTGATATTATAATTTATAATCCATATAAAAGTGCAATTTCTATACCAGTTCACGACCCAATTAGTTCATTAATATATTCATCTACTCCAAATAATATAGAAACTTCTATTATAGATGGAAAAGTAGTTATGGATAAGAATCAAATAGTTAATATAGATGAAGAAAAAGTAATCTATAAAACTCAAAAAATATCAAGTAAGTTAATAGAGGATGTTGGTCTAGGAAATATGCAATGGGGAAAAAGAATTTATGGATTATAAAAAATAATTGAGAGAAGGTGGTCAAAGTATGAATAAGCTTGAGTTTTTCAATATACCAAAACATAACTTAAAAATAAATGTATTAAATAGAAATGAAAAGATATTAGACAATATAAAAGAAGAATCTAATGAAAATATCTGTATACCAGATGCTTTAGAGTATTATACAGAGTTGTTTTTTCCAAAATCAAAAGATAAAAGACCATATATATTTTCATCTATGGTGCTTTCATCTGATGGAAAAATGGCATATGAAGACAATAAAGCAGGCCCTTTAATTGGAAAAAATAATTTTGTTGATCCAGATGGAGCCTTGGCAGATTTTTGGGTTTTAAATGTTCTAAGAGCATATTCAGATGCTGTAATTATAGGGGCTAGAACGTTGCAAAATGAACCTGGGATAACATGCCATGTATTTGATGAAAGTTTGACACAGCAAAGAAAAGACTATTTAAATAAAAAATATCAGCCATGTGGAGTAGTAGTTTCTTTTGATGCTAGAGATATTCCATTTGACCATTATACATTTAGAGTTGATAAGAGTCAGGAATATAAAATGGTTATAGCCACATCTCCAAATGGTTGGGATTATATAAAAGAAAATTCTCCTTTAAAACACATATGTATAGGGAGTTTTAATTCAATTAAGGATGTTGATGATTATAAATTTGAAGAATTATACAAAGATTTTGATGTTTGTCCTGTAATTGTTACTGGTAAAGATAGTACTCCAGACTCTAAGATATTACTTTATGTACTTAAAAATCTAGGGATAGAAAAAATGTGTATCGAATCTCCTTCATACTGTACTCACCTAATTGAAAATGAATTATTAGACGAATATTTTATGAATTATTCCATGGTATTTGTTGGTGGAAAAATGACTCCAGGCTGTACAACAGCTTATAGCCATTTAGAACATCCACATTCGGAACTATTGATAGTAGGAATGCATAGAAATAATTTTATTTTTACACGTCAGAAACTTTGCTATGGTATTAAAAATCAAGTAGATTTAACAAGCTATAAATATTGATACTAAAATTTTAATTATAGATATTAATATCTATAACTTAAAAGGAGGAAAAATAAATATGAACGCTGATTTAATCGTAATTGGTGGTGGTCCAGGTGGGTATGTTGCAGCGATTCGAGGAGCTCAACTGGGGTTAAAAGTTATAATTGTAGAAAAGAATGAATTTGGAGGTACTTGTCTAAATACAGGTTGTATTCCTACAAAGACACTATTTAAAGATGCACAGGTTTTAAATTATTTTAATCATGCTGAAGAATATGGGATAAAAGTTGATGAATATAAATTAGACTTGGAAAAAGTTCAGAAAAGAAAGAAACATATAGTTAAGACCTTAACTAGTGGTGTAAAAGGATTATTAAAAGCAAATAAAGTGACTGTAGAAAAGGGAGAAGCAAAGTTAATAAGTAAGGATTCTGTAGAGATAAAATTAGAAGATGGCTCAAAGAAGATAATTAAAGGAAAAAATATTTTAATTGCATCTGGTTCAAAATCTTCTAAGCCTCCTATTAAAGGGATTGATTTGGAGGGAGTAATAACAAGTAAAGAAGCTTTAGAAATAACTAAGTTGCCTCAGAAATTAGTAATAATTGGAGGTGGAGTTATAGGAATTGAGTTTGCAGGAATTTTAAATGAATTTGGTTCAGATGTAACTATAGTTGAGTTCTTGAATAATATAATTCCTATGGTTGATAATGAGGTATCTAGTAGGTTAACTAAACTACTTAATAAAAGGGGGATTAAAATACTACTTTCATCAAAAGTAGAAGAAATATCTAAGAGTGATAAAGAACTAGTAGTAGATATAAATCAGAATGGAGAAAAAACAAAGATTGCTTGTAATAATGTACTTATATCTACAGGAAGAGAGTTAGATGTAGATGGACTAAATCTAGATAATTTAGGCATCAAATATGATAAAAAGGGAATAAAAGTCGATGAAAATTACTGTACATCTGTACCAGGTATTTATGCAATTGGAGATGTAATTGGAGGAATAATGCTTGCACATGTTGCATCTGAAGAAGGCAAAGTAGTTGTTGAACGAATTGTAGGGGAAAAAACAAGTGTAGATTATGACTTAGTACCAAATTCCATTTTTACTTTTCCAGAGGTATCTACAGTTGGATTGTCTGAAGAAGAAGCCAAAAATAAAAACTTAGACTATGTCGTTGGTAAATTTCAGTTTTCTGGTAATGGAAAAGCTCTTACAATGAATGATTCAGATGGTATGGTTAAGGTAATTGCTTCAAAAGATAAGACTACAATATATGGGGTTCATATCATAGGGCCTAATGCTAGTGATTTAATTCATGAAGCTGTAATTGCAATGAAAGCAATGTTGACAGTTGAAGAAGTTGCAAGTACTATGCATGGACATCCAACCTTATCAGAAGCTTTTGCAGAAGCTACTATGGGAATAGTAGGTAAAGCAATACATGTACCTCCTGCTAGAAGGTAGTCTTACAAGAAGTAAAAATGAAGAGTGGTTATATGCAAGAATATTATGTTGAAAGTACTTAAATGTAAAAAGCATTTAAATAAAAAAGTAGTCAAATATTAAAGAGGGAAGTATATAATATGAAATTAAAATCATTTGAAAGACCTTTATTTATTGAAGAGCTAACTTTTAGGATAGATACTAAATTAATAGAAAAGTACTTACAATTAGATTATGAGATTTGGATTAAAGGTCTAGAATTATTAGAAGGATTTGCTGGTTCTGAGATATGGATTAGTGAAAGTAATCCAGGAGAAATAACATCAATAATATATTGGACAGATTACAAGTACTATAAAAATATTGATAAAGATTGGCTAAGTGATAGAAAGAAAAGAATGTCTGAATTAATGGGAGAAGGAAATTTAGAGTTTGTAAGAGCAGAGCATGATGTCAATAAAAAATATAAACTTAGAGAATATAAATAATAAGATTAAGTGCACTAAACAACTATACATAAATAATATTTTAGTTAAAATAAATATCATTTAAGTTAAGAATTAACTAGATTAAGATGTGTATAGCTCAAAATTAATTGTTAATAAATTCATGGTCGTAAAGAAAAATAAAATTTATGGGAGGATTTATTTTATGAAAGAGCACGATACATCAAAATTTCATCTAGAGGGAAAACCGCCTTTTAAGGAAGCTTTACCTTTAGGATTACAGCATTTTGTTTCAATGATAGCTGGTAATATGGTTCCAGCTATGCTTATATCGAATATAGTAGGGCTTGATAAACAGATGTCAACTATGCTTATGCAAGGTGCTATGTTGGTAGCTGGAATAGCAACTTTACTACAATTGTACTCAATACCACTATTTAAAGGGCATAGGCTTGGTTCAAAGCTTCCTGTAATAATGGGAACAAATTATGTGTTTTTAGGTGCATGTCTTTCAGTAGCTGGCAAATATGGGCTTAAAGCTCTTTTTGGAGCTCAAATTGGAGGGGCAATAGTAGTGTTTTTTATAGCCTTTGGAATTAAGAAGATAAGACATTTATTTACTCCAATTATAGCAGGTACAATGATTGCCTGTATGGGTATTAGTCTATTTCCAACCGCTGTAAAAAATTTAGCTGGGGGAGAAGGCTCAGCCACATTTGGAGAACCTATAAATTTCGCAATAGGACTTATAGTTGTTGTAGTCATAATTTTGCTTATGAAATTTGGTAAGGGATTGGTTCAAGATGCTGCAATTTTAATAGGTATAATATTTGGTTATTTAGTATCACTTGCATTTGGATTGGTTGATTTTTCTGCAATTCAAGGGACATCAATACTTTCTTTTCCAAAGCCATTGGCATTTGGTCTAGAATTTAGACTTGATTTGATATTAATGTTTGCCATCTTATTCATGGTAGCTATAGCTGATATGATGGGAGCAGCAACAATTGCTACAATGGGAGCTATGAATAGAGAGGTTACAGATAAAGAATTAGAGTCTGCTACAATGGGAAATGCATTAACATCTATAATTGCATCTGTATTTAGTTCAATACCAACAGGAATATTTGGTCAAAATGCTGCAATCGTAGCTATAAATAAAGTTACTAGTAGATTTGTATTGTCAATTACAGGAGTAGTATTAATTTTAGTTGGATTTTCGCCATTATTGGGTGCAATAATAACTACTATACCTTCATGCATAATAGGAGGGGTCGCTTTAATCGTATTTTCATCAATTGCTATGGCTGGTTATGATATGATAAGTCAATGTGGATTTACGTCAGATAACAATCTTATAGCAGGAGTTTCAATTACCTTAAGTATAGGTATAACTTCAGTTCCTCAGACTTTAGAAAAGTTTCCAGAGATTATTAGAACCTTAGTTGGAAATTCTTGTATAGTATCAGTATTTATTGTAGCAATGATAATTAAATATATATTATCAATAAAATCGAATAAGTCTAATGATATAAACATAGAGGCTTAAATTAAAATTTGTGGGAGGTATAGTTATGGCTAAGATACTAGGAATATGTGGAAGTCCAAGAAAAGGAGCAACTGAATATGCAATACTACAAGCTTTAGAGGAAGCTAAAGAAATACCAGGAATAGAAACTGACTTTTGGACTGTAAGAGGAAAAAATATAGGTCCATGTATACATTGTGATGCTTGTATGAGAAAAGCAGAAAAATGTACTATACAAGATGATATGGGCGAACTAGAGAAAAAATTGTTAGAAGCAGATGGATTTATAATAGGTTCTCCTGTTTATGATATGGGAATAACTGCTCAATTGACTGCTGTGTTAAATAGATTAAGACATATGTATTTAGTACATGGATGTAATTTGCAAAATAAAGTAGGAGCTGCTATAACTACTGGTGGAACTAGATATGGTGGACAAGAAATGGCCAGATTACCAATAATAAATTTCTTTTTAATGCATGAGGTATTGGTAACAGGAGGACTTATTGGAGGATACACTGGTGCTAGTATTTGGAGTAAAGATGCAAAAGAACAAGGTGCAAAAGATGATGAAGTAGGCATGAATACGATAAAAAGACTTGGGAGAGGTCTAGCAGAAGCTGTTAAAATATCTAAATATGGTCTTGAAAAATGGAATATTGAAAAAGAAGAATTAGGAATAACAAGTGAAACTGAAAAAAGTCCTGTAAAAGACCACTAAAATTTATATTGCCCATACGTAAAATTTAATTAGCCCCTCTTAATATATGATACAACCCATCATAAATATTAAGAGGGGTAATTTTGTATTTAAAATTATTTGTAATAAAATAAGATATATTAATAAATATGATAGAATATATATTATAAATTAAATTTTATAAATATAAGGGGGGAACTTTGAGTTCTTATAAATTTCTTATGTTATAAGATTATAAGGGCCAATATTTTATGCGGGAGTTATTAAATGTAACACTTATAATAGTACTTGTTTTAATAAATGCATTTTTTGTAGCTTGTGAATTTGCTATGGTAAAGCTTCGTAGTTCTAGGATAGATACTATGATAGCTGAAGGTAATAATAATGCTAAAAGGTGTAAAATAATAAAAGATAATCTAAATTCATATCTTTCTGCATGTCAACTTGGGATAACACTTTGTTCACTTGCACTAGGATGGATGGGAGAATCTACAGTTAAAGAGTTAATATTGCCAATAATAAGTATATTTAATCTTAGTGAAAGTGTTATATATACAATATCAATTTCTATTTCCTTTTTAATTATAACAATGGTAGAAGTTGTAATAGGGGAGCTTGTTCCTAAAGCCTTAGCACTTTATAATACAGAGAGAATAATGCTAAGTACATCTTTTTTGTTGATTGGATTTTATAAATTGACATATCCAATAATATACTTTTTTAATCTAAGCACTGATTTATTTCTTAAGCCATTTGGATATTCACAAGCAGATGAAGTTGATGAGCCACATACAGGTGATGAAATAAGATTATTAGTTGAAGAAAGCTATAAAAGTGGGCTTATAGATGAATCAGAGCAAAGATTAGTTGACAATATTTTTGAATTTGAAGAAAAGAAAATTAGAGAGATAATGGTACCTAGAACTGATATGATTTGTATATATGAAAGTGACTCGGAGGAAAAGATATTATCTATTTTGAGAGATGAAGGTGTTACTAGGTATCCAGTATGTAAGAAAAATAAAGATGATATATTAGGATTTGTACATATAAGAGATTTGTATAATCAAAAAATAAACAGAAATAAAATTGAACTAGGAGAAATACTTAGAGATATTATATATATATCAGAAAATTGTACTATAGATAAGGCTCTTGAGAAATTAAGAAAAGAAAAACTCCAACTTGCTATAGTGGTAGATGAATATGGTGGTACATCTGGTGTAGTAACAATTGAAGATATACTGGAAGAGATAGTAGGAGAAATTCAAGATGAATTTGATAAAGAAGAAACTCATATTAAGAAAATAGGAACAAGTTCTTACTTAGTTGATGGAACTGAATCAATCAATGATATCAATAAATACTTTGGGCTTGATATAGAACATGATGGATTTGATAGTATAGGTGGTTGGATATCCTATATGCTTGGTTCAAACATTAAAGTAAATCAAAGTGTAACTTTTGAAAATTACAATTTTACTATATTAGAATTGGATAAATTGAGGGTTGTAAAATTAATCATAAAAAGTGTAATATAATTATATCAAAAAATATTGGAGGAATTGTATGCAAAAAGTAGAAGGAATTATTTTTGATATGGATGGAGTTTTGTTTGATTCAGAGAGAATCTCTCTTGAATTTTGGATAGAGACATTTGAAAAGTATGGATACACTATGACTAAAGAAATATATACATCTGTTATGGGAAGGAATCGTAAAGGGATAATAGAAGGTCTTACTAAGATATATGATAGCTCTGTGCCGATATTAGATTTGTATGATGAGAAAACTAAAAATATGATTGAATTTATGGATAGAGAAGGAGCTCCTATCAAATTAGGAGTTAATGAATTAATATCTTTTTTAAAGAAAAATGGGTATAAAATGGCAGTTGCAACCTCTACAAAGCGAGAAAGAGCAGTTAAAAGATTAGCCAAAGCAAATTTAAAAGAATACTTTGATGCTATAGTTTGTGGAGATGATGTTGTAAACTCTAAGCCAAATCCAGAAATATTCTTAAAGGCAGCCAAAAAGATAAATGTTAATCCCGAAAATTGCATTGTTATAGAGGATTCCCCTATGGGAGTAGAGGCTGCTTATAATGGGGGTATAAAATGTATAAATGTACCTGACTTAAAAGAACCAGATGAACAAATTAAAGAACAATCACATAAGATACTTGAAAATTTATTAGAAGTTAGAGAATACCTAAAAAGTTTAGAATCTAAAGAATGTTGTAGCCTATAATATGAAATATTAAATCAAAGAATTTAAATTTAATTTCTTTGATTTAGAATAAATCCATGAATATGAGAAAAAATAATTATAAACAATTAGGAGGAATATTCATGGATAGTGTAGGTTCTCTATTATATTTTTTATTTAATTTTTTCTTGTATGGTTTTATAGGTTGGATAATTGAAAATTTATATAGTTATTTTACTCAAGGTCATTTTCAAGAAGATGGATTTTTGAATGGTCCATTTAAACCAATGTATGCAATTGCAATGTCTATTATAATAGAGGTCTCAAGGTTTATTGACCCAAATAATATATTTGCATTGCTTTTACTATGTTTAGTAGTGCCAACAACAGTAGAGTACATCACAGGCATAATTATGAAGGTATATTTTAATAAGGTATATTGGGATTATTCAGATTATAAGTACAATAATAGAGGAATAATATGTTTAAAATTTTCTATGTACTGGACTATATTGACTTTTATTGGAGTAAGGTATCTTCAAGTGTATGTAGTTGATAATTTATATAGTTTAATAATACCTTATTGGCCAATTATAGCAACTGTATTATTGATAGCATTGTTTGTGGATGAAATTTTTACTATAAAATTCCTGAGAGGAAATAGAGATATAATATAACTTTAGAAGTATAAGGTAAGTTTAGATTGTAGTTAAAAGAAAGCTATGCTAAAATGGTGAAATCATTTAAAGTTAGCTTTCTTTTTTATTTGATGAAGTTAACATTCTAATAAGTTTCAAAAGTTTATATAGAGTATTATTTATTATATGGTATTACTTATTTAAAATAAATTATAAAAAATGAGGAGTGTTTGAATGGTGAGTAAAATAAGATTTTGTATTATTGGTACAAGTAATATATCAAAACTATTTTTAAGAGCTGCATCTAGGATTGAAGAGTTTGAACTAGTTGCTGTATATTCAAGAGATTTAGAAAAAGCTAAGGAATTTGGAAAGATGCATGGGGCAAGTCTGTTTTTTGACGATTTAGAAACCATGGCTAAATCAGATGTTATAGATGCTATATACATAGCTTCTCCAAACTCAATGCATTCAAAACAAGCTGTTACCTGTTTAAAACACAAAAAACATGTGTTGTGTGAAAAATCATTAGCATCTAACTTAGAGGAAGTAAAATTAATGATAAAGGTTGCAAGGGACAATAATGTATTGCTTATGGAAGCTATGAGAATTACATGTGTTCCAAATTTTAAAGCAGTTAAAGAAAATTTACATAAGATAGGTAAAATAAGAAGATTTTTTGGAAGCTATTGTCAGTATTCTTCAAGATATGATAAATATAAAAATGGAATTATAGAAAATGCATTTAAAAAAGAACTGTCAAATGGTTCATTGATGGATATTGGAGTGTACTGCATACACCCTATGATAAATCTATTTGGTGCTCCAAAATGTGTAAAATCATTTTCTCATATGCTTCAAACTGGAGTAGATGGAGAAGGTTTGGCTATATTCCAATATGATGGTATGGATGCAGTAGTTCAGTATTCTAAAATAGCTGATTCTTACATACCATCTGAGATACAAGGAGAAAAGGGAAGTATAATAATCGAAAAACTTAATTTATTTGAAAGGGTGGTTATTAGATATAAAGATGGAACTGAAGAAGATATATCTATTTTAAAGGAAAAAGAAGAAGAGAAACCTAGAGAAATAGAAGGAATATATCATGAACTTATTGAGTTTATAACTCTTATAAATAATAATAAAATAGAGTCTGGTATAAACTCACATGAAAATTCAAAGATAGTAATGGGAATTATGGATGAGATAAGAAGACAAGGAAAGATTGTCTATCCAGCTGACAGTCTGTAATTTATTTAAAAATATATAGGATATGAGGTGGTAAATATGGAGAATATAAATTGGGCTATATTGGGTCCTGGAACTATTGCATCAGAATTTGCACAAGCTATGAGTGAGGTGAATTGTAAAGTGTATGCTGTTGCTTCAAGAAGTCTTGAAAGAGCAAAAAACTTTGCAAATAAGTTTGATATAGAAAATGTGTATGATGATTATGATAAAATGCTAGAGAATAAGAATATAGATGTAGTGTATATATCTACTCCACATTGCAATCACTATGAATATATAATGAAAAGTCTAAAAAATGGTAAACATGTGTTGTGTGAAAAAGCTATAACAGTAAATGGAAGTCAACTAACTGATATTATAACTTTAGCTATTGAAAAGAACTTAATAGTAGCAGAGGCGATGACTATTTATTATATGCCTTTATATAAAAAATTAAAGGAGATAGTAGAGTCTGGAAGTTTGGGAAAAATTAAAATGATACAAGTATCCTTTGGAAGTTGCAAGGATTATGATGTTAATAATAGATTTTTTAGTCAAGATTTAGCTGGTGGGGCATTGCTTGATATTGGTACATATGCACTTTCATTTGCTAGGTACTTTATGTCATCTCAACCGAATGAAATTTTAACAACTGTTAAGAAATTTGAAACAGGTGTGGATGAACAATCTGGAATAATTTTAAAGAATTCTGAGAATGAGATGGCTGTAATATCATTAACTATGAGAGCTAAGATGCCAAAAAGAGGTATTCTTGCATGTGAATTAGGATTTATAACTGTAGAAAATTTCCCAAGAGCATCAAAAGCTACAATAACTTATACAGATGGTGGAAGAATTGAAACTCTAGAATATGGTGATACAGAAAAAGCTTTAAAGTATGAAATTGAATATGTCAATAATTGTATATTAAATAAAACAAAAGCCAATACTCTAGAATCATCTATAGATGTCATGAATTTAATGGATGAAATAAGAAAGCAATGGGGATTAAGATATACTTTTGAGTAAATTTAATTTTAAAATAAGTTAAATTGTATACACAATTAAGTATTAAAATGTCAAATTATAAAAAGAAGAAAATCACTAAAAAGATTCCTTTTTCAGTGAATTTCTTCTTTTTTTTTACAAATTTGTAACAGAATAAAAAAAAGTTTTGGAGATTTTATTACAATTTTGTAGTTGAATATATACATTAAAACTAATATGATTAATAATAACATAAATTTGAATATTTTTAGAGGAGAGAAAATATGAGAAAATTGATATACTTTATTACACCATTTATAATAGGCGTAGTATTTTTATTTGGGTTAGACAAATTTCTTGATTCTAAAACTGATGAACTTTTGAGGGAGAAAAATCTACTTCCAATTATGGATGATACTTTAAGTGATATAAAGGATAAAGGTGTTACAGCAAATAATCATTTTTTGAGAGAAAAAGATATTATGATTTTGGGGTCATCAGAACTTAGTAATTCAACAAAACAACATCCAAAGTACTATTTTAATACAGATAGGAGCAAAAACAAAGTATTTGCAATTGGTAGAGCTTATACTCAGACATTACAAGATGCTGCAGTGTTAGGAAGTATGAATCCTAATATTGATAATAAGAAGGTTGTCTTGTTAATTTCTATGCAATGGTTTATGGAAAAAGATGGAGTCACAAGTCACCATTACCAGTCTAGGTTTTCACCAATACAATTTTATCGTTTTTTAGATAATCCAAAGATATCTAAACAAAATAAGATTGAATATATAAAAAAATCAAGTAAGCTTTTATGGGGTAGTGACGAATATAAGGCAGAAGCATTGTATGCCAAGCTATATGAACCTAAGACAGTGTATGAGAAAGCTGAGAAGGTGTTATTAGAGCCTTATTTTCAAGGGAGAAAATACTGTATAGAGCTTAAAGAAAAAGGGATACTTTATAAGAAATTAATTAGGCTAGATAAACACAAAAAAGAAGGAAGAAAAAAACCTATAAATTGGTCACATGAGAAAAAGAAAGCTATTGAAGATGCTAAGAAGAGAGTAGGTAACAATCCTCTAAACATTGACAAGTATTATTACAATGAGCATTTTAAAGATGGTCTAGAGCAATATAGAGGAAGAGACAAGGGCATAGACTTAGTAACATCTAAGGAATTTGAAAGTTATAAGCTTTTATTAAATGTATGCAAGGACTTAGATATTAAACCAGTTGTTGTACTAATTCCAAGTATGGGCAAATTCTATGATTTAACTGGTATCTCTGAGAAAGAAAGAAATCAGTTTTATGATAAGGCACAGAATATAGCAGAAAGTAAAGGCTTTGAAGTTATGAATCTTAAAGATAAAGGTAAAGAGAAATATTATTTAAGAGATGTAATGCATCTTGGAACGAAAGGATGGGTAGATGTCTGTGAGAGATTATTTAAAATATTTAAAGAGCAATAAAGAATTAGTAACTAGTATTTGTTTAACTATGATTATAATATTGGCAATAGGTGTTTTAACATTTACACCATTTAAAGAGTTGCCATTTATTTATAATGGATTTTAAAGGAGAATTTTTATATGAAAATTATTGAAGGAATAAAAAAATATTCAAATACAAATAGAATAGCATTGACATGTAATGGAGATAAACTTTCTTATAAAGATTTAAATGAGTATTCAGATGCTATATCAGTTTTTCTAAAAAATGTATACAAAGAAGAAGATACTCCTATAGTAATCTATGGTAATAAAGAAAATATGATAATGGCATGTATGATAGGAGCTTTAAAATCAGGTAGAGCATATGTTCCTCTTGATATTAGTTTTCCACTAGATAGAGTTTTTGAAGTTACTAAGGAAGTAAAACCAAAAGTATTATTTAACTTTAGTGATGAAAAAGACTTTGGAGATATCAATGTAATTGATAAGAATAAATTAAATGATATAATAAGTGAGTATAAAGGAAAGTCATTACATAAAGAAAACTGGGTAAAAGGTGACGAGAATGCATATATACTATTTACATCAGGTAGTACTGGAAAGCCAAAAGGGGTTCAAATAAGTTCAAATAACTTAGATAGTTTTGTAGATTGGATAAGTCCTTATTTAAATATAGATGGAAGTGAAAAAGTAATAATGAATCAAGCAGCATATTCTTTTGACCTTTCAGTGACAACAATATATCCTGGTCTTGTTCATGGAGCTACATTATTTTCAATATCAAAAGATGTACTAGCAGATTATAAAGAGCTATTCAAACAATTTGGCGAATCTAATATTGCAGTATGGGTATCAACACCTTCTTTTGCAGGTGTATGTGTAACAGAAAAAGAGTTTAATAGTAAGATGCTTCCTAAACTTGAATCCATGATATTTATAGGAGAAGCACTTTCAAAAAATCTTACTAAAGAACTTATGAGTAGATTTCCAAATACAAGAGTTATCAATGGATATGGACCAACTGAAGCTACTGTTGGCGTAAGTGTAAATGATATGACTCAAGAAGCTATAGATGATGAAAAGAGCCTTCCAGTTGGATATCCTATGCAAAATTGTAAAATAAAAATACTTGATGAAAATGGAAATGAACTGAAAGAAAATGAAAAAGGTGAGATTATAATAGTTGGACCATCAGTTTCAAAAGGTTACTTTAATAATAAAGAGAAGACTGAAGAAGTATTTTTCTATGATGAAATAGATAGTGTAAAGTGGCGAGCTTATAAAACTGGTGATATGGGATATCTCTTAGATGGAAATATATACTATTGTGGAAGAAAAGATTTTCAAATTAAGTTAAATGGATTTAGGATTGAAATAGAAGATATAGAAAATAATTTGAGAAAAGTTCATAATGTAAAAAACGCAGTAGTTTTACCAATATATAAGGATGAAAAAATTGCTTATTTAAAAGGTATTGTTGAGTTAAATGAGAAGAATGATTTAGGTAATATCAAAAATGGGATGATGATAAAAAAGGAACTAGGAAAGTATATACCTTCGTATATGATTCCAAGAAATATTGCAATAATTTCTGAGTTTCCAACAAATATCAATGGTAAAATAGACAGAAAGAAACTTATGGAGGAAATTTAATGATTTTTTCACAGTATGGAGATTATTTTTATCTTTACATATTATTATTAACATCAATACCAGCAGTGATTTTAGGTTTAATGGGTAAAAATATAAAGTATTATGGTATGTTGGCAAGTTTATTTATGATATTTTTGATTGTAGGAATAGATGTTCAGTTTAAATACTTGTTGATATTTATCATTTTAGAAGTAATAATAGTCAAAGGATACGAATATGTAAGAAGAAAAACTAAAAACAAATATATCTATTGGGGATTTTTGTCTGCATCAATGCTTCCGATAATAATTAATAAAATATCTCCAGTTACATCTTTTGGATTGATTGGATTTATTGGAATATCATACTTAAATTTCAGGGCTATACAAATGGTTATTGAAATTTATGATGGTGCTATAAAAGAAGTTAAGATTTCAGATATGCTTTATTTTATGTTGTTTTTTCCAACACTGAGTTCTGGTCCTATTGACAGGTCAAGACGATTTGAACAGGATTTAGAGAAGAAAATATCTAGAAAAGAGTATCTAGAAGAATACTTATTGCCTGGAATAAAAAACATTGTTATGGGAGTAGGTTATAAGTTTGTTATAGCATTTTTGATAAATACATATTGGGTGTCAATAATACCTAAAGATATGAGGTTTATAAACATTTTAAGTTATATGTATGCATATAGTTTATACCTGTTCTTTGATTTTGCAGGATACAGTTTATTTGCTATAGGTACAGGATATATATTTGGAATAAAAGTACCTATAAACTTTGATAAACCATTTATAAGTAAGGATATGAAAGAGTTTTGGACAAGATGGCATATAAGTCTTTCAAGATGGTTTGGAGATTATATTTTTTCAAGATTTGTTATGTCTTCAATGAGAAAGAAAAGATTTAAGAAAAGAACTACTGCTGCTCATGTAGCTCAGATGATAACAATGATAACAATGGGATTTTGGCATGGACTAACTTGGTTTTACATTGCTTATGGTGTGTATCAAGGCTTAGCACTTGTCTTAACTGATATATATCAGAGAAAATCTAAATTTTATAAGAAACATAAAAAAGAAAAATGGTTTGAGAGAGTTCAAATTTTCATTACATTCCATATTGTATGTTTTGGATTATTGATATTCTCAGGATATTTAGCTTAATTTTAAGGAGGCAAATTTATGCAGGAAACAGTTATAGAAATATTTGAAGATGTATTAGGAACTGATGAGATAAGAGATGATTTAGACCTTAACTTATTTGAAACAGAGCTTTTAGACTCATTAGCTATAATTGAAGTTTTACTTGAGATTGAAAATAGACTTGGAATAGAACTTCAACCAACTGATTTAGAAAGAAAAGACATGTCTACTGTAAATAATTTAGTAAAATTCTTAGAAACAAGAAAATAAATTAATAACTAAACGTTTAATTATTAATTTACATAATAAAAGATTATAAAGTCCATCTAATATTGATATTTGATGGATTTTTTTATTGTAAAGAGATATAACTTAGTTGTATAAATAATAAAATAGTGAAAAGTTTAAGGTATGAATGAAAGATTGCATGCTATATAAATTAATAGTAATATCTATTGTAAGATATACTATATTAAATTGAGTGAAATATCTTTTGTCATATATTAGAATTACTTTATGAGCTTAGATGTTAATTATAATCTTATAAAAGTAGAATACATATTTAGGAGGAGAACTTAATGTCTTTAAATTCAATAGATAGAAAAAAAGAAATATTAGAACTGCTAGATGCAAAAGGAAAGGTGAATACTAAAGAATTAGTAAAAAAACTAGAAGTATCATCGGAAACAATAAGAAGGTATTTGGAAGAATTAGAAAGTGAAAATAAGTTAAAAAAGGTTTATGGTGGTGCTGTAAAAATAAATTATGGAGTAATTGAGCCAGAACATATAAAAAGAAATAGCACTAATTTAGAGAAGAAACAAAGTATTGCTAAGTATGCAGCTAAATTTGTGAATGATAATGAATCAATTGTAATAGATGAAGGGACTACTAATTTACAAATTGTGGATTACATAGTTTCTATAAAAAATCTAAAGGTTATCACCAGTTCTTATCCTGTGCTATCAAAGTTGATTTCATATGAAAACCAAGGCGTATTTGATGGAGAAGTTATATTCATTGGTGGTAAAGTAAATTTAAAACATCAAAGAACAGCATGTCAGATGTCAATAGATGCTATGAAAAACTTATATGTAGATAAAGCATTTATATCTAGTGAAGGTATAATTGACAGCTTTGGAATTAGTAGCATAGACCAAAGTAAAGCTTTATTGTCAAAAGAGTATATAAGAAATTCAAAGGAAAGTTTTGTATTATGTGATAGTTCTAAGATAGGAATTGTAAGTATGTACAAGATAGCTGATTTGAATGAATTAGATTTTGTTATTTGTGATGCAGAACCTCCAAATGAATGGAGAGATAAATTAAATGAATCAAATATAACATGGATAGAAGCAAAATAGAAATGATAAAAATTCATAGATTTAACCTAGAAAGAAGATTACAAATTTTAATTTTTTGTATAGAGTTTTAATGTGATTTTTATATTGAAAACTAAAAACAAGTAAAAACAACTAAAAACATAAATTTAATATACATTTAACCTAAATATGATGTATAATTAACATGAAAAAGTTATACTTTAAAAGTAAAAACAATTAAAAACACAAA
Organism: Clostridioides sp. ES-S-0049-02; assembly: GCF_020658465.1. Classification (NCBI taxonomy): domain Bacteria; kingdom Bacillati; phylum Bacillota; class Clostridia; order Peptostreptococcales; family Peptostreptococcaceae; genus Clostridioides; species Clostridioides sp. ES-S-0049-02. The sequence goes on from NZ_JACVWG010000002.1 coordinate 381,668, forward strand.
AATTCTAAATGAGAATCTATGGAGGTTATAAATATGAAAAAGTTATATGGAGAAAAAATAAAGGCAGTAGTATTTGACTGGGCTGGAACAACAGTAGATTATGGATGTTTTGCACCTCTTAATGTATTTATAGAGATATTTAAAAGAAGAGGTATAGATGTAACAATGGAAGAAGCAAGAAAACCTATGGGAAAATTAAAAATAGATCATATAAGAGAAATGTGCGAAATGGATAGAATAAAAAATATTTGGGCAGAGAATTTTGGAGGATTTCCAACAGAGGAAGATGTAAACAAACTTTATGCTGAATTTGAACCTATGTTATTTGAAACTCTAGAAGAGTATACAACTCCAATTCCTCATGTTGTTGAAACTATTGAGAGATTAAGACAAAATGGATTAAAAATAGGTTCTACAACAGGTTATACAAGAGAAATGATGAATATAGTTGAACCAAATGCAGCTAAAAAGGGATATTCACCAGATTTTCTTGTAACTCCATCAGAAGTATCTCAAGGAAGACCATATCCTTGGATGTGTTATAAAAACGCTGAAGCTTTGGGAGTATCTCCAATGAGTGCTATGGTAAAAGTTGGAGATACATTAAGTGATGTAAAAGAAGGTGTAAATGCTGGAATGTGGAGTGTTGCTGTAATAAAAGGTTCAAGTGAATTAGGACTTACACAAGAAGAAGTAGAAAATATGGATAAAGAAGAATTAAAAGTTAAGATGGAAGCAGTTTCAAAGAAATTTAAAGAAGCAGGAGCACATTTTGTTATAGAAACTATGGCTGAATTAGAAGATGTTTTAGTAAAAATAGAAAATGAAACAATTAAGTCAGATTTTGTACCAGAAAATGATTACATATTACTTACACCAGGACCATTATCTACTACTAAATCAGTAAGAGCATCTATGTTAAAAGATTGGTGTACATGGGATGTTGAATATAATGATTTGGTACAAGATGTTAGAAGAAGACTAGTATCTTTAGCTACAAAAAATACAGAAAAATACACAAGTGTATTAATGCAAGGTAGTGGTACTTTCTCAGTGGAAGCTACAATAGGAAGCACTATTCCAAAGAATGGTAAACTTCTTGTAATTGCAAATGGAGCATATGGGAAGAGAATGAAGGACATATGCAGTTATTTAAATATAGAATATGTTGACTGTACATTTAGTGATGTAGAAGCAGTTGACTTAAACAGAGTGGAAAATTTATTGAAAGAAAATAAAGATATTACACATATATCAATGGTTCATTGTGAAACTACTACAGGTAGATTAAATCCTATACAAGATATAGGTAAGATTGCAAAAAAATATAATAAAGTTTATATAGTTGATGCAATGAGTAGTTTTGGTGGAATTAAAATTGATGTTGAAGACTTTAATATAGATTTTTTAGTGAGTAGCTCTAATAAATGTATACAAGGAGTACCAGGATTTGGTTTTATAATAGCTAACAGAGAAGAATTAGCTAAATGCAAAGGAATTGCTAAATCTTTATCTCTTGATGTATACGCTCAATGGGAAACTATGGAGAATAATAATGGTAAATGGAGATTTACTTCTCCTACACATGTTGTAAGAGCTTTTTATCAAGCATTACTAGAGCTAGAGGAAGAAGGTTCTGTTGAAAAAAGATATGCTAGATATAAAGAAAATCAATTTACAATATCTTCGAGATTAAAATCTCTAGGGTTTGATACATTGGTGAATGATGATGCTCAATCACCTGTAATAACAACTTTCCTATATCCTAAGAATGCAAAATTTGAATTTATGGAATTCTACACTTATCTAAAAGAAAATGGATTTGTTATTTATCCAGGTAAATTGACTGATGTAGATACATTCAGAATAGGAAGTATAGGAGAAGTTTATCCAAAAGATATGGATAGATTAGCTGAGGTAATCGAGAAATTTATCAACATGTAGATTATATAAGTTCATTGATAGGTTATAAAGTTTAGAGACAAGTATATGTAAATAGTTAAATAATAGAGGGTATTTTATTTGAATTGGAAATCTAAGAAAGATTCATAGTTCATATAAAATATTTCCTCTATTATTTTTTTGTCTGTCTTTAAAGGAGCATTGTTTTATTCATCGAGATTATTATACTTGACAACGTAACAATGTTTTGTTATATTATATTCAAGAACAAAATAAGTTATTGAAAGGAAATCATTATGGATGGAGAATTACGTTCGCTAAATTTTAATGGAATGGGAAAATGTAAAGGTGGAATTTTTGATGAAGTTAATATAGCAGGTACAGGAAAAATAGATGGAAATATAAAATGTAATAAATTTGATTCTTCAGGTTCAGCAAAAGTGATTGGAACAACAGAATGTAATGAGTTTTTTACAGCAGGATTGAGTAAAATTGAAGGAAATATATTGGCATCACAAGTGACAATATTTGGACTTCTTAAGTGTACTGGAGACATAAATTCAAGTAAAGTTAAATCTGGAGGAATTATCAATGTTGGAGGAAACTTAAAGTCAGATATTATTAGCGGAGAAGGATGTCTAAAAATCAATAAGAGCGTAGAATGCGAAAGTGTTGACTTAAGTGGAATTTTGGATTGTAATGGATTTTTAAATTGTGAAGAACTCAAGATAAGTTTGCATGGAACTTCTAATCTAAACGAAGTTGGTGCATGTAGTGTAAATATAAAAAAGGGACATGGCGATTATTGTAAAAGCTTTTATAGAGCCGAAAAAAAGAGTGGAGATTTTGAAAAGGCATCTTCTAATCTTAGAAATCTAGGTCTACTGTCAGTTAAAAAATATACAGAAAGTAGATTATTAGCAAATGTTATAGAAGCAGATGAAATCAGCTTAGAAAATAGTGAAGTTAAAATTGTAAGAGGTAAAAATATTAACATAGGCAAAGGTTGTTATATAGAGAGTTTGGAGTACAGTGAAAATATAGATATTGATGAAAGTTCAATAGTTGTTGAAATAAAGAATGTAAATGGAAAAGTAAATCTAAATAAAGATAAGTAATATTTAGGCTTAAAATAAAATTTAAAATGAGGTAATGATATGGAAAATGGAACTATAAAAATACTTGGAGAAGGATTTATCAATAGTGGAGAATATGAAAGTATAAAAATTATGGGAAGTGCTAGGTCAAAAGGAAATGTAAAATGTAATGAAGTAAATGTATTTGGAAATGTAAAGTTTGATGGAGATATTAGTATAAAAAACTTTGTAGTAAATGGAAAAGCTACTATAAAAGGGAGTCTTAAAGCTGAACGTGTAAGGGTTAATGGGCAACTTAGTATAGATGGAGATGCAGAAATAGATGACTTGATTATAACTGCTCAACAGAAAATTAATGGAAATTTAAAGTGTAATAATGTTACAGTAAAAGGTCAATTAATTGTAAGTGAAAGTATTTATGCACAGGATATAAAAGTTTATGGTGAAATGAGAAATAAAGAAAATATAGAATGTGAAGATATAAAGGTTCACGGAGCAATAAAATGTGATGGTCTTTTAAATGGAGAAAACATATATATCTATTCAGGAGGAGGTTCTTATTGTAAGGAGATAGGAGCAACTAATATAGAAATAGGTAGAAGTAAAGATATTTTTACATTTGGGATTAAATTTATTAACATTTTTTCAGGCAAATTTAAATGCAATTTGATAGAGGGAGATTCTATTGAATTAGAAGATGTTTCAATAAAGGATATACGAGGAAAAAGCATATCCTTAGTAAGCAATTGTGATGTTGAAAATATTGAATACAGTGACAAGTTGTTAGTTTCAGATAATTCGAGTGTAAAAAATAGTACAAAGGTGGGCTAGAAAAATTATGGAAGAATTGATATCTAAGAAAGATTTATTAAGCAAAACTAATATATCTTATGGGCAGCTATATAGATGGAAAAGAAAAAATATAATACCAGAAGAATGGTTTATAAAAAAATCAGCTTTTACAGGTCAAGAGACGTTTTTTCCAAGAGATAAAATACTAGAGAGAATAGAGTTAATACTATCTATGAAAGAAGATACATCTCTTGATGATATTGCAAACATGTTTACAAAAAAAGATACCAATAAAGAGTTTGACATTGACTTTATTTTAGAGAAGGAAGCTATATGTAATTACACAAAAGAAATATTTCAAAATTTATATAAAAAAGAACAGAGTATAGGCAAAAAGGAATTGCTTATATTGAGTATAATAGAGAAATTTTTAGTTAAATCCACAATAACATTTGAAGAATTAAAATTAATAGTAAATATAATAGAAGAAAATTTTAAATCAATATACAATGAAAATGGAAGAATTTATTTGTTTAGGAAGTTTGGTGTTCCATTTGTAATAGGATGCTTGGATTATAAACAAGTAAAATTTGAAAAGGATGTAGTTAAAATTGTTGAAATTGACTTAATGAAAGAAATAAATGATATAAGTATTAAGTTATCATAGTAGATTATTGTAGATTACTTATTATGTAGGAAAAGAGTTAGGATTTAAGTATGTGGAAAACGCACACTAATGCAAAAGTGTGCGTTTTTATTTTTCTATAAATTTTCTTAAATACTACATTTTTTTGAGAGTTTAAATATCCTATTGACTATAGTCCTAATTAGTACTATACTAAAATAGTACTGATTAGTACTTTTATATTGGGAGGGATATTATGGAAATTCGTGAACAAATTAAACTTGTAAATGCTGTTTTAAGTGGAACTTTAGATTTATACAGGGTATGGGCTAAAAAGCATGATTTAAATTATAATGCATTAGTTATCTTATATACTTTAGATGAGTATAAGGTATGTACGCAAAAGCAAATTTGTGAGTGGTGGGCTTTACCTAAACAGACGGTACATGGGATTTTGATGGAATTTGAAAAGAAGGGATATATTACTATTTCGTCTAATTCTGAAAATAAAAGAGAGCGTCTGGTTTCTTTTACAAAGAGTGGAAAACAATTTACTGATTCAATATTAGAACCACTTCATAGCATGGAAGAAAAGGCTATTGAAAAATTAGGAGATGAAAAATGGAATCAACTTATTGCTTGTAATACTGCATACTATGAATTGTTAAAGGAGGAAATTAAAAATGGATAATGTATTAGCTAAAAAATTTACATTTACTTCTTTACTATCTTTTGCAATTCCTAATGTTATTATGATGATTAGTTTATCTATGTACATTATTGTTGATGGTATGTTTATTTCTCGTTTGCTTGGTACAATAGCATTATCATCTACGAATATGGTATATCCAGCTATCAGTTTTGAAATGGCTGTAGCAATCATGGTTGCAACAGGTGGAAGTGCTATAGTTGCTAGAAAGATGGGGGAAGGAAAACAAGAGGAAGCAAGAAAAAATTTGAGTTTCTTAATCATTGTAGAAATATTGATTGGTATTTTTATTGCTATTATTGGAAACTTGTTTATTGATGAAATTATTTTGTTTTTAGGTGCAAGTTCAATACAAGCTCCTTTGTGTATTACTTATGCTAAAATACTTTTTAGCTTTGCACCTGCATTTTTTCTTCAAACAGCATTTCAGACTTTTCTGGTTACTTCTGGTAAACCAACACTTGGTCTGATTGTTACGTTGTTAGCTGGAGTTGTGAATATTGTGCTGGATTATATCTTTATGGTTCCATTGAATATGGGTATTGCTGGTGCAGCGATTGCAACTGGATTAGGTTATTGTATTCCTGCAATTGTAGGTTTAGCCTATTTCTTTTTTGCAAGAAATAATCCTCTGCACTTTGTGAAACCAGAACTAAATTGGAATGTGCTTTTTCGTTCTTGTACAAATGGGTCATCGGAAATGGTAACAAACTTAGCAAATGCTGTAACAACATTTATGTTTAACTATACTTTTTTGCAATATTATGGTGAAAATGGTGTTGCTTCTATAACAATTATCCTGTATTTCCAATACATCTTTACAGCTATTTATTTTGGCTATTCCAATGGAATAGCTCCAATTATCAGTTTTAAATATGGACATGGTGATAAAAAGCAACTACAAGATATATTTAAGAACAGTATATTATTTTTGATTATTAGTTCAATAGTATCGAATATTTTAATTCATTTGACTATAACAAAGTCATTGACTATTTTTACTTCAATTAACAGTGATGTTTACAATATTACACTTTATGGTTTTTCCTTCTATTCTCTAGCTTTTGTGATTATGGGATTTGGTATTTTTTCTTCTGCAATGTTTACAGCATTTTCTGATGGGAAAACATCAGCTATTATATCCTTTTCTAGAACGTTTATTTTTATTTTAGGTGCTATTCTTATTCTTCCAAATATATTTGGAGAAATAGGAGTTTGGATAGCTGTCCCTGTTGCAGAATTTTTAGGGTTATTTATTTCTCTTTTATTTTTGATTAGAAAAAAACATTATGGCTATTGTAAATAAAACCTTAATTAAGGTCAATCCTATTACTCATACTACAACAGATAAGAATGTAAAAAGCAAGTTGTGAAATAAGATAGAAGTATACCCCAACAATACGAAATATATTGTTACAATATGTGGTGTAGGATATAAATTCAATGACAAATTGAAACAGCAAAAGGAGAAGTGCCATTTTTAATAATTGCACTTCTCTTTATTTTTATTGTATCAAAGTCTTTGATAAATATTAAATAAGTGGTAAAATTAGTTCTCAAGTTTTTTTATACTTTTAGAATACTGTATTTAATGGATAATATCATTTTTATAATATAATTTCATATTAGAATAATCTAATATTTATAAAACTAGATAGTATCAATGTAATAAATTGCTTAAATACAGTAGATTATTTTTACTTATTCAAATAATGAATTTTTAAAGTCCAAGAAATATCCTTGTGGATGAAGACAAACAGGGCAAGCTTTTGGAGCTTCTTTACCAATATGAATATGTCCACAGTTTGTACATATCCATTGGATATCTTCATTTCTTCTAAATAAAGTACCTTCTTCTAAATCAGTAGCATATCTACCAAATCTATCACCATGAACTTTTTCTATTTCAGCTATATTTTCAAATAATTTAGCTATAGCTTCAAAACCTTCTTCACGTGCTGTTTTTCCAAAGTTTTTATATACATCATCCCACTCTTGAAGCTCATTATGTTGTGCAGCTTTAAGATGTTGAGCTGTTTTATCATATAAATCTACAGGATATGCTCCTGATATACTTATATTTTCTCCAGCAAATTCTTTTAATTTAGTAAAAAATTGTTTTGCATGTGACTTTTCTTGGTCAGCAGTATAATTAAATAAAGATTCTATTATATATAATCCTTCTTTTTTTGCTACAGATGCAGAAATATTATATCTATTTCTAGCCTGGCTTTCACCTGCAAAAGCTCTCAATAAATTTTCTTTAGTTTTACTGTCTTTTAAATTCATATTATACCTCTCTATTAACAATAAATTTTTACAATATTTGATTCTTTTTATTTATTATTCCAAAACTAGATATAATTATGCTCAATTTAGTCAGCATTTTTGAAATTATTATTGATTTTTTTTAAAATTCTAAGAAATTCTTGCTTTTCCTTTTCTGTGATATTACAGTAGGCTGTTTCTTTAACTTGTGATGAAATACTATTGAATGTATCCTCTATTAGCATTGCTTTCTTTGTAAGTTTTATATATGTAATACGTTTGTCATTGTCACTCTTTTGTCTTTCTATATATCCTAGACTTATAAGTTTATTAACTAATACTGTAACAGTAGATTTGTCTTTTCCTATTTTAGTTGCAATTTCTTTCATTGTAAGTATTCCATTATTTTCATAAAGTGCAGTGAGTATATTTCCATGTGTAGGCAACAATTCATTTAAACCGTTTTTATTGAGTTTATTTTCAATGAATTTAAGCATATTAGCTTTTGTCTTACTTATAAAATGTATAATATATTTATCTTCCATAAATTAATCTCCAATCTTTAAATTATTTGAGGTACTTTGAAATAAAAAGCAGTTTGACATAAAACTATTTTTCAACTATAATTAGTTTAACATAAAACTAAATGTATTGGGAGGAAATTTATGAGTAAAAATTTTAAATCACTATATATTACAGAAGAAGAGGGACGTTTTAAGAGAAATATAATCGAAAGAGATATAGATGAACTACCAGAAGGAGATGTTCTGATAAAAGTAAAATATTCTTCACTAAATTATAAGGATGCACTTTCAGCAAATGGAAATAAGGGTGTAACTAGAAAATATCCTCACACTCCAGGAATAGATGCATCTGGTGTAGTAGAATTTAGTAGTTGTGATGATTTTAAAGTTGGAGATGAAGTTTTGGTAACAGGTTATGATTTAGGAATGAACACCTCTGGAGGATTTTCAGAATATATAAGAGTTCCTTCTAATTGGGTTGTCAAACTTCCAACTAATCTTTCTCTAAAAGAAGCAATGGATTATGGTACAGCAGGATTTACAGCAGCTTTATCTGTATATAAATTTGTAAATACTGTAGACAAAGATATGGGAGATGTACTAGTTACTGGTGGTACTGGAGGAGTTGCTGTGATTGCAACTAAAATATTAGTTAAATTGGGATATTCAGTTGCAGTTTCAACAGGAAAATTGGAAGAACAAAAAGACACATTATTAAAACTAGGTGTTAAAGATGTTATACATAGATCAGAAGTAGATGATAATTCAGGGAGACCTCTACTTAGACCAAGATGGGCTGGAGTAATAGATACAGTAGGAGGAAATACTTTATCAACAGCAATAAAGACAACTAATTATTGTGGAGCAGTTACAACATGTGGTAATGCAGGTGGAATTGATTTTACAAGTTCAGTATATCCATTTATATTAAAAGGTGTTACTTTATATGGTATAGATTCTGTAGATTGTCCAATGAATTTGAGATTAAAAATATGGGACTTATTGTCAAATGAATGGAAGCTAGAAGATTTAGATGACATGGTAACTGTAGTATCATTAAATGAATTGAGTAAAAGCATAGATTCAATAATAGAAGGAAAGCATGTAGGAAGAACAGTAGTTGATTTAGGATTGTAGTGAAGGTTAGGTTTATAGTTAAGTTAACTGATTCTGAATATATAATTGGTTCTTAATATATAGTTAAGTAAGTTTTAATGTAAAACTATAACATCAAATCATAAAATAAAAAATGAGATACCTTAAAATTATTTTATTTAAGAGTATCTCATTTTGATTTTTATGTAAAAAGTTTATGTAAAGATTTTGGATAAAAAGACTATTCGTGAACAATTAATTCAAATACATCAGGTCTTGAATAGTGACCCTCTGAATCAAAATCTAGTCTACTAAGAACTATTTGTTCTAAATCTAAATCAGCTATTAATATTTCTTCTTTATTGAAAATAGGGCCTGCTACATATTTTCCAAAAGGGTCAACTATGCAACTTCCACCTGGACACATAATCTCTGGTTCTGCATCAAGTTCTTTATAATAGTTAAGGTCAGTTGGGTACATATTTTTTTCAACATATTGATTGCATCCAATAACAAAGCATCTTCCTTCTAAAGCGATATGCTTCATAGTTGATTGCCACTCTTCTCTTGAATCAGCAGTAGGGGCTATATAAAGTTTTACACCTTTAGCATAAAGAGCTGTTCTAGCTAGTGGCATGTAGTTTTCCCAGCAAATTAATGAACCCATTTTCCCATATGGAGTATCAACAACTGTAAGAGTGCTTCCATCACCTTCACCCCAAATGCATCTTTCTGTTCCTGTAGGTTTAAGTTTTCTATGTTTACCAATAAGTTTACCTTCTGGTGAGAAAAATAAGTTTGTACAATAAAGAGTGCAATTTATATCGTTTCCATCTCTTTCTGTTATTCCCATTGATAGATATACTCCTGCTTCTTGGGCTGCTTTTCCTAATAAATCTGTTGTAGCACTAGGTACTGGTACAGAATTATCATAGTATCTTTTCCAATCTTCTCTACCTTTCATTGTTCTACTTCCAACAACAAATCCAAATGAAAGTCCTCTTGGATATGCAGGTATAAATGCTTCTGGGAAAACTACTATATTTGCCCCTTTTCTACCAGCGTCTTTAATTAATTCTAATGCTTTTTCAACAGTTTTATCTAAGTCCATTATAATTGGTGATGCCTGAACAACAGCAATTCTTACATTTTTATTTTCTTTGTTCATAAAAACCTCCTAAAAAATATTTGAATTTGTTGATTTGAACAGATTACATCAGGTTTTATTTGAGAAAAAAGTATCTTATCTTGTAAATAATGATGTAACTGTATATTTAAAATGATACATCATGATTTAGCAAATTACAATTATACAAAAAAATAATTCATATTAAGTACTTTTTTTATTAACATATAATATTAATTTTTCACATCAATATTATGACTATTAAATTATAATATTTATAATGAATAGTATTTATTTCTTGGCGAACAATAATTAAAAATGAGATTTTCATATATTAATATTAGTTAATATTAAAAAAAATAAGCTTAATGAAATATGAATAATTAATTATAAAATACTAAAATAAATTTATCAAAATAGACAATTTAAGGAGAACTTTATGAAAGAAAAAATTTATTATAATGGAAATATCCTTACAATGGAAGATTCAATATGTGGAGATGCTATTCTTATAAAAGATAAAATAATAAAAAAAATAGGAACAAAAGAAGAAATTCTAGCTTTAAAAAATAATGAAACAGAAGTCATAGATTTGCAGGGTAAAACATTGATGCCTTCCTTTATAGATTCACACAGTCATTTGACAGCTTTTGCTACTACCCTAAGATTAGTTCCTTTAGAAGATGCAACTAGCTTTAAAGATATAGTAAAGAAAATACAAGATTTTAAAGATTCAAATGATATAAAAAAGGGTGAATGGATAATTGGTTTTTCGTATGATAACAATTTTTTAGAAGAAAATATTCATCCAGATAAAGATTTATTAGATAGTGCATCTTTAGAAAATCCAATACTAATTTCACATGCTTCTGGTCACATGGGAGTTGCAAATACTTTAGGATTAAAAAAATTAGGTGTTACTCATGAAACACAAGACCCAGAAGGAGGGCATATAGGCAGAGTCAAAGGGAGTAAAGAGCCAAATGGATACTTGGAGGAAAATGCCTTTTTTAAAGTATCATCTAAAATAAAACAACCATCATTAGATGAAGTTTGTAATCTAATTGAAAAAGTACAAGATATTTATTTAAGTTATGGTATTACAACAGCACAAGAGGGATTAATGGCAGATAATCAATTTAATCTCTTAAAACTAATGTCAAATCAAAATAGACTAAAAATAGATATTGTAGGATATGTAGATTTAAAAAATAGTAAATCTGTAAAAGATGATAATAAAAATTTTGTAAAGAAATATGTAAATAAATTTAAAATAGGAGGATATAAGATATTTTTAGATGGTTCTCCTCAAGGAAAGACAGCATGGTTAACGAAACCATATGAAAATTCAGAAGATGGTTATCGTGGGTATTCTATATATAAAGATGAGGAAGTAGAGAAATTTATAAACATTTCAGTAGAAGAAAAAATGCAACTTTTAACTCATTGTAATGGGGATGCAGCGGCAGACCAGTTGATAAACTTATTTGAAAAAGTTATAACAGGAAAAAATATTAAAGATAATATGAGACCTGTGATGATACATGCTCAAACTGTAAGAGAAGACCAAATTGATGAAATGGAAAAAATAAACATGATACCCTCATACTTTGTAGCTCACACATACTATTGGGGAGATATTCATATTAAAAACCTTGGGGAAGATAGAGCATTTAAGATTAGTCCAATTAAAACAACTATAGAAAAAGGTTTAATTTATACTTTACATCAAGATACACCTGTAATAGCACCTAATATGCTTGAAACAATATGGTGTGCGGTTAATAGAATTACAAAAAAAGGAGTATTGATAGGTGAAAATGAAAAAATAAGCCCATTAGAAGCTTTAAAAGGTGTTACTATAAATGCAGCATATCAATATTTTGAAGAAGATAAAAAGGGTTCAATCAAAGAAGGTAAACTAGCTAATTTAATAATACTAGATGAAAATCCACTTACTGTTGACTCTCTTAAAATAAAAGATATTAAAGTTTTACAAACAATAGTAGAAGGGGAAGTATTATATTCATTAAAATAGATATGAATTATATTCTTTTAAATATTATGTAAAAGTATTGTATAAAAAATATTATGTAAAAATAAAATCTAATAAAATAGGTAGAGTTAAATAATATTATATGTGACTGAAGGGCTAGCTTATTAGGTCTAAAGGTTCATTGCCATAATTTTATTAATTCTGCCTTGAAAATTTGTGTTTTTAGGACACAACTATGTAGATTACCTTACTTTCAACTTCACTTGGATTTCCCCATTTATGTCTCATACCAAAAGGTATTTTTACACTATCACCTTCATTTAATTCAAATATATCATCTTCCAAACTAAGTTCAACACTTCCTTTAAGTATATAAGCAACTTCGTCTCCAGCATGCCCATTTTTTTCTTTACAGTAAGACTTAGGGGACAAATTCATAATGGCAAATTCGAATTTATTAAATGGATTATTGGATAACATTTCATATAAAATATTTTCTGATTCTGGAAAAATTACTATTTTTCTAAGATTGTTTCTTACAATTAATTCTGAATCATCAATAGAAGGAACGAAAAAAGTAATTAATGGTACATTTAAAGCATTTGAAATTGATTTTAAAAAATTTATGGATGGATTTACGCTTCCTTTTTCTATTTGACTAATTAAAGAAGGTGTAACTTTAATTAATTTAGATAAATCTTTTATACTAATGTTCTGTTTTTTTCTACATAAAGTCAATTTTTTACCTATACTTGAATTACTCATTAAAATCCTCCTATTCTAACATCTGACAAAGAATATATAAAGAATTATATCATAAGGTAAAAAAATTTATATGAAAATTGATAATTATATAAGATTGATAAAAAAAAAGTCAAAATAGATAATTGATTGCTAAAATTAGCATAATTATAATGAAAGTAAAAGTAAGATTAATGATGAAAAATTAAATTATATTAATTTAATTAAATATAATTTGACAATATGTAAAAAAGTGAGTAAAATATAACTAAATAAAAATAATAGGTTCGGATAAGACAGAAAAAGATTTCTTAACCTTAAGCAAATATACTATTATCAAAGTTAACTGAGATTAAGAGATAACATCCAATCTTAAAGTATTGAGGAGGAAAAAATGCTTGATATAAAAAGAATAAGAGAAAACTTAGATTGTATAAAAAAAGCAATGGAAAGAAGAGGTGAAAAAGCCTTTAATCTTGATGAAGTAGTTAAGTTAGATGATGAAAGAAGAAAAATTCTTCAAGAAGTTGAGGTTATGAAAAACGAATTAAATACTGCATCTAAAAATATACCAAATCTTATAAAAGAAGGTAAAGATGTAGAAAATGAAAAAATTAAGCTAAAAGAGTTATCTGACAAGATTAAAGTTATAGACCAAAACCTTAAAGATGTAGAGGAAAAAATGGAATACTTGTTAATGAGAATTCCAAATGTACCACATTCAGAAGTACCACAAGGGGAAACCGATGAAGATAATGTTGAGGTGAGAACTTGGGGTAAGACGTCTAATTTTGATTTTGAATCTAAAGCTCATTGGGAAATAGGGACTGAGTTAGGTATACTTGATTTTGAAACAGCTGGTAAAATAACTGGTTCAAGATTCACTCTTTATAAGGGATTAGGAGCTAGATTAGAAAGGGCATTATTAAATTTTTATCTAGATACAAATACAACAGTAAATGGATACACAGAAATTATTCCACCATTTATGGCAAATAGAAATAGTTTTTTGGGTACAGGACAACTACCTAAGTTTGAAGAGGATATGTTCAAAATAGAAGGATTAGATTACTTTTTAATTCCAACATCAGAAGTTCCTTTAACTAATATACATGCTAATGAAATACTTAAATTTGAGCAACTACCAATAAATTATACAGCATATACTCCTTGTTTTAGGTCAGAAGCTGGTTCTGCTGGAAGGGATACAAGAGGTTTGGTAAGACAACATCAATTTAATAAAGTAGAAATGGTAAAAATAGTAGCTCCAGAAGAATCTTACAATGAATTAGAAAAATTAACTAATAATGCTGAGAATATGCTACAATTATTAAATTTACCATATAGAGTAGTAAAAATATGTACAGGTGACTTAGGATTTACGGCTTCTTTTAAATATGATGTAGAAGTTTGGATGCCAAGTTATAACAGATATGTTGAAATTTCATCTTGTTCAAACTGTGAAGATTTTCAAGCCAGAAGAGCTGGAATAAGATTTAAAAGAGACAAAAATTCTAAAGCTGAATATGCACATACATTAAATGGTTCTGGACTGGCTATTGGAAGAAGTGTAGCAGCTATATTGGAAAATTACCAACAAGCAGATGGCTCTGTAATAGTTCCAGAAGTTTTAAGACCATATATGGGTGTTTCTGTTATTAAATAACAATTAAGATATATATTTTTAAATAATAAAGTAAGCTATAAATAATTAAAAAATAATAATTAATATAATAATGTGTACAAACTAATGAATATTGATATAGTATAGCTATCATATGAAAGAGTATGTGCACATTTTTATTTGATAATTTATTTAAGGGTAAATGAATATAAATAATCTATAAACAGAAAGGGTTTTTTTATGAAAATTCAAAATACTGAGTGGGGATATATTGAATGGAAACATACTTATGATGAGAATAACCCAAAACAAGCTATGAATATATATATCGCAGTTACTATGCCAGGTAAAAAACATTTTAATCATGTTCATTATGGTCAAGAACAGATGATATATATTTTAGAAGGAGAAGGGTTATATATTATAAATGGAGTTTGGAAGCCATTTTCGCAAGGTATGATTTTTTACATAGAATCTGGTAGCACACATGAGTCTATAAATACAGGAGATGGACCAATAAAAGAACTTATTGTTTCAAATAATGTAGGAAATATAGGAGAAAGTGAAGTTATAGAAATCAATCCTAATAGCGATTTAAAAAAGACCTTAATAAATTATAGTGAAAGTACTTTAAATTTATATGCAGCAGTAGAATCAATTCGTGGTCAGTTTATTGATCCATTTAAAATTCCACTGATTATATATGATGATTCTTGGAACATAGTTTTAAAAAATCCATATTTTCCATTATTTTGTTTTGAAAAGTGTAACCCTATGAAGTTTCCTAAAAATTGCGATTGTATGAATCAAAAAAGTAGCAATCAATTCATATGTAAGTATGGGATAACTATATATAATATTCCAATATTATACAAGAACAATAGTATTGGAGTTATTCGAGGAGGATATGTATTGTTATCTGATTTAAATCTAGATACTACTCATAGTAATTTATATGATATTCCAGAAGGTGCTGCTAGAAGCATAAAAAGATTATTAAAGCAAATATCTAAAAACATAATAAATTTTTGTTCATTTAATGATATAAGAAAAGATTTACAAGAGAAAGAACAAACTATTGCAAGAACATATCACTATGGAGAACAACTTGAAATGAATCTAAAGGTAGCACAGGATACGGTTACTAATTTGAGAATAAATCATCATTTTTTATTTAATACTTTAAATTCAATGGCAAGTATAGCACTTGATGATGGTTGCTATGATTTATATAGTGCAATAATAGATTTGTCTAAAATGTTTAGATATACAATGAGGTCGGATTTAAGGTTTGTAGAATTAGAAGCTGAAATATTATATATTAAAAATTATTTAAATTTGCAAAAGTTACGTTATGGTAATGCATTAAAAGTTGAATATGTTATTCCCAAAGAGTTATATAAGATTTCTGTACCTTTCAATTTTATTCAACCTATTGTAGAGAATGCTTTTACACATGGTTTTAGAGATATTGATAAAGAAAAGCAAATTAAAATAGTTGCAAGTGTAGATTGTCAGTATGCTGTTATAAAAATCTGTAATAATGGAACTATTTTGGATGAAGGTACTATTGAAAAAGTGAAAACAGGTATTCATAGTAATAATGGTCATGGTCTATCTTTAATATATACAAAGTTCACATCTGCTTATGGAAGTGATTTTGAGATGAATATTAAATCAAATAGTAAAGAAGGTACTTATATAATTATTAAAATCCCTCTTGAAAATGAATAAAGAATATGTATAAAACTTAGATAAAATTAATAAGTTTTATCAGTATAAAGAAATATATTAGATGTTTCTATATTATTTTTTACATCTTACTTTTTTGTACATCATTAAGCTAAAAGGGAGGAATTCTCATGAGAAGAGCACTAATAATAGATGATGAAGAAGCTGTTTTAAAAATAATAACACATTTTACAGAGATGAAAGATATGCCAATAGAAATTGTTGGGAGAGCAACTTCTGGTGACGAAGCAGTAGAAAAGATAATTAGTTTAGAGCCAGATATAGTATTTATAGACATTCAGATGCCGATATATAATGGGTTGGAAGTAATAGAAAGAACATCTCACATATCTAAAAAAATAAAATTTGTAGTAATAACTGCCTTTGATTATTTTGAATATGCCCAAAAAGCTTTAAGATTAAATGTAAAAGATATACTTCTTAAACCACTAGACTTGAAGGAGTTTACTAGGTCTGTAGAAAAGATTATTGGTTATCAGTATACTAGCAATGATTTGTTAAATGAAATACTAGAGTATATAAATTTAAATTATAGTGAGGATTTAAAATTAAATGATTGTGCTAAATTATTTTTAACTAATCCATCCAATATATCTAGGATTTTTAAAAGTAATTTGAATACTACCTTTATATCATATTTAAATCATATACGAATAGAAAAATCTATAGAATTGCTTGAAAATACAAAAAAAAGTATAAATGAGATTGCGGAAATAGTTGGATATAACAGTCTAAATAACTTTTATAAGAATTTTAAGATAGAAAAAGGGATGACACCCAAAGTTTATAAATTGAATATTAAAAATTGAAATTGATAAATAAAAAGTCAATATAGATAATTGTTTGAAAATGTCTGGATAAGTATACTTTAATTAATAACAAAAATTAAAGCGCTTTAAACATATTTAATAACATTGAACCTTATAAAAGATGTACCTATATATATAAAAAAATATATATAAATAAAAATTAAAAAATATACAAAATAAAAAAAGTGAATTAAATATTATTCCAAAAAGACAGAATATTCATTTAAATTCGCTGTAAATTTATATTTGTTAAAGAAGGTAACTTTATAATGGAGGTAAGTTGATATGTCAGACAAAGTAAATATTAAAAATGTTATCTGTATTGCAGGTGCTTATTTAGCAACAGCAATAGGTTCAGGATTTGCGACTGGTCAAGAAATACTCCAATTTTTTGCATCCCAAGGATATATGGGATTGATTGGAGCATTAATATCGATGGTACTATTCTCATTTCTTGGTGTTGAAGTCATAACAAGGGGGAGAGAGTTAAAACTTAAAGAGCCAACAAGAATTTACACTTTTTATTGTGGAAAGATTCTAGGAAAATTTTATGAATGGTTTAGTCCAATATTTTTATTTGGAATTCTGATAGTAATGATTTCAGGTGCTGGTTCAACTTTAACTGAATATTATGGAATAAATCCTTATTTAGGAAGGGTATTAATGTCTATTGCTACACTAATCACAGTATCCATGGGGCTTGAAAAATTAGTAAATATACTTGGGCGCATTGGACCAGTAATAGCAGTATTTACTATTGCAGTTGGATTAATAAGTTTATTTAAGCACTTAGATGGATTACCTGTTGTTGGAGAGGCAATGAAAAATATTGAAGTTACAAAAGCATCAGGAAGCCCAATAGTTTCAGGTGTAATTTACAATACATTAAATATAATTGTAATGATTGTATTTTTAACAGGTATGGGAGCTTCTGTTGAAAATAAAAAAGATGCTTTCTGGGGAGGATTATTAGGTGGTGTAGTTTTTATGACTGCTGGTATAGTTATGTATCTAGCTATGATTTCAGATATAGGTAACCTGTATATGAAAGAGATACCATCCCTTTATCTAGCAGATAATATATCTCCTATTGTAGGTGTATGTTTCTCAGTTGCACTTATATTAGGTATCTATACAACTGCTGTTCCACTTTTATGGTCTGTGACTAATAGAATTGTTGAAGACAAACACCCTAAATTTAAATTAGTTACAACAGTAGTAGCTATTTTGGCTTGTATTGGTGGCTTTTTACCATTTGGTAAGCTAGTAAATATTTTATATCCATACACAGGTTATATGGGACTTTTAATTTTAGTTTGCATGGTATATAGGGCAATTACATGTAGAGAAAAATCAACTCAAAGTCAGGAATAAATATAGTTAGGATAATTGATAGTTGAGAAAATTTCTTATTGTAATACAAATTATAAAAAAGTCAAAATAGTTAAATAAATTGCAAATTTTGATAATATAATTAATTAAAATATTATAGTAGAATATAAATATAAATAAAAATTAATTAAATTTATAAAAATAATTAAATTAAGAAGAGGTGTTATTATGTTAAAAACAACAAGAATTTCAGACCCAGAGTTATACGAAATTGTAGCTGGTGAATTGGTTAGACAAGAGCATAATATCGAGATGATAGCTTCTGAAAGTACAGCACCAACAGAAGTACTTGAATTAAGTGGATGTGTATTTACAAATAAAACAGAAGAAGGTTATCCAGGAGCACGTTTCCAAGCAGGTTCTGAAGAAGCAGATAAACTTGAAAATCTAGCAATAAAACGTGCAAAAGAAATATTTGGAGCAGAACATGTAAATGTACAGCCTTACTCAGGTTCTACAGCTAACTATTGTGTATATTCAGCAATATTAAAGCCAAATGATACTGTTTTAAGTATGCGTCTTGACCAAGGGGGACACTTAACACATGGTAGTACAGTAAACTTCTTACATGATATTTATAAATATGAATTTTATGGTGTAGATTCAAATACTGGTCGTATAGATTATGATGCTCTTGAAGCGAAGGCAAAAGAGTGTAAACCAAAACTTATAATTGCAGGAGCGAGTTCATATCCAAGATTGATAGATTATGAAAGAATATCAAATGTTGCAAAAGAAGTAGGAGCTTATTTTATGGTAGATATGGCTCATGTTGCAGGTTTGGTGGCAGCAAAAGTAATACCTAGTCCTGTACCTTATGCAGATTTTGTTTCTTCATCTACAACAAAAACTTTCTGTGGACCAAGAAGTGGTATTGTGCTTTGTAAAGCTGAACATGCAAAGAAACTTGATAAAGGTGTTTTCCCAGGAACATTAGGTTCTATACATCTTAACACAGTTGCAGCGAAAACGTTTTCGCTATTGTATTTAGGGACAGATGAGTTTCGTAAAATAATGGAGCAAGTAGTAGTAAATGCTAAAACTTTGGCAGCTGAACTTATTTCTCACGGATTTAGTATAGTAAGTGGTGGAACTGATAATCATATAGTAATGGTTGATTTAAGAAGTAAAAATTTGACAGGAAAGCAGTTTGAAAAGGCTCTTGAATATGTAGGAATAACGGTTAATAAAAATGTTATACCTGATGACCCACAATCACCATTTGTAACTAGTGGCGTTCGTATCGGTCTTACATCAATATCTCAAAGAGGTCTTAAAGAAAAAGAAGTTGTGCAAATAGCAGGAATAATGAATAAGGTAGCAGAAAATATTGATAATAAAGAAGTATTAGATGAATGTAGGGTAGAAGCTCAGGAACTTATAGCTAAATTCCCATTATATCCAGAAGGATATTTTGAAGATTAAGTATATTGATTTATATAGCTCACAACCTATAAAGCCTATAACATAAAACCCAATAATATATAATTATTATAAGGAGATGCCTCAAAATAAAACTTTGAATCATCTCCTTTTTTTGTAGAAAAATAGAAAATGGAATTTCTAAGAACTCCTAATCTATGTAATAATTTAAATGAAAGTTTATTTAAAATCTTAAAAAACTGTGAACCATTGATATAAGAGGAAAATAGGTATGTTATTGCCAACAATGGACAGCAGTATAGTCTATTTAATACTTATGATACACAAATGTAGATCTCATTGTGGAAAGCCGCACTTGTGTGTTATAATGTTGTAAAAAATAAATTTGGAGTAATGCCATGATTGAAAACTACGTTTTGTGTGAAATTGAGGAATTAAAGAGAAAAATACATGAAAACATTAATGTGAACGATGATGTTATTTGTGGGATTTGTGATAAACTGATTTCGATTTCAAAAGAAAGTAAAGATTGGCAAAGTGTGGCTTTTGGACATGTATGGCGTGCCGATTATTATTTCTATGTGGAATCAAATATGAAATGCGTATCAAAAGAGTTGGAGTATGCACAAGAGTATATTAATGAAAAGAATCCAAGTGAATTATTAGAAAAATTTTATGCACTGTGTAGTTTACTTTCTTTAAATTCATATGATAAACAGTCTGCATTTAGATACACTTTAAAAGCATTGGATGTTTCTGAAAGATTAGACATCAGACATCGCATTGGTATAAATTATGGGAATATTAGTGCTTATTATTTGGACTATGAATTATATGATGAAGCACTGTTCTATTTAGATAAATCAATGGAAGTATTGCGTTCTTTGCCAGATACGAAGCCACGTTTTCTGCGAATGCTGTTAATTAATTTCATTAATATATATTTAAAATTAGGTAAGCTTGAATTGATGAAATCAACTATTGAAGAATTGAGTTTACTTCCCTTCGAAGAGAAAGATTTAAAAATATATGTTGATTATGCATATTTGCTTTATTATGCAGAGATACAGAATCAAGAAAAGAGTTTATATTATCTACAGGAAATGCAGAATGATGGACTTATGACTTTTCCAAATCGTGTTTATCTCATAGAATTTTTGATGAATGCATTAGAAGCAATGATATCTATCAAAAACAAAGTAAAATCAAGTGAATTATTACAATCCTTACAAGAGCTAATAAAAGAAGATGAACCAGAGCCTTTATTGAAATTATGTAAATTGAATATTAAGTATTCACAGAAATTTGAGACAAAAAAAGAATTATATTACCATTACCACGAGTATTATGATTTATATTTAAAAGCACAAAATCAAGTAAATCTATTAAAAGTAGAAGGTTTACGTGCAAAAATTGAATTGAATGACACTTATACTAAGTATACTCAATCAAAAAAAGTATTAGAAGAATTATATGACCTTGTAAATTATGATGAATTGACTAATGTATACAATCGTTATTATTTTAATATTAAGCAAGATGAAATTCTCAATAGTAATAGATATACTAATATTGGTCTTGCAATATTTGATATTGATTACTTTAAAGAATACAATGATTATTATGGTCATTTGGAAGGTGATGAAATATTAAAACAAGTAGCAAGTAGCTTGAAAGAAAAGGCAAATGAACAAATGGCAGTCTTTCGCTATGGTGGTGATGAATTTGTTTGTCTTAGCTGGGATTTGAATTTTGAACAAATGGCTGAATATGTTAATCAAGTAAAAGAAGCAATAAAAGAAAAAAGTCTTGAACATATACATTCACGATGTGAAAAAATAATAACATTGTCAATTGGATATGGTAATAAGACAGTTTCAACTAAAGTTGATGTACTTAATTTATTTGATGAAGTAGATAAAGCACTATATGATGTAAAGAATAATGGTAGAAATAATGCTAAATCAATAATTGCTATGGAAGAGGTGCATAATGAATAACTATAATGTAGCACTTGAACAAATTCAATTGCTGATTGATCGAATTCAGTGTCGTTTTGAGCATAATTCTAGGTTTAATAAACACGATTGTGATAGGTTACTAATGATATCAGAACAGTTAAACTACTTCTATGGACAAGCATTGGCTCATGTGTATTTGGCACAATATTTTCAAATGAAATGGGATGTAGATGCTTATAATTTTCATTCAGAGAAGGCAAGAGAAATTGCTGAGAATAAAAATTATTTTGATGTTTTAATTGAATATTTTAAAATAGAGGGCTTGCGAAATGTTACTATTTGTGACGAAATAGCAGCTCTTACTATATATTTAGAAGGAATCCAAATTGCTTATAAAATTAAAGATAAAAAATCATGTGCTATTTTCTATAACAATATTGCTGATATATTTTACACAAGTGGTGTATATAAAATTGCAGAGCAATTCTATACAAAAGCATTAGATGTTATAAAAGATATTCCTATAAAAAGTGTGCTTTTTTATTACAAGTCTATACTTGTGAATCTATTACACCTTTCTTGTGTTCAAGGAGAATTAGATAAAGCCCTGAAGTATCATGAAAAATGTTTAAGCGTAAAATGTGAAGTTGGCATTTTACCTTTATTATTTATGGAAGGAGAAATACGTCTTTTATTATTAGAAAATAAGGAAACAGAAGCGTTACATAAAATAGATAGTTTGATAAATAAGTTGATTAAAAATAAGGAAGAAGCGTTTTTACTGAAATCCATTTATTTATATTTAATGGAATTTTTGCTTTTGTTGAAAAGAGAAGAAGATGCAGCATGGTGCTTAAACCAATTAGACACATTGTATAAAAATACGAATCAAAATATAATGATACAAATTCAAAAATTACATGTTCAATATTCAATTCTATTTGGGCATGAAACTGATGAACTTTATGAAACTTTTTATGAAACCATATTAAAAGGAGAAATGGACAGTAAGATATCAATGGGCGAAAGCTTCAAAAGTCTTCTTTCTCTCTATGAAAGAGAAAAAGAACAGAATCTTATGTTGGAAAAGCAAGTTAGTCTACAAACAGTAGCAGATATAGATGAACTTACAAAAATTTATAATCGAAGATACTGTAGTAAACTTATAAGTAAATTAATCCAAGATGATGAGGTTTTATCCATTGGATATGTTATGGTTGATATCGATTTTTTCAAAGAATATAATGATTACTATGGTCATTTAAAAGGTGATGAGGCAATAAAAGAAGTTACTACTTTATTAAAGAAGAACTTACCAAACAATGCTTTTGCTGCACGATATGGAGGAGATGAATTCACCTGTATATTTGTTGATAGAAGTGATGATGAAATTATTACATTTGTTGAATCAGTTCAAAAAGAGCTGAGAGACAAAAATATTGTACATTTAAAAAGTAAAAATTCCAAACAGCTCACTTTATCTTTTGGGATATATAATGAGATACATATGCATGGTTGTGATGAATTAACTCTTATTAAAAATGCTGATTTAGCCTTATACCAATCCAAAAATAAGGGAAGAAATGTATATACAATTTATAAACAAAGGAGCCAATCGTAATGGAAACGGAAAATAATAGCACCTTAAAGCGTGATATGTATGATACTTCATATATTTTGGAAAAATATTGTAAGATAAAAGGTAGTGATGAAAGATATGCTTTAATACACTTGAACATTAAAAATTTTCGCTATTTTAATACAAAGTATGGAAGTAAAGCAGGTGATGAAATTCTGACATTGGTTTTTCAAAAAATAACCACATTTTTAGAAGAAAAGGAGTACGCTGCATATTTATATGCGGATAACTTTGCTTTTTTAGTAAGGTGTGATGATTCTAACTATCTTATATATGAACGATTGATACCACTAATTGACATATTATATCGTATAGATGATGAGCGGATTTATAGAAATCTTTTTATGTCTATGGGTATTTATGTGATTATTAACCCAGAAGTCTCATTTTATGATGCACTAAATTATGCGAATTTGTGTAGGAAAGAAAGTGAAGCTTTACTTAATAGAAGTTCTTGTATAGAACTTTATGGTGATTCTTTTTATAATAGTTATATGGACCGTATGAAACTGGAAATAGAGACAGCAGATGCATATAAAGGTTATGAATTTGTCACGTACTTACAGCCCAAAATCAGTCTAATAAATGGAAAGGTTATAGGTGCAGAGGCATTACTTCGTTGGTTTGATAAAGATGGAAACAGCATCCCATTATATAAATTTCTGCCTATTTTAAACCAAAATGGCTACATTAAATTAATTGATATTGATACTTTTGAACAAATGTGTCAGTACTTGGATACAAGAATAAAAAACAATCAGAAAGTTGTGCCAATTAGTTTTAATATTTCAAAGTCACATTTTTATGACCCAGGGATTGTTCAAAATTACATTGATGTGTTTGAAAAATATGATATTCCAAAGCACTATATTGAAATTGAATTTATGGAATCAATTTCTTTAAATGATACTGAACGTTTAAAAAAAGTAGTATCTGATTTCAAAGAATATGGGTTTACATGTTCACTAGATGATTTTGGAGATGGTTATTCTTCTTTTAATGTATTACTTAATGCTCATTTTGATATTATCAAAATGGACCGTCAGTTTTTTTTAAATAACTTAAATGGCAATAGTAGTTTAGTAATAAAGACTATTATAGATTTAATTCATTCTTTAAATATGAAAGTGATTGCTGAAGGTGTAGAATCTAAAGAACATATAGAGTCTTTAAAAGAGTATAGATGTGATATGGTTCAAGGTTATTATTATTATAAACCTATGTCAATTGATTCATTTAATATGATATTGGATGTGCAGGATGATTGTTAGGAATTATATGAATTAATTATTTAGAGGGAGAAAAATATGAGATACAAAAAAATTATAACATTATTAGTAGTAGCTATACTTGCACTAAATTTGGTGGCATGTTCCACACCTACTCAAGGAGATGCAATAAAAGGCTCAGTTTTTCAGGGGACTCAAGGAAAAGAAATGGTAACGTTAAATGTTACATCTGAGCCAACAGAATTGAATCCAATGAGAATGAGTGATACTATTGCACAAAGTATTCTCTATCATTGCATGGCTGGATTCACAAAGTTGAATGAGAAGGATGAGCCAGTGGCTGATTTAGCAGAACGTTGGGATATAAATGATGCGAACACTATTTATACAATGCATCTAAGAAAAGATGCAAAATGGTCAAATGGAGACCCAGTAACCGCGAATGATTTTTACTATTCCTGGGTGACACAGATGACGCCTTCTACTGGAAGTATATTTGCTTCGTATATATACAAGAATATTAAAAATGGAGAAGCATTTTATAAGGGTGAGATTGACGAATCACAGCTTGGGTTAAAAGTATTAGATGATTATACATTAGAAATTCAATGGTCTCATCCAATGACTAATGGCTTGTTTTATTTGTCACAGCCATATTTTTTGCCAATAAATAAAAAGGCTTATAAGGCAATTGGTGATAAACAGTACGCTAAAGAGGCCGATAAAATGGTAACAAATGGTGCATATAAAATAACAGAATGGGTTCATGATGACCATATTACAATGGAGAAGGCTGAAGAATATTATAATGCATCAGAAATTAATATTCCTAAAGTTAAGTTGGTTATGATAGGAGATGCAAATACAAGTTTGAATGCATTTACTGCTGGAGAAATTGACCTTTGTAACCTATATAACGAACAAATTAAACTCGTGAGAGACAAAAGTAAAGATACTATTCAATCCTATATAGATGGAGGATCTTGGTATTTAAGCTTTAATACACAAAATGAGTATCTTTCTAACATAAACCTAAGAAAAGCACTTGCCTATTCTATTGATGTACAAAGTCTACTTAATAATGTAATTAATGATGGTTCTATAGCAGCCAATGGTCTTGTACCAGGTGTTATAAAAGGTGTTGATGGTAAAAGTTATGCAGAAAAACGTGGTAGCTTATTTAAGTATGACAAAGATAAGTCAAGGGAATTCCTTGACAAGGCACTTCAAGAACTTGGGATAGAAAAGAAAGATATTAAACTTGTATTTTGGACATCAGATACAACATATAATCAGAATCAGGCTGCCTACTTGCAACAACAATGGAAAGAAAATCTTGGACTGGATGTAGAACTGAAATCTACAGCAGTCAAAGCTTTGTCTGAAGCAAAAAGAAATGGTGATTATAGTTTTGCAGTGGATGCTTGGGGTCCTTCTGAGAATGATGCAATTACATTTTTGGAGAACTATACAACAGAAAATATGAACAATTATGGAAAGTATTCCAATCCAAAGTATGATAAGTTGATTGAGGATTCAACTCATGAGAGTGATTCTAAAAAGCGTCAAGAGATACTGATACAGGCAGAAAAAATTCTAATGGATGATATGGTTATAGGACCGATGTATTTTACATGTACTACTTATGCAGTTTCTGACAAACTAGTTGGTCTAGTACGTACACCATTTCAATTCTTTAACGTTTTAAATGCACATATTAAGTAAATAAAAAACATGACAGGAGCAGACAATATGTCTTTACAAATGAGGTATATCGCTAAGCGACTTATTTATGCGGTACTTACTGTATGGGTTTTGATTTCCATTACATTTTTACTGATGCAGATGCTTCCAGGAGACCCTTTTTCTGGACTTAAGGTAATTAATCCTGAGATAAAAGCTTCTTTAGCCACAAAATATGGTCTAGATAAACCTGTATTAGAGCAGTACGGAATATATGTGAATAATTTGATACATGGAGATTTTGGTTCTTCAATTGTTTCTGGTCGTCAAGTCACAGATATTATAGCCCAGGCATTCCCAGTTTCTTTAGAACTGGGAATACGGGCTTTGATTTTTGCAATCATTTTGGGATTTTTGTCAGGTATTACAGCTGCTTTGAAGCATAGGACAAAGTGGGACACATTGATGATGATTTTGGTGCTTCTTGGGGTGTCTGTTCCATCATTTATTATTGGTGCTTTGTTGCAGTATTTTTTTGGAATTGTGTTGTTTCAATTTACTGGTATCCATTTTTTTGCAATTATAGGATGGGGGAGTGAAAATAGCAAGATTTTACCTGCATTTGCGCTAGCTTTTGGCTCTATGGCAAGTATTGGAAGATTAATGCGTTCTAGTATGCTTGATGTACTTGGGCAGGATTATATTCGTACCGCAAAAGTGAAAGGAATCAAGAAAAAAGATATTATCCTTCATCATTGTCTACGCAATGCATTAATGCCAGTGATAACAGTTCTTGGTCCTATGACAGCAGTTCTGTTGACTGGGACATTTGCTGTAGAATATGTATTTTCTATTCCAGGTCTTGGAAAATACTTTGTGGACTCAGTACAGGCCAATGACTATCCAGTGATTATAGGAACAACATTATTTTTTGGTATGTTTCTTGTGTTGTGTAATCTAATCGTGGATATTTTGAACAGCTGTATAGACCCTCGCGTGAGATTAGGAGGTGAGGAAAATAGATAGTAGTAAAAGAGTACTTGTTCATGAAGATTTTTCATCTATTGATGGCTGTAATTCAGATATGACTAATAACGAACAGGTGTATCCCTCTATGAGTTTTGCAAGGGAGACCATATCCATACTACGCCACAATAAAATTGCAGTAGTATCATTTATAATGATACTTATTCTTATGATAGGTTCAGTATTTTTTCCAATATTTTGTAATTTTGATTTTTCATCTCAGAATGTGGCATATGCAAATAACTCCTTTTTTAGTAAAGATATAAGTAGTGGTTTTACTCATATCTTTGGTACAGATAATCTTGGGCGTGATATTTTTGTACGTATCTGGTATGGGACACGAGTATCACTTCTAGTAGCAGGGGTGGTAGCTATCATAGACTGCATAGTAGGAGTAGTATATGGTAGTATTTCTGGATATATAGGTGGTATGGTTGACAATGTAATGATGCGTACATTGGAAATCATTAGTGGAATTCCATACCTTGTTGTTGTTCTTTTACTTATGGCAGTGCTTCCACAGGGAATTGGAACTTTGATTATTGCCTATACCCTTGTAGGATGGACTAGTATGGCACGATTGGTAAGAGGACAGGTGGTTTCTCTTATGGGGAGAGAATTTATAATTGCTGCAAAAATTATGGGAGCAAGTATGGGACGGATTATTTTCTTCCACTTAATTCCTAATATGTTAGGTATTATAATTGTACACATGACATTGAGCATTCCAGGAATTATATTTACAGAAGCATTCTTATCAATGTTGGGAATGGGAGTTCCACCACCATATCCATCATTGGGAATTATGGCAAATGAAGGTGTTGCTGTTTTTCAGACTTATCCAGCAAGGCTTGTAGTGCCAGGATTATTTATTTGTCTGATAATGCTTTCTTTCAATCTCTTGGGAGACCAACTTCAAGATGCTCTAAATCCTAGATTAAGGAGGTCTGCTTATTATGGACGACATTCTAAGAATTAAGGAATTAAATGTATCTTTTGATATGTACGAAGGAACAGTAAATGCAGTTCGAGGTGTATCGCTTTCCATGAACAGTGGCGAGATTCTTGCGTTAGTGGGTGAAAGTGGTTGTGGTAAAAGTGTAATGGCACAGTCAATTTTGCAACTAAATCCTTCACCACCAGCTAAAATTATGGCTGAGGAATTGAAACTTCTCAATTTTGATATTTTGAATGCATCAGAAAAAGAGATGGAACGAATAAGAGGTACTTTAGCAAGTATGATTTTTCAAGACCCTTTGACCTGTTTGAATCCTACAATGAAAATAGGTAAGCAGATTACAGAGTCACTATATAGAAAAGAGAAAATGTCATCATCTGATTGTAAGAAAGAGGCAGTTAGATTACTTGAAATGGTGCAGATACCAAATGCTGAACTACAAGCAGAACAGTACCCTCATCAATTTTCAGGAGGTATGCAACAACGTGTAATGATTGCTATGGCTTTGGCATGCAATCCTAAACTACTTATTGCAGACGAACCAACAACAGCTCTTGATGTTACTACACAACTGCAAATCTTGAAATTGATTGCTAAAATTAGAA
Organism: Clostridioides sp. ES-S-0049-02; assembly: GCF_020658465.1. NCBI lineage: Bacteria > Bacillati > Bacillota > Clostridia > Peptostreptococcales > Peptostreptococcaceae > Clostridioides > Clostridioides sp. ES-S-0049-02. The sequence continues at coordinate 410,604 of NZ_JACVWG010000002.1, forward strand.
AAGAGATGGGAACAGCTGTACTTTTGATTACTCATGATTTTGGTGTTGTAGCAAACTTGGCAGACCGTGTAGCAGTGATGTATGCTGGAAAAATTGTGGAAGAAAGTGGTGTGAAAGAACTTTTTAATAGAGCAACACACCCATATACACAGGCACTGTTAAGAACACTTCCTACATCAGGTGGTATAGGGGAACGCATATCTATATTGGGAAGTCCACCAAACTTATCTGATTTGCCAGTCGGTTGTTCTTTTTCAAAGAGGTGTCCATATTGTATGAAGATTTGTTTGAGAGAAGAGCCACCTTTATTTGAGGTTTCAAATAGTCACAGTGCTTCTTGTTGGCGTCTGCATGAAAGTTTTCCAAAGGAGGAATTGGATGATGGAAAAATTACTTGAATTAAATAATGTATCCAAGAGCTTCCCTCTAGGAAGAAAGCGCAAAAATATTGCTGTCAATCATGTGAACCTAACTATTTATAAAGGTGAAACTCTAGGGCTTGTTGGAGAATCTGGTTGTGGAAAATCAACTCTTGCAAGCGTTATTATGGGTGTATATCCATCAAGCGAAGGTGAAATATTATTTCAAGGCAAAAAGTTAGAACTACATAGACAAAGTAGAAGAAAGGCATTTGCACAACATACACAAATGATATTTCAGGACCCATATATGTCTTTAGACCCACATATGACAGTAGAATCTATTATTGCAGAAAATTTGAAGGTTCATGGGATGTTGGATAAAAATACAAGAACACAAAAAGTATATGAATTGTTAGAAATGACTGGGCTTTTGAGAGAACACGCAGGACGTTTCCCACATGAGTTTTCAGGAGGGCAAAGACAAAGAATTAGTATTGCACGTGCACTCGTGGTTCAGCCAGATTTTATTATATGTGATGAACCAGTGTCAGCACTGGATAATTCTATTCAGAGTCAGATTATAAATCTTTTATATAAGTTAAAGATGGAGCTTGGTCTTACTTATCTATTTATTTCACATGACTTAAGCATGGTACGTTATATTTCTGATAGGATTGCTGTGATGTATGCTGGTAGAATCGTGGAAATTGGAAATGCTGAGGCGGTTTACAATACACCTTTACATCCATATACACAGATGCTTTTGCGTGCAGTTTTGACTCCAAATCCGAATAGCAGAAATATACTACATGAAGAAGTAGATGTACAAGACGAAGTCAAAATTTTTTCGAATTCTGAAAAAGGATGTCCTTTTGTGGAGCGTTGTCCAGTATCAGCAGAATATTGTAGAAAAGAAATGCCTGAATTATTTGAACATAAACAGAATCATCTAGTTGCTTGCTATATGGCAAGTGAAGGATTTAGCTATTATAAAAAGTAATTTTTTAGTGTAATGATAAATTAATTTTATTTAAAATACATATGCTTTACCTCTTGTACTCAAATTTCTTAAATATTAAAATCTAGAATATTAATTAAAAAAGAAGTAGTAAAAAATAGCTTATAAAAATTCAACAGAGGAGTTGAACTTAAAATTTGATTAGAAAAAAATCAATTTTGAGACAACTCCTTATTTTTTTTGAAAAGTAATATACAAGCTATCATAAGCATATAATTCTCTATAGATAATTAACAAGGGGGATAAAGTTATGAGGTATTATAATAAACCTACCAAAGAAGTCTTAAAATACTTAAAGACAAATCCAGAAGTTGGACTTGCTGATAATGAGGTAGAAGAGAGGAAGCTTAGATATGGATTAAATGAATTTACGATAAAAGAAGGACGAACATTTTGGGACGAGTTGGGGGAAAGTCTGACAGAACCTATGATATTAATTCTTATAGGAGCAGCAGTAATAAGCTCATTTGTGGGAGAATTGCATGATGCATTAGGTATTTTAGGAGCTATCTTTATTGGTATTTCCATAGGTATAATAACTGAAGGGAAATCTAAAAAAGCTGCTCATGCTCTATCAAAATTAACAGAGAATATAGAGGTAAAGGTACTTAGAAATGGAAAGATAGTTAAAATATCAAAAAATGATTTAGTACCAGGAGATATTGTATATATAGAAACAGGAGATATGATACCAGCAGATGGAAGGCTTATACAATCTATAAATCTAAAGCTTAGAGAAGATATGTTAACAGGCGAATCTGATGATGTAGCTAAAAATGCTGATGCTATATTAGATATGGAGGTAGTTTATTCTAAAACAGAAATAATTGAACAAGATACAATACCCGCAAAACAAATCAATATGGTATTTGGGGGAACTCTTGTAGCATATGGTAGAGGGATAATGGTTGTTACTCATATTGGTGATAAGACAGAGATGGGTAAGATAGCACAGAACTTATCAAATGATGACCAGCAAACTCCACTTCAAATTAAATTAGGTAAGTTAGGTGCTAAAATAGCAGGTATATCAGGTGTAATAGCTACATTATTATGTATGTTTATGATTATACAAATGCAAAGAAGAGGTATGCTAATTTTGGATACAAGCAGTATTTTATCTTTTTTACAATCATTAGAGCCTGCTAAAAATGCATATATGGTTTGTATTGCTTTAATAGTTGCAACAGTACCAGAAGGTTTACCAACTATGATAAATATTACTTTAGCCATAACAATGCAAAAGATGGCAAAGATAAATGCATTAGTAACAAAGAAAGAAGCCTGTGAAACTATAGGTTCTGTCTCTGTAATATGTTCTGATAAGACAGGTACTTTGACACAAAATAAGATGATGGTAGAAGTAGCATATGTTGATGGTAAGTATATAAGTAGTGGAGAATATCAAAGTAATAGTTATTTTGAACAAAACTGTATAGTGAATTCAACAGCTGATATAGAAAAGGAAGACAATTCATTTAAATATATTGGAAGTGCAACAGAGTGTGCATTACTTTTATATCATAACGATAAAAATTATAATGAAATGAGAAAACAAACTTATTTAATATCACAAATCCCCTTTAGTTCAGAAGAAAAGAAAATGTCAACATTAATTCGTCAAGAGGATTCAGATATACTACTTTCAAAAGGAGCTCCAGAAGTATTATTAAAGAAATGTTCTTATGTACAACAAGGAAAAAGTATTGTCCCAATAACTCCTAAAATAGAAAAAGGTATTCTCGATGAAATTAAAAAACTACAAATTAAATCTATGAGAACATTGGGGTTTGCTTATAAAAAGATGACTAAATCTAGAACAGAAGTTGCAATAACTTCAGAAGGAGAATTGAATTTAATCGGAAATCCAAGAGGGTATGAGAAGGAAGAAAATTTAGTATTTAGTGGCTTTGTAGGAATAGTAGACCCATTGAGAGCAGGTGTTAAAGAGTCTATTGATAAGGCATTTAATGCAGGTGTAGATGTAAAAATGCTTACAGGGGATAATATCAATACAGCAACTGCTATTGGAGATGAATTAGGATTATTAAATGATGGTAAAAAGGCAGTTGAAGCAACCTATATAGATGTACTGACAGATGAAGAGTTAAGAGAAGAAATAAAAGGAATATCTATTGTCGCAAGAAGTAAACCAGATACAAAGATGAGAATAGTTTCTGCACTTCAAAAAAGTGGTGAGGTTGTAGCCGTAACAGGTGATGGTATAAATGATGCTCCAGCTCTTAGTCAAGCAGATGTTGGTATCGCTATGGGAATCTCAGGTACAGAAGTATCTAAAAATGCAGCAGATATAATATTGACTGATGATAGTTTTAGTACAATAGTAGAGGGAATAAAATGGGGAAGAGGTATTTATGAAAACTTCCAAAGATTTATACAGTTCCAGCTTACTGTAAATATAGTAGCATTTATAATTGCTATAATATCTCAACTTACTGGTAAAGATATGCCATTTACTACGATACAATTATTATGGGTAAATATAATAATGGATGGTCCTCCAGCTCTTGCATTAGGATTAGAACCTGTTAGAGATTATGTATTGAAAAGAAAGCCAATAAATAGACATTCTGGAATAATAGCTAGGTCTATGTCTGTTAATATTATTATAAATGCTATACTTATGATTACAATTGTATTTACACAATCAGCTTTTAATATATTGGGAGCAACTCCAGAAGAACAAGGTACAGTTATATTTTCATTATTTGCATTCAGTGCTCTTTTTAATGCATTAAATTGTAGAGAATTTGGATTAAACAGTACAATACCAAATCTATTTAAAAATAAATTAGCATTACAAGTAATAGTTGTGACAGGGGTGATTCAAATAATATTTACCCAAGTATTCCAAAGTTTCTTCAATTCAGTGTCACTAGGGTTTGATATGTGGATAAAGATAATATTATTCGCATCGACTATTCTATTGTCAAATGAATTTGTAAAATTACTTCTTAGAACAGTAAAAAATAGTAAGAAAGTAAATCTTAATAATAAAAATTAGATTATAAAATTTCGCAAAATCGTATTAATACTACGCTTTTGCGGTTTTATTTGTTTTTGTGTAAGTGATTTCAAAATACTATTTATCACTTTTTTGTATGGTACATTATTATACTTAAAAAGATGATTGACCATTAAAATATGGTATTTAGCAAAATATTCGTGAGATTTAAAGATTATTATTGCTACTAATTTACTGCCATTAAATGAGTCCTGATATGATGTAAAGAGTCTTGAAGATATAAACTGATAAACAACATAATTTTAAAAGTATTTGATATGAAATAATGATATATAATCTTTTAATGGTAAAGAGTTTCTTTACCAATGTCGCAATATTTATTTTGTCTGATATAATGGTTAAAGAACATTAACGAAACATATTGAGGAGAACTAAAAGAGTAAAAATACAAATAAAAAGTATATCTGAGTATTTAAGTAAGTTAAAAATATGTATGGGTTTAAAAATAGGAATTTTATAAAGGAGTTGCTAAAATTATGATTGTATATTTTTCTGGGACTGGTAATAGTGAATATGTAGCAAAAAGAATGGGTAAAGAGCTTCAGAATGAAGTATTGAATATATTTGAAAAAATTCGAACTAGGGATTATTCTCATTTAGCATCTGAAAGACCATGGGTTATCGTTGTACCAACTTATGCATGGCGTATTCCACGTATTGTGCATGAATGGTTGATGAAAACAGAACTTAGTGGAAATAAGAATATTTATTTTGTAATGACCTGTGGGGCTGATATTGGCAATTCAGGCACATACTTGAAGAAATTGTGTAAAGCAAAAGGGATGAATTACAGAGGATGTGCTTCTGTAGTCATGCCAGAAAACTATATTGCGCTTTTTAGTACACCAAGTAAAGAAGAAGCTCTAGTAACGATTGAACAAGCTGAGCAGAAAATATCATCTACAATACACTGTATTAGAACTGATATAGCATTCCCAGAATCGAAAGCAACATTTAAGGCTAAATTCAGTAGTGGATTGGTCAATAATATATTTTATCCAGTATTTGTTCATTCTAAAAAATTTTATGTGACAGATGCTTGTGTTTCTTGCAAGAAATGTGAAAATGTATGTCCACTTGGAAATATACACCTTAATGATGGAAAGCCAAACTGGGGAAATCATTGCACTCATTGCATGGCTTGTATATGTCGATGTCCAAAAGAAGCTATTGAATATGGCGAACATAGCAAGGGGATGGCACGTTATATTTGCCCAAAGGAAATCTAAAAATAAATGACTTAAATTAATCCTGATGTATTTTGATGAGGGTGCTTTAAAAGCAATCATTATATAACATAGATTTTATTTAATGGAGTATTAATTTAAAAGACAGTTGATAAATAGTCAGCTGTCTTTTTTTAATCAATTAAATTAATTAGTCATCATAATTAAATTATAATGAAACTTGTATTATAGATATTTTTCAATTTTACTTTGTTCAATTACACGTTTACCTAATAAGGTAATTGCCTGTTTTGGGCAATTATTAACACAGCGATAACACATAGTACATTGATTTCCTGGTATAGCAACACCATTTTTCACAACAATATTTTTCAAGCAACATAGGCTTACACATTTTCCACAGCCAATACATTTATCAGCACTTATTTTTAATTTGTCTGAATAGTATTTTGTTTTATTAATAAAATATAACCTTTGTCCAAATAAACCTGCTATATGATGAAAAATTCCGATTCCATCTTGTGGTGGAGTTCCATCTTGTATTTTTCTTACAGCATGCTTTATTTTTTGTTCTGCATTTGTTATGAGTTTCTTGTTGCTTTCTAAAGTCTTTTTTAATGCCTTTTCATCAGCAATGCTATCAGGCATTTTTAAATGTAAACCTCCAATAGTGACGGCACCATATTTTTTAAGCAAACGAGCTAAGATACCTGCTCCATCTCCACTGAATAACCCCATTGTTGTAATAATAAAAACTCGCTTGTCTTTCCATAAATTTTGATGATTGATTATAAAGTCCTTTAATATTTTAGGTATGTTGCTGTATTGTGTAGGATAGCTAAATACAATATCTTTATGCTGACTAATTTGATGTAACAATTGCTTATCTTCAATAGAAAATGCTTTTGATGTCATATCATATTCCTGCAAAAACTTTTCTATACAATATTTTGAATTGCCTGTTCCACTGAAATATATTCCTAACATAATTTTTCTCCAAATTTTAATTTATTGACTTATTTGTTTTATTCTACCATGAGTATATTTAAAAGTCATTTTTTTATGTTTTGAATAGATATTTGAGTAAAAATTATGTGAATTAATTTTGATATGTAGAAAATAGAGTATTTTTTATTGATTTAAAAATGTTGTTAATAAAGAATTTTTTATTTTACTTAGATATAAATTAATATAAAAAATCTGCTATAAATATGTTGGTTTGATTATAAATAAGATATTTCTATGCTACTTAATAAATAAAAGTTGTCAATTAAGATGCATATAAATAACTAGTATTATGAAAAATATAATAGAGAATTTGTTTGTGATATTATTTTATATTTATATGAGTAGAAAGTGACTATAGGTTATAATAGTAGAAAGCTTAATAAGTGAATGTTAAGGAATAAATGCAATTAATAAAAATTTAAAAATTTTATCTAAAGGGATATATAGAAAGGAAAATATTTATGAAGTTTAAAAGGTGGGTCAGTATAATTTTATCTATAATAGTTATAAGTTCTCTTCTTGTGGGTTGCACAAATAAATCTAATTCGGATACAGTATCAAATGAAAAAATATCATATGAAATAAATTCAACAAAAAATAGCAATAATAAGGTTGAAACTAATAAATTTAATTTAGGAACATCAGAAATGGTTATAAGAGGTAAATCTATACCATTTAATATGGAAGGAATAATATCAGTACCTGAAAATATAAAAGAAAAAGCACCTGTAGTATTAATCTTTCATGGACAACATGGAGATGGAGAAAATGATTTTGAAGATGGATTTAAATATCTTACTGAGGCTTTGGCAAAAAATGGTATAATAGGAGTATCTATTGATACCTCAGTAAATTATACTTTTAAGTATGGAGAACCAGTGGAAAATGAAAGAATAACTTATTTAGCTCAAACATATATACAAATTTTTAAAGACATAAACGAAGGTAAGAAAAATGGATTTGGGTTATACCTCAAAGATAAAGTTGATTTAAATAGAATTGGTCTTATAGGACATTCTGTAGCAGGTTCAGGGGTAATTAAAATAGCAGAAGACCAAATACAAAAAGGATTCAAAGGGATAAAAGGAATTATATCACTTACACCAGCGTATAATAGTCCGATAGAAAAGTTTCCTGATATACCAACAGCAATAATAGTTTCAGAGTATGATGGAGATGTTGTTCATAGTGGAGATGATATTTTTTATGATATATCTTTAGATAAAAATAGAAAAAGCCCATTGGGTCTAACTTATCTAGTGGGAGGAAATCATAATGCATACAACTCAGTTTTAGGAGAAAAAGAGTTTTCTAAGCCACAGACTACTAATGGAACTTATCCTGAGAAATTAGGACAAGAAGAACATAGAGATTTTTTCTCTAATTATGCAGTTGACTATATGAAATCTATTTTTGAGTTTGATAGTAGTGAATCACCTATCTTCAATAAAAAAGGATTGCCTTATAAAATGTATGGATATCAGACTTTAAATAAAGTTAAATATAGTGAATCTGTAGAATTATTCAATAAAAAGACATTTAAAAATATAAGTTCAAGTAATGTTGATATAAAAGAATTGGTTGAATCAGAGAGATTGAATAAAGATACTGCAAAAATATTTATCAATACTGGAGTGAACGAAGATTTAGACTTGTTACAAGTTGATTGGAAATCTGAAAGTGGAAAAATAGAACTACCTTTAAATAATAATAACTTAGGAGCTTATTCTGCACTAAAGTTTAGATGGGCATTAAACTCTCCTAGTAAATTAAATAATAAAGATAATGTAGTTTCTTTCAAACTTAGCTTAGTTGATTCTAAGGGAAAAGAAAGCAGTATCATTGTAGAAAATGATAAAGTATCTGCTATGAAGTATTTTGAAGGAGAAGTTATAAAAGATGAATATGTAGAAGGGAAGTTTATGGAATTCTGGTCAAGATATACTCCAATAAGTGATACAGTAATACCACTTGAAAAATTTAGAAATATAAATTTATCTAATATAAAGAATGTTACAATTGAATTTGAAAGTCCAGAAACTGGTTCAATTATGTTAAATAAAATAGTTGGTATAAAATAATAAAAGTGGTTCTAGATAAAAGTATAAAGTATCTAGAACCAATTTTATTAGACATTATTAATTTTAGTCAGAGATATAAAACTACTTCATATTAACTATAAGAAAAGAAAATTAAGAATATTTTACTGACATAGAACAAGTTTAAAGAATTTTATATCTAAATTGTGTTATCATGAGTAAAGATATCAAGTTTCGAGTTTATTAATAAAATAAAAGACAGGGAGGTAAGTTTCATGTTCTCAAAAATCCTAGTCAAAACATTTATCAAAGATAGTGAGAATGTTCAAGATAAAGTTGTTAGAAATAAGTATGGTTATGTAGCAGGAATAGTAGGCATAATATCTAATCTAGTTTTATTTATAGTAAAGGTTTCTATAGGTGTACTTACATCAAGTATAGCTATAATGGCTGATGCGTTTAATAATCTTTCTGATATGGCATCTTCAGCAATAACTATGATAGGGTTTAAACTAGCAAGTAAACCAGCTGACAAAGAACATCCTTTTGGGCATGGTAGAATAGAATATCTATCAGCATTAATAGTAGCTTTTATGGTTATGTTGGTTGGACTTCAATTTGTGAAATCGTCTATAGAAAGAATAACAAATCCAGTTCCTATAAAGTTTGAATTAGTACCACTGATACTTTTAATTGCATCTATAATGGTTAAAATATGGTTGAGTCGCTTTAATAAATTTATGGGAAATAAAATTAATTCATCAGCATTAAAAGCAGTGTCATTGGATGCTTTGGGAGATGTATTTACATCAAGTTGTGTAGTTATATCTTTTATTTTGGCTAGATTTACTGATTTACCTATAGATGGATATGTAGGTATTGTAGTATCATTAGTAATACTTTATGCAGGATTTTCTCTTGTAAAAGATACTATAAATCCTCTTCTTGGGGAAGCTCCAGATGAAGAAATGGTCAAATCTATTTTAGAATTATTATTATCTTATGAACATATAATAGGTACACATGATTTAATAATCCATAATTATGGAGTTGGAAGATGCATTGCATCTATACATGCAGAAATTCCAGCGAATATAGATATAATGGAAATTCATGAAATTATAGATACTGCTGAGAGAGAAATATCTGAAAAGTTGGATATATATTTGGTAATTCATATGGACCCTATATGCCTTGATGATGAAGAGGTTATATCATCAAAAAGAGAACTTGAAGAAATACTTAAGAAAAACAGCCTTATAAAATCTATGCATGATTTTAGGATAGTTGGAGAAGGAAGTAAGAAGAATTTAGTCTTTGATATAGTAGTTAATCCTTCTGAATTTTCTAAAGGTATGTCAGAAGAAGATCTAAAAGCAGATATAACAAAACTAGTTAAGGAGATGAATCCTGATTATAATTGTGTAATTGTTGTAGACAAGGATTTTATTTAATGATGATAAAAAAATAAAGGAAAAAAATGTAAAAAATATAGACAATAAAACATAGACATAATATAATGGATATATAACTGTATTTAATTTGAATATAATAATTTTTAATTATTTTTATAAAAAAATTATAGAGACGTTGAAGTATATCCTATTACTGGGCACCTTATGGGTATACAGAGTCAATGGTGCAACCGGCTATGAATATAAATTTTATTTATTTCATAGCTTTTTTTGTATAGTTTTTTGATAAAAAAAGTTAAATTATATTGGGTATTTATGGAATTTTACAAGAGTGTAAATAGATTAGAGGGGAGCAATCTATATGAAGAAAGGAAATAAAAAGGCATTATTAATCAGTTTAATTATGATTTTAAGTATGATAGTTACTACAATATATCCATCTGTATCTTATGCATCAGAATTAGAAGGCAGTGGGTCTATACAAAGCAATTCAAATAATTTACCAACTGGAGATGGAAAACAAGAAGAAAATAAGAAACCAGAACAGACTCCAGAGGGAGATAAGCAAGAAGAAAATAAGAAACCAGAACAGACTCCAGAAGGGGATAAACAAGAAGAAAATAAGAAGCCAGAGCAAACGCCAGAAGGAGATAAGCAAGAAGAAAATAAGAAGCCAGAGCAAACGCCAGAAGGGGATAAACAAGAGGAAAATAAGAAGCCAGAACAGACTCCAGAAGGAGATAAGCAAGAAGAAAGTAAGAAGCCAGAGCAAACTCCAGAAGGAGAGAAACCAGAAGAAAACAAGAAACCAGAACAAACTTCGATAGAGGATGAAAATTTACTTAAGACTTTAGAAGAAGAACTTAATGAAGATAATGAAGACCACGGATTTATCGTAAAAATTAATAATGATGCAATAGAAACAGAGTCAATGAAAAAAATTACATTTAATTTAACTTATACTCCAACATCAAAAGGGATAAAAGCAGGTGACTCAATAACTTTTAAGGTTCCAGATGTATTTAATAAAGTTAATTTAGATTATACAAGTGAATGTTTTGATAAAACAGAGAGTAATGGAGAGTATACGCTTACATTTAGAGAATTACCTAATGGTCAAAGTGTAATGCAAGGAAAAATTGGATTAGAAGCATATGTGAATAAAGTTAATGAAGAAACAAGTGCCAAAATTCATATTGAAACTACTGGAAAGATAGAAAGTGGAAATGGAGATGTGGATATAGAAATAAAACCTGGCGATAAAGAAGACATTGAAGAAGCTAAAGGAACACTTAAGAAGCTTGTTGAAGGAAGAGAGTCAACTACTGTATTTATGCCAGTTAAAAATAAAGATGTAAATTATACTATACAAGTAAATGAAAAAGAAGAAGAATTAAAAGATATTACTTTATATGACGAACTCCCTGAAGGAATGACATTAATAAAAGATTCTGTAAGTATAGTAGCAAGCAATGGAAAAGAAGTAAGTGATTTTAATATTGAACAAGGTGAAAATTCTATTTCAGTTACTTTTGGAGATATAGATAAAGCGTATACTGTTAAGTATAAGGCTAGAATTAGTGATGAAAATGCAAAACATGGTAACAAATATAAGAATATAGCTAGATTAGAATCTGCAGGTAATAAAGTTCAAGAAGATGATGCTATTGTAAGTATATTTGATAGAGGAAATGATTATCTTTTGACTAAGGGGCATTCAGGAGCAACAAATATTACTCAAGTAGGTCAAGTAATCAACTATCAGATTTCAATAAATGATGATAAATCACCAGTAAGTAATGTGGTTATAACAGATAATATACCAGAAGGTATGAGATTAACTACTGCTGGAGAAGCTGGGCATGATTTTAGAGTTGTAGAAGTTCCAATGAATGGTGACTGGACTCCTTGGAGTAAAGAAAAAATTGCAAATAATATTTCATATAAAACAGAAGAAAAAAGAAATGAAAGTGGGCAAGTAGAAAAAGTTATAACTGGATTTACAATTAATCTTAGTGAAGAAGAAGTAGAATCAAAGTTCTTTATAGCATATACATTAAAAGTTATTAGTATTGAAGATAGTTATACAAATAGAGCTGTTCTTGATGCGAATAATAGTCAAGTAGATAAAAGAGATGAGATAAGTTTTAAGAAGAACTCTGGATTAATAAGTGCCAAAAAAGAGGTTGATAAAAAGGTATTAGATGGAAATGATAACCAAATAGTTAAGTATAAAATAAACATGTCAACTTATGGTGTTTATGATGCAGGGCAAGTAAATATTTTAGATGAAGTAAATCCAACATTAAAAATATCTAATATAAAATACTCTGATAATCTTGAACTTAAAAAAGAAGCTGAAGATGGAAAAAATACTATAAGATTAGTAAATAAATATGAATTTAAGCAAATAAAAGAAGGTGAACCTGTACAAGGTTGGGTTACATTTGATGCAGATTTTACAGATGTAAAAGTAGGGGAGACCATACAAAATGTAGCTCAGATTAATGGTTCAAGTCCTCCTGGTGTAGAAACTACTAAACAAGGATATGCTTTTGAAGCTAAAAAGGTAGATAGTTCAGATAAAAGTGCTCTTGAAGGTGCAAAATTTAATTTGGAAAATACATTTGGAATAGTAGTAGTTAAGGATTTAGTTAGTAATGAAGATGGTATAATTGAATCTAGTGTCAAAAATCCAGGAACATATTATTTAGTGGAGACAATGGCTCCAAGTGGATATGAAAAATTAAAGGGTAAAATAAAGGTGGAAATTGATAGAAAAAATATTGGTAAAATTGTGGATATTGGGAATATAGAAAATGTAAAACAAGAAAATATTCCAGTAAATCCATCAGTACCACCAGGTACAGATGAACCAACAGTGAATCCACCAGTGCCACCAAGTACAGATAAGCCAAGTAAACCATCAAGACCATCTGATACAGAGGAAGCAACAATAAATCCACCAATACCACAATCAGAAAACGTGGTAAATCCTCCTATACCAGAGGTAGTAAATCCACCAATACCACCGTCAGAAGATGTAATAGAAAAGCCTGTTAAACAAATTGTTCCAATACCAGAAGTAGTAAACCCACCAGTGCCACAGGAAAAGAATAATACAGGAAAAGATAATACTGTAGTAAATCCACCAGTGCCACCAAAGACAGGTGATAGTACTACAATTACTGTAGAAATACTTTTAGGATTAGGAGCTATTGTAGGACTTATTATATTGAGAAGAAAGAAAAACATCAATTAGACCCTAACATTATAAAAATATAAGTAATATTAAAAAATATCTTCTAAAACAATATTTTCAAGTGAGAATATTGTTAGAAGATATTTTTTTTTGGAGTATTATGTAAAAAAACAATCGTTTTTTAGAAGAAAAATCCAAAAAACTATAGACAAAGAGACAGATATAAGATATAATATAAATATAAAATTAAACGAGGCAAAACTAGGGAAACCTAGTCACGCAAAGCTATAGGGGCTAAAGTTTAAATAAACTACGCCAGCCAGTTGCCGAAAAGAGTAAAAATTTCTTTTTGTATATACAAAGATACTCTTGGGTATCTTTTTTATTTTGAAATTTATTACTCCCGGCCTAACTCAAAGGAGGGAATAATATGAAACCAAGTAAAAAATTATTAATCGCTATAATATCAATATTTTTAATAAGTTCAGTTCCAGTAAGTGCACATGCAGATAGTGCAACTTTAAAAAACAATAAAGAAACACTTAGTGAAATAGTGGTTCTTCCAAATGGAAATTACGATAAAAAAGAAGCTAATGCTATGATAAATAGACTTGCTAATATAGATGGAAAATATTTAAATGTATTAAAACAAGATAACTTAAAAATAAAATTATTAAGTGGAAAATTAACAGATGAAAAAGAATATGCTTATTTAAAAGGTGTAGTTCCTAAGGGATGGGAAAATACTGGTAAAACTTGGGATGATGTTCCTGGTTTAGGTGGAAGTACAGTAGCTCTTAGAATAGGATTTAGTAACAAAGGTAAAGGTCATGATGCAATAAACTTAGAATTACATGAAACAGCACACGCAGTAGACCATCTTGCATTAAATGATATTTCTAAATCAGCACAATTTAAACAAATATTTGCTAAAGAAGGGCGTTCTTTAGGAAATGTAAATTATTTAGGTGTATATCCAGAAGAATTCTTTGCTGAGGCATTTGCATATTACTACTTAAATCAAGACACAAATAGTAAATTAAAAGCAGCTTGTCCACAAACTTATAGCTTTTTACAAAACTTAGCAAAATAGAAAATTTATATAAAAAAATTAAGAGATGCTAGTATGCTAGCATCTCTTTTATATTGCGTGAAAAACTAATTAATTTAATCTTATGTATATATTTATTACTGACTTTTATATAATGACTCAATATGTTTATTATGAGATTGAGTTATTATTGTAGGTATAATAGAAACTATTGAACCAATCACTATCAATAGAATTCCTATAATCATATTAATAGGAATAAATTCTTTAAGAATTAGTAATGCCAGTATTGGAGATATTACTGGCTTAAAGAAAAATACTAAAGATGTAAGGCTAGTAGATGTAGCTTCCATTGCCATAAAATAAAGTGCATAACCAACACCTGTAACAAATACAAATACGTAAATCATAGTAGGTATGTTGTGTAAGGTATAACCACTAAAAATAGGTATATTTGCAAATACATGTAGTCCTTTTTTATTTAATATATTTGATATAAAATTAATCCTAGTAAGTAGAACCAATACAAGCATTTCTAAACTACCAAATATAAAGCTGAAACAAGTCACAACTATTCCACCAAATTTTAACGTTTTTCTTTTACCAAAAACAGTGTACATTGAAAAAATAATGGCAGAAGATAGTGTTAAGAATATACCACTAAAAGTTAATTTTGTGTGCAGTGGATTTATAATAACTATAATTCCAATGACTTCTAATATAAGTGAAATTATATTGTGCCTATAGATTTTTTCCTTTAGAATCAAATAAGCTAGAAGCATAACAAATACTGGGTTACAACTAAATAAGACAGCAACTACAGATGCTTTTGTGTTTAGTACAGCTAACTGGTACAATGACATACTTACTACAACACACATAAAACCTAAAAAAGCAAAGTATTTTAAATCTGATTTTGTAATAGAAAGACTAAGGGATTTTAATCTTTTTATAGCAAAAGGTAATAAGACTAAGCCACCAACAAAAAATCTTGATAAGGTTATTTGTATGGGATTAAAGTCATTAGTAACTGTCTTTAAACTAATTTCCATTGAACTAAAAAATAGGGTAGTTAGTATTATATAAACATAACCTTTTTTCAAATCAAACACCTCCTTGTAATTTATACTAGTACTATAAGCTACAATATTCAAGTACATTGGTATAAAATGGTATATAAATATAAGCTATAAAATTATAAGCTACCTTAATATAGAATATAAAATTCTACACTAAGGTAGCTAATTATTTGTAATTAGATTTATTTAATTATTTTAAATTGTACAATTTAGATAATTTTTCAAATGCTGGTAGAGAACTCTTAACTTTATCGTAAGATACACAGTATGATACTCTAAAGTGTCCTGGGCAACCAAAAGAAGAACCTGGAACCAATAGTAAATTAAATTGTTTAGCATCAGCACAGAATTTTTTATCATCTTCAATTGGAGCTTTTGGGAATAAATAGAATGTACCACTAGGTTTAACACAAGAAAATCCCATTTCTATTAAGCTATTATATAAAAGGTCAAAGTTCTTTTTGTAAATATTTACATCAACTTCTGCATCTAAGCTTCTTGCAATAACTCTTTGGAAAAGAGAAGGAGCATTTACAAATCCAAGTATTCTATTTGCAACATTTAATGAAGACATAACATCATCAAAATCATCCATTTCTCCATTAGCCACAATATATCCTATACGTTCACCAGGTAGAGACAATGATTTACTATAAGAGTATCCTATAAATGAATTTTTATAGTATTTTAATATACAAGGAACTTTAGCATCATCATAAATTATTTCTCTATATGGTTCATCAGAAATTAAATATATATTTGTATTAAATTCTTTTTGTTTTGTATCTAGTAATTCTCCAAGGTTTTTTAGCAATTCTTCAGAATAAATAACACCAGTAGGATTGTTTGGAGTGTTTATTATTAGAGCTCTTGTCTTTGGAGTAATAGCATTTTTTAGAGCATATAAATCTGGTTCAAAAGTTTCTATGTTTGTAGGGACTTCGATTAGTTTTCCATCATAGTTTTCTGTATAATTTTTATATTCACCAAAATATGGTGCAAAAGCAATAACTTCATCGTCAGGATTTAAAAGAGTTTTTAAAATGATATTTAGACCACCAGCAGCCCCACAAGTCATAATTAAGTTATCTTTTGTAAGGTTTAATCCATTTTTTTTATTTATGTGGCTGGCAATAGCATCTCTTACATCTTCATATCCTGAGTTGTTCATATATCCATGAACTAGATTTGGAGATTCTTCATTTAAAATATCGCTTATAACTGCTTTAATAGTTTCTGGAGGCTCAACACTTGGATTTCCTATACTAAAATCAAAAACATTTTCTTCTCCGTAGATATCGGAAAGTTTTTTTCCCTCTTCAAACATGGCTCTTATAACAGAGCTGTTTGCAACTAAAGTTTGCATTTTATTAGATATCATATGTAACACTCCCTTTTATAGATTTATATTGCTTATGTATATATTACCATATTTTTACTGAATTTAGACAATTTTCGAAAAATTATTTGCTTGAAAATATAAACTTTTATATAAAATATATTTATGTATGATGTATATAAAAAATTACAAATTCTAACTAAAGAAGAATTATATTTTATGATAATTTTATAAGGTAGTATAAAAATATACAGTTATAAGGCAAAATATTCTTGACTGTATCAAGTATTTAATATAATATAGTTGATATAGTCAAATATATTATATTAGAATTATAGAGGGGAAATTAAAAATGGATTTTAAAAATTTACAGAATGAGAGTTTATCGTATATTATTTGTTATTTACAAAGGAACTTTAAACTTTATTGTGAAAAATGTCTAAAGCCATATAAGCTTACGAATGGTCTATATTTTTATTTAATTTATATCAATAAGAATAGGAATTGTTCTTTGAATGATATTTCGACGGAATTCGAGGTGGATAAAGCTCATACTACAAGAACTATCTCTAGATTAGAACAAGATGGTTACATAGAAAAGATTCAAAACCCTAATGATAGTAGAGCTTTTCAATTGAGAGTAACAGATAAGGGTGAAGAAGTACTGGGAGATATAAAAAACATATTTTCAAAGTGGGATAGTAATATAAAAAAAGAGTTTTTGGATGAAGAATACAAAGAATTAGTAAAGAAATTACATACAGTAAAAGATATAAAGGCAACAGTGGAGGAAGAATAGGATGTATAGCAACTTATTAAAGTCAATTAAAATTGGAAACTTAGAATTAAAAAATAGAGTATCTTTTGCACCTACAAGTATGGGTCTTAATCTGGAAGAACGAATTAACAAGCTTTGTAAAATTGCTAAATCAGGAGTAGCTTTAATTACTATAGGAGATGTATCAGTTAGACCTAGTTTTCATAAAATGGCTCTAAGCTTATCCAATGAAGATGGAATTAGAGAGTATAAAAAAATTGTAAATGCAATACATGATTCAGGGGCGAAAGTTTCAGCACAAATATTTTGTTCAGATTATGACATAAATTTAATCAGAAATACTATGAAATCGGGAATTACTTCACATGATGAAATAAAAAAAATTATGGATGATGGAG
The DNA here is from genome assembly GCF_020658465.1 of Clostridioides sp. ES-S-0049-02. NCBI lineage: Bacteria > Bacillati > Bacillota > Clostridia > Peptostreptococcales > Peptostreptococcaceae > Clostridioides > Clostridioides sp. ES-S-0049-02. The sequence continues at coordinate 428,526 of NZ_JACVWG010000002.1, forward strand.
TAAAGGATTATGTAACAAATATGACAAAAGAAGAAATAAAAAATATTATAGAGTTGTTTAGAGTAACAGCATTAAATGCAAAAAAAGCAGGATTTGATATGATTCAAATTCATGGAGATAGACTTATAGGAAGCTTTTCATCCAGTATATACAACAGTAGAACTGATGAATATGGTGGAAGTTATGATAATAGAAGTAGATTTGCAAGTGAAATAATTAGTAGTATTCGTAATAATATAAAGGATGTTCCAATAGACTATAAACTTGCAATTAGACAAGAAAATCCTCATTATGGCAATGCAGGAGTTTTATTTTCTGAAGTAGAGAATTTTGTAAAAAAATTTGAATCACTTGGAGTAAATAGTTTTCATGTAACATTAGCAAATCATTCCAAATTAGAAGACACCATACCAGTTAATAATCATCCTTATTTTAAAGATGAAGGATGCTTTTTGTATTTAGCTGATGAAGTTAAAAAACACACAAACCTTCCAGTTTGTGGTGTTGGCAAGCTATCTAGTCCAGATTTCATAGAAAGTATTATATCAAATAACAGAGTAGATATGGTTGCTATGTCGAGACAACTATTGGCAGACAGTGATTGGTTGCAGAAAGTAAGAGAGGAAAGAGTAGATGATATCAAGAAGTGTTGCTACTGCAATAAAAAATGTGCAGATGCATTACAGACACATTCTCAATTTGGTTGTATATTAGATTAATAAAATCTTATAGTAATTGAAAACTTAATGGTATTAAGAAATTTTAGATAAATACTTAACATATAGGAGGATATATCATGAAAAGTTTAATTTTATATTCAAGTTTAACTGGAAATACTAAAAAAATTGCTCAATCTATATATGATGCAATGCAAGGCGAAAAAGAAATTAAAAATATCAGTGAAGTAACTGATAATAATGTTGACTATGAAAAATATGATATAATATTCTTGGGATATTGGGTAGATAAGGGTATTTGTGATAAAAATTCAAAACTAGTCTTTGAAAATATTCACAACAAAAAGCTAGCTTTATTTGGAACAATGGGAGCAAATACAAAGGGTAACTATGGAATTAACATTATGGACAAAGTGAAAGATGTCTTTTCGAAAGATAATGAAATAGTTGGGTCATTTATATGCCAAGGAAAGATTGCAGAAGGTTTAAAGGTAAAATATGAAGAAATGCTAAAGCTTCATCCTGAAAATGAACATATTCGTGAGCAATTAAAAGGTCATGAAGAGTCTCAAAGTCATCCAGATGAGCAAGATGTATCCGAAGCTGTTAGATTTACAAAAGATATAATGGCTAAAGTTAGTGATATGTAATAGTTTAAATTAGATAGAAAGGGAGTTTGCAATATGAAAGAGAGTAACGATATTATAATTTCAGTTGGCTCTAAGCAAAGACTGCAAAATACAATTGCAATAAAACTTTGTTTAGAGCCTAATAGATAAAGATAATATTTAGGCTAAATTGTTTTTGTGCAGTCTTTGCTTTTATTTACAATTAAAAATGTAGATGGGAGCAGAGTATTATGAAGTATGAAAAAGCACAAAATATATTGCCAGAAGAGATACTTGAATTAATTCAAGAATATACAGATGGTAGTTATTTATATATACCACGAAAGTCTGAAAATAAAAAAGCTTGGGGCGAAAATAGTGGTTCAAGAAATATCTTGAAAGAAAGAAATAGGGAAATACTTGATAAGTACAATAAAGGTATTTCTGTTAAAGAACTTACAAAAGACTACTATTTAACGGAGCATAGTATAAGACGAATAATCAGAGAAGAAAAAAGTGATTGAAAATAGAATATTAATGTTCTAAAGATAGATTTATATAACAAAAAATTAAGAAGAGACTTTTTAACAAAGTCTCTTTTTTCGTACAAAATTAGTACAGGTTTGTTTATGAACTTGAGGGATAATCTATTTAAATGGTATGATTTTATTGAGGAATTTCTAAATTTTAAGAAGAGGAATAGAACAATGAGTATTTTAAATGTAAATAATATAAGTTATGGATTTGGAGATAGAACATTATTTAAAGACATATCTTTTAGATTGTTAAGAGGAGAGCATGTAGGTCTTGTTGGAAAAAATGGCGAGGGAAAATCTACATTTATGAATATAATAACAGGTCAGCTAATTCCAGATAGTGGTGATATACAATGGAGTAGTAAAGTAAGAGTTGGATATATGGATCAACACACTAAACTAGAAAAAGGTAATACAATAAAAGATATTTTAAGAGAATCTTTTAAGGAACTTTTTTATATGGAAAGTGAAATGAATAGCATATACAGTAAAATGGGAGAAATGAATGAACATGAGATAAATAAGTCTCTTGAAAAAGTTGCAAATATACAAGAATTTTTAAATAACAATGAATTTTACAATATTGATTCAAAGATAGATTCAATTGCCCTAGGTCTTGGGTTTAGACATATTGGACTTGATAGAGATGTTTCAGAATTGAGTGGAGGTCAAAGAACAAAGGTATTATTAGGCAAATTATTATTAGATGAACCAGATATATTGCTTTTAGATGAACCTACAAACTATTTGGATGAAGAACATATAGAATGGTTAAGAAAATATCTTCAAAATTATGAAAATGCATTCATATTGATATCACATGATTTGGAGTTTTTAAATAGTGTTGTGAATGTGGTGTGTCATCTTGAAAATATGACATTGACAAGATATATTGGTAATTATGAAAATTTTCAAAAGATGTATAAAGAAAACAAGAGAAATTTAAGAATAGCTCAAGAAAAACAAATTAGAGAAATATCAAAGCTAGAAGAATATATTGCAAAAAATAAAGTTAGAGCATCAACCAGTAAGATGGCAAAATCAAGACAGAAAAAATTAGATAAAATAGAAAGAATAAGTATATCAAAGGAAAAAGTAAGACCTCACTTTGACTTTAAAATATCCAAAAAATCTGGGAAAATGATATTTGAAGCTAAGAACTTAGTTATAGGATATGAAACAGCATTAAGTAAACCTATAAATTTAATTATGGAAAGAGGAGAAAAGATAGCTTTAATAGGTGCAAATGGTATAGGAAAATCAACCTTATTAAAAAGCTTGATTGGAATAAATAAACCAATAAGTGGAAGTATTGAAGTAGGAGAAGAACAAAATGTTGGATATTTTGAACAGGAAGTTAAAGAAATAAGTGATAAAAAACTTATTGATGAGGTGTGGTATGAATTTCCAACATACACAAGATATGAAATAAGAAAAATGCTATCAAGATGTGGTTTGACTAATCAACATATAGAAAGCAAGCTTTCTATATTAAGTGGTGGAGAACAAGCTAAAGTAAGGTTATGTAAACTTATAAATAATCCTAGTAATATATTAATACTAGATGAGCCAACAAACCACTTAGATTCTGAAGCAAAGGAAGAACTAAAAAAAGCTTTAATATCATATGAAGGCAGTATAATTTTAGTCTGCCATGAGCCAGAGTTTTATAATGATATAGTTAATAAAATTTGGGATTGTGAGAAGTGGGCAATTAATTATTTAATATGATAGAAAATCTTATACGACTTGTTATATCTTTTATCAATTTTAATATAAGACAGGCTAATTTGACTTTTGGACTGAGAAAGATATGAAAAGACTAAATTAATAGAAAGGCATGGCATTTATTTGCGATGCCTTTTTTAATAGAATCAAAAAAATGATAAAAATACTTGACTGTAAACCATGTTTATACTGTATCTTATATAATAATCAAGCAGTTTTAGATACACACAAGGAGGAGATTATTACAAAGTGTGGTATTATTGAGAATGGAATATTGGCGAATCAAATAATGAAATAAAACATTAAAGAAGACTTAGAGTAATAAAAAAGAAAGATATTAGGTAATTCAATAAATCGAAAGGTGGTGTTTAAAAATGACAATTAAAGAAGTTGAAGAAAAAACTGGACTAATACGTTCTAATATTCGATTTTATGAGAAAGAAATGCTAATTCAGCCCATTCGTAATGAGAGTAATGGTTATAGAGAGTATTCAGATGAAAATATAGAGGACATCAAAAAAATTGCATATTTACGTACATTAGGGATTTCTATTGATGATATTCGTAATATTATACTTCAGCAAATATCTTTATATGAGATTGTTGAAAAACAGGAACAAGTTCTCAAAACTCAAATATATGATTTGGAAAATGCAAAAACTATGTGTGAAAAAATGCTTAAATTTAATGAACTAAGTTATCTAAATTTAAAAGTAGAAGAATATATAACTGAGATACCAGAATATTGGAATGAAAATAAACATACTTTAAAACTGGACTCTGTAAGTTTCTTATATATGTGGGGAGGAAATATTACATGGGGAATTATAACCATTGCTTGTTTACTGATTGCAATCATAGCATTTCCAAAACTGCCAACTCAAATTCCTATGCAATGGAATAATGGTGTAGCCAATAGTGTAGATAAAAAATTTATTTATGCTTATCCAATTATTTGTGTTGTATTCAGATTTATTTTACGTCCATTTACATGTAGATGGTTACAAATACGAGCTTTCTATAGTGATACTATTGCAGATTATTTGACGAACTTTTTATGTTTTGTAGCTTTATCCGTAGAAGTATTCTCAATATTTTTTGTCTACAATATTGTCAAGAACGTTACAGTTATTCTTTTTGTAGATACCTGTGTATTTATGATTTTATTACTAGTAGGATGGAATAAAATATACCAAAAAACAAGCAACTCTCAAAAAATGAGTAAGGAGTGAACTTACTTTCCATAAAGAATTTAGGGTACGTGCTAAGGTACATTTTCCATGTTGATGAAGTAAGATAAAAGTAAAAGCTTACTTTAGCATCATTTGTTTAAATTTTGATAGCGAAATAAAAAAGAATGCCAGAGTTGATAAAAATATAGTGTTTATGAGGATTCTGGCATTTTGTATATTCATATTTAAAAACTTTGCTTATTGAAAATCAGTGGAAAATTATTATTTTTATTGGAAAAGCTAATAATTCAGACTTCAATCTCTACATGTTATCTCTCTACATATTATCTAAAAAAGCTAAGAAATCAACTTTGTATATTTTTCGTGGTCTACCTCTTTGATTATCCAGTTTTGTGTTTACAATAGTTGCAATACCAGCCTTATATAAGATACTTAGGATTCTATTTGCACTTCTAAGAGTTATATTCATATAGTCTGATAATATTTCTGCTGATACATTATTTGAATTTCTATCATTAATCATACTCATAATTTTAGATACATTTACATTAGATAAAGGAATGAAAGAAGCAACTTTATTAGCTATTGAACTTTCTTCCAGGTCATTAGAATTTTTATTTGAATATAAAGGTCCTATTATATTATTAGTGTCATTTACTATAAACGTACAATTTCCACCTAGAGAAGCTGATTTACTATTTGCCTGACGAGCGTTCTGTTCTGCATGAATATTTGTGTTGCCAATTCCCCAACCAATATTTAAGCTATACTTGATTTCTTTTAAGTCTTCTGAAATAAAAAATTCTGTATAATCCTTAGTCATATTATTTAGCATTTCTTTAGTAGTATGTATTTCTATTTTCATGTCATTTTTTTTGACTTGAACTCCATAGAACCCATTTCTTGATAAAGAATTTAAGATAGTATTGTATATTTGATTTTGTATCTCATCATTTTTAAATATTAGGTCATCATTTATATACTCTGAGCTATTTATTGTGACTATACAAGTTGCAGATTTATTTTTATCTAAATTTTTTAATGTTATTTCGTTTATTACAGATTTAAATGTGTTTAAGATTGATTCAGTAGATGGCACCATATAAATACAATCATATCCAAGTCTATTTAATTCACAATTAATTATATAATTTCTAGTAATAGAAAGGTTAATCTTATTATTTTTTAATAAATCTAAGTGTATCTCCAATAATTTATCATTTAATTTTTTAAAGTCATATACAGGTTGAGGAATATTGAAATCTCTAATTGTATATGGACAGTTTTTAGAATCTATCAATGAATAGATGTCATAATAGTTATTATCTTCTCTTAAAAAATCAATAAATGATTTTGTAAAATCAATCTCTCTTTTACTATTTAATAGTTTAAATAAGTATTTATAAAAATCTCTTTCATCAAGCTTTAAGAAACTTAATGGGACCTTTATATCCTCTATATTTATTATAAGCTCACTATATGGAATTAGACCACTACAAACAAATCCATCAAAATTATCTACTTGTTCATTATATATATTTGGCAAATTACTAAAAGGATTTTCACCTTTTAGTTCAATGTATGTAATTTCGCAAATATCTTTTAATTCTTCGAGAGCTTGTTTAAAGTTATCTGACATAAAATAAGATGTTGTTAAAAAGCCAATCTTATATTTCATAAAACCTCCTTTAAAATTTCGAAAGTATTGTAACTAATTATCAATTTATAACCTCATTTTATAATAGTAGATAAAAAGCGTCAATTTATTTTACAAAGTAAAAATTAAAAGAAAAATCAGAAAATAAAAAATATACTGAAAAAATGTTGACTGATGAAAATAATTGTGTTATTTTGTAATTAAGGACTAGTCTTTTAAAATTTCCTAAAGTATAAACTCAGCTTTTAGGAAAAAAATTTTATTCAAAAATAAAGGAGATTATTATGATTACATATTTAAAGGAGATTTCTAAATTTGTTGACGAGAATAGAGAAGAAATCATTTCACTGTGGAAAGAGATTGTTAATATTGAAAGCTATACAAACTGTAAAGAGAGTGTAAATAAATTGGCTGATAGATTAAAATGTGAGTTTGAAAAAGAAGGATTAGATTGTGATTTAATAGATGCTGGAAATAATGGCAGTACATTAATAGGTACACTTGGTTCTAACAGAAATAAGAAACCAATAATTTTTTCAGGGCATATGGATACTGTCTTTGAAATAGGTACATTTGGAGAAAATCCATTTAAAATAATGGAAGGAAAAGCATATGGGCCAGGTGTGTTAGATATGAAAGGTGGAATAGTAATTTCTTTATACGTTATCAAGGCTTTAAATAAGATAGGATACAAAGATAGACCAATAAAAATAGTCTTTTCAGGTGATGAAGAGATAGGACATAAGGATTCAAACGGAGGAGACATTATATTAAAAGAAGCAAAAGGTGGTCTATGTGCATTTAATATGGAAACTGGGTTGGTAGATAATAGCTTATGTGTAGGTAGAAAAGGAAGAATCGGGTGTAATATAAATGTAAAAGGTGTAGAAACACATGCAGGAAATGATTTTGAAGGTGGAAGAAATGCAATAGAAGAAATGGCTAATAAGATATTACAAATACAAAAATTGACTAATCTTGAAGTTGGGACTACAGCAAGTGTAAGTATAATTAAAGGAGGAAGAGTATCAAATTCTATTCCTGAAGATTGTAGTATAGAAGTAGACCTTAGATTTGAAAAAGTAGAAGAAATGGAGAATGTTAAAAAAAGAATTCAAGAAATATGTGAAGATACTTACATAGAAGGAACCTCTACACATGTTGATTTTGTAAGTGAAATGATGCCATTTGAAACTACAGAGGATGTTATGAAGTTTCACAAATTTGTAAATACAGTATCAAAAGAAAATGGGTTTGGTGAAATAAATTCTAAGAGACTTGGAGGAAGTTCAGATGCTAGCTATTTAACTATTGCAAACGTTCCTGCGATATGTTCTTTTGGAGTAAAAGGAGAATGGAATCATACCTCAAGAGAATATGCATTAGTAGATTCTATGTTTGAAAGGGTAAAATTGATTTCTACAATTGTTTTAAATTTAGATAAATTTGATATATAAAAGGGGGATTTTATATGGATACAACAGCTGGAGATAATAAGGTAACATGGAAAGGATATATGTCTTTATTTGTATTGATAATACTATTTTCTGGTATTTTTAAGGAGAGTCAAGGATTTCTAAAAGCTTTAGACTTTGCTAACTTAACTGGCTCATTTGGTACTATTTCAGATGGCGTAGACTTTATGGGAAAGGGTGGAACTGGTGCAAAGGATGGTTTTTTATTTGCACTTACTTTAATACCAACTGTGTGTTTTGCTGTAGGACTTATTGATGTAGTTGAATCTATGGGAGGGATGAAAGCTGCATCAAAAATATTTAATCCATTACTTAAACCTTTACTTGGGATACCTGGAATAGCGGGTATAGCATTTGTATCTTCATTTACTAGTTCAGATGTAGCCTCAATAATGACAAAAGAATTATGTGAAAGCGGAGAAATAACGGATGATGAAAGAACTATATTTGTAGCTTATCAATATGCTGGTTCAGCAGTTATATTAAATACAATAAATACTCAAGCTCCACTTTTGCCAATAGCATTATTGGCATTAGGTCCAATAATACTTATAGAGATATTCTGTAAGATACTTGGTGCCAATCTAGTTAGACTAATTATAAATATAAAAAATAAAAAGAATAAAAATAAGGAGGCTGCGTAATATGAGTCAACAAAATACTGGAAGTACAATTGTAAATAGTAAACCAAAAAAAACTGTTGTTGAAACATTTATGGGAGGCGCAAAAAAAGGTTTTTACATAGGTGTTGAACAAATATTGCCAGCCATGATAATGGGGTATGTAATAGTACAATTTCTACAATTGACTGGTATAGTTGATATTTTAGGAAATGTTTTTGGTCCAGTAATGGGGATTTTTGGACTACCTGGAGAATCAGTCGTAGTTTTGATAGCGGCTTTCTTTGCTAAGGCAGCAGGAGCAGCTACAGCCGCAAATTTATTTGCGCAAGGTATAATTGCAGCATCACAAGCAACTATTTTGATTATGCCATGTATGTTAATGGGTACTCTAGTTGGTCATTACGCTAGAATAGTTCTTGTAGCTAATACTAGCACTAAGTATAGAATGTTACTATTAGCAGTTCCTATATTTGATGCAGTGGTAGGTATGTTGATAGTTAGAGTTTTACTTACTTTTATGGGATTAATGTAAAAATTAAATAAAACTAACATAATAATGTCATGATGATGTACTAATTAAAAAATGATATGTTAATTAAAAAAGAAGTTTACTAGTATAGTAGTAAACTTCTTTTAGATTTTCTATGTTTTTAGAGTTTTTTTTTAAAACTTTCTATGTTTTGTTTTAATATCTTTAAATCAACAATAAATTAAATTCATTTTTAGTTAATATCAATATAAATTTATTATGATTTTATTTTTAAAGTACAATATGTTTTGAATTTTCACGTATATCTACTTCAATGACTTTTTCTATTGTATCTCCTCTAAAGCCTAGTAAATTACTTGTTAAGTTTGCAGTAGAACAAGAGTGGTTAGGTATGATTCTTATCCTATCACCTATTTTTATATTAGTTTTTCCATTTACTTTAATTTTGCCAACTTCTTCTGAAAGTGAATCAATAATAAGTTCTGGATGTCCACAAACTATACCATAGCCAACAATACTACTATTTCCATGAGCACCCTTATCTAGTCCAAGGCATTTACTTCCACAATCAACTAAATAATATCCATCACTATTTTTTGATATTACAGTACATACAACAGTAAGAGCACACATCTTTTCAGTAGCACATCCTAAAGCTATTTGTATAGCATCATAATATACATAGTTTCCAGGTCTTACAGCAGTGATAGTTTTAGAAGTAGCTTCAGTTTCAACTGTTGGAGTGCTTCCAGAAGCTACAATATCTATATTAAATCCATTATCAGTTAATAATTTAGATGCTTTTTCCATAGCAGAATTTTCTTGAACACAAACATCTGGTACACCTTCTGGAGAACTGCAACCGTATACTTGACCTGGATGTGAGCTTATTCCAACAATTTTTATACTTTCTAGTTTTGAAATTTCAATAGCAAGTTCTACTACTTTTTCTGGTTTAACACCAAAACGGTGTAATCCGCAATCTACAATAAGAAGTAGTTTACATTCAATTTTAGCTAGAGAAAAAGCCTTGCTGTAAGCTCTTGCACATTCTATATTATCTGTAGCACATATTAAATTTATTTTTGAAGCCATGGTTACTACCCTATTTATATTTGCATCTCCCATGTAAGGGTAAGCCAACATAATATCTTTAAAGCCAGCATTTATCAAAGCTTCAGCTTCATCAAGAGTTCCAACAAGAAATCCAGTAGCACCTGTATCTTTTTGAAGTTTTGCAATATATGTACTTTTATGAGTTTTAAGCATAGGCCAAAGCTGTTTGTTATTCTTTGTACAAATTTCTTGTATTGTATTTATATTTTCTTCTAACTGGTCTAAATCTAGTAAAAAGCTTGGTGTAGCAATTTCTGAAATTTTCATATTGTTTACCACCTTTCAATAAAAATAAAATCAATCACAGGTCTTAATTTTACGATATTAATAAATATTATGATAAGATTAATTTTATAATATAAATATCTTCTAATTATATTATAGAACCAGTATGAGGTTAGAGCAATATTTATTTAGATTAATTAGAATTTTCAATATATTTATTGGTTATCAAATTATGTAACTATTAAACTGTATATATAATAATGTTTTATTTTTGTGGTTTTACTTAAAACTGTTTGAGTTTTATTTAATAGGGTATTTTAAATAAGTAAAAATTTTATTTCAGCATAAAAAACTTATATTATAAATTTTGGAGGTAGCAAATATGAGAAAAGTGGTACTTTATATTGCAATGAGTTTAGATGGTTATATAGCAGAAGAAGATGGTAGTGTAGCTTTTTTAGATGAAGTAGCTTCAGATTCTCAACAGGAAGATTATAATACTTTTTACGATACAATTGATACAGTTATTATGGGAAATTCAACATATACACAAATAATAAATGAACTAAGCCCAAATGAATGGTTTTATAAAGGGAAAGAATGTTATGTGTATTCAAAGACTACTAGTGGAGTTAATGAAAATGTAAATTATACCAATTTGGAACCTAAAAAACTAATTGAGCAAATTAGAGCAGAGAAAAATGGGAAAGATATCTGGATAATTGGAGGAAGTGAAATAGTAGAATTATTTACAAAAGATAATCTAATTGATGATTATTTTGTATATGTATTGCCAATAATATTAGGTAGAGGAATTCCATTATTTAAAGCTGGAATACAGAGAACAAACTTAAATCTTAAAAAGGTTAGTAATATAGAACAACTTGTAAAATTAGAATATAGTAAAAAACAAGTATAAAGTATGTGCTGGCTTGTTATCATTTTATAAAATAAAGTATTTAAAAGCTTAAATTATATATAAATTGACATTACTTGTCAAATATGGTAACATAGAAGCGACTTATCGGAGGGTGTATTAAAAAGAATATGCTGGAGAAGAGAGTGCACTAACTCTTTTCTCCTTTTTTTATAAAAGCAAGTATTCATAAGCTTGGCATTACTACATAATAATTACACTGTCTCAAAAATTAAGAAAGGAGTAGAATATGAAATTAATTTTAAATTATTTAAAAAATTATAAGTTATTAATAGCATTAAATATACTGGCTATATTTAGTTTTGCATTAGTTGAATTAGGTATACCAACAATAATAGCTAAAATAATTGATAATGGTATTGCAAATCAAAACACAACTTACATAAAACAAATGGGAATAGTAATAGTTGTTATTTCTATTATAGGAGTTGTAGGTAGTGTATTATTGGGTTATTGTTCTGTAAAAATATCAACAGGAGTAACTAGAGATATAAGAAATGATATATTTAAAAAATCTCAAGAATTTTCACACACTGAATACAATAAATTTGGGATTTCTTCAATGATTACAAGAACTACAAATGATGCATTTCAAATTCAACAATTTGTAAATATACTTCTTAGAACAGCTTTATTAACTCCAGTCATGTTTATTATAAGTATAATCATGACAATTAGAACAAGTGTAGAGCTTTCTTTGGTATTAGCTATATCAGTTCCTTTTATAATTATTGGAGTAGCAGTAATAGCAAAAATTTCTCAATCAATATCGTCTAAACAACAAAAAGGACTGGATAAACTAAACCTTATATCAAGAGAAAATTTAACGGGAATAAGAGTAATCAGAGCATTTGGGAATGATGACTATGAGACAAAAAGATTTGAAGAAACAAATACATATTATGCTAATGTTTCTAAAAAATTGTTTAAGCTTATGTCAATTACTCAACCCGCATTCTTTTTATTATTAAATATAGCTGTTTTGGCTGTGTTTTGGATTTCAAGTGAAAAAATAAATATTGGAGAAATTCAAGTTGGACAATTGGTTGCATTTTTGGAATATCTTTTCCATGCTATGTTTTCAATTATGCTTTTTTCAATGGTATTTATCATGTATCCAAGAGCAGAAGTTTCAGCAAATAGAATAAAGGAAATTTTAGAAGAAGAACCACTTATAAAAAATCCTAAAAATGGAGTAAAAGATACTGAAAATAAAGGACTTATAGAATTTGACAATGTAACATTTACTTATCCAGATGGAGAAGCTTCTGTGCTTAAAGATATTTCGTTTACTGCAAAGACTGGTGAAACAGTTGCCTTTATAGGTAGTACTGGTAGTGGAAAAAGTACCTTAATTAACTTGATACCTAGATTTTATGATGTAACAGAAGGTAGTATTAAGATAAATGGAGTAGATATAAGGGAATATGACTTAAAGGCTTTAAGAAAAAAGATAGGGTTTATACCTCAGAAGGCATTGCTTTTTACTGGTAGTATAGCAAATAATATTAGATTTGGTAAAAATAAAGCAGGAACATCAGAATTAGAACATTCAGCCAAAGTTGCACAGGCATATGAGTTTATATCAAAAAAACCTAGAAAATTTGATGAATTAATTAGTGAAGGTGGAGCTAATGTATCTGGAGGTCAAAAGCAAAGACTTTCTATTGCCAGAGCTATTATAAGAAAACCTGAAATATATATATTTGATGATAGCTTCTCTGCATTAGATTTTAAGACTGATGCAATACTTCGTTCTAAGCTAAAAAAAGAAACAAAAGATGCAATTGTATTGATTGTTGCACAGAGAATCAGCTCAATTATTGATGCTGATAAAATTGTAGTACTAAATGAAGGACAAGTTGTTGGAATGGGAACTCATAAGGAATTATTGAAAAATTGTGAAATATACTATGAAATTGCAACATCTCAGTTGAAAAAGGAGGAATTGGAATAATGAAAAAGTCTAAAGGTTTTAAAAAAACAATTGGTAGACTTCTTCCATTTGTAAAGCAATATAAATTTTCATTTATTATAGCTATTATATGTATAATTTTAGCAGCTACTATGAATGCAATTGCTCCTAAAACAGAGGGATTAATAATAACACAATTAACTAAAGATGTAATTCGTATAGCAAAAGGAATACCAGGAGCATCTGTGAATTTTAACTATGTAGTAAAAATTTTGGCACTCTTAGCATGTATATATGTTGCTAATGCAATTTTTACGTATGCTTCAAGTTTTTTACTTACAAATGCTATTCAAAATACTATGAGAGACTTAAGAAATGAAGTAGAAAATAAGATAAGAAAACTGCCTATTAGTTACTTTGACAGCAATAGTTTTGGAGATGTACTAAGCCGTATATCAAATGATGTAGATACAATATCAAATGCCTTACAACAGAGTTTTATGCAAATTATTAACTCAATTTTAGTAATAATTTTGGCAATTTCTATGATGTTTACAATTAATGTATATATGGCATTTATAGCTCTTTTTATAATTCCAATTAGTTATTTTGTATCTAAGTTTATAGTAAAAAAATCACAAAAGCGATTTTCATTACAACAAAATGCTCTTGGAAAATTAAATGGAAAAGTACAAGAGATGTATACTGGATTTAATGAAATAAAATTATATGGTAAAGAAGAAGACTCTATAGAAGAATTTAAAAAAGTAAATCAAGAACTTTGTGAAAATGGATTTAAGGCACAATTTATATCAAGTATGATGAATCCAATGGTTTCATTAGTAACTTATTTTGGAATTGCAGCAGTAGCAGTAGTTGGTTCTATATATGCAGTGAGTGGAGGGATAACAGTTGGAAATTTACAAGCATTTGTACGTTACATATGGCAAATAAATCAGCCTCTTTCACAGATGACACAATTATCAACTGTAATACAATCTTCTTTTGCAGCAATAGAGCGTGTATTTGAAATTTTGGATGAAGAAGAGGAAACTCCTGATGTTGAAAATCCAGTTAAGATAGAAAATGTACAAGGAAATGTTACATTTGAACATGTGAATTTTGGATATGGAGAAAGTGAGACTTTAATAGAAGATTTAAATGTAGAAATAAAAAGTGGTCAAATGGTAGCTATTGTTGGTCCTACTGGAGCAGGTAAAACAACATTAATAAACTTATTGATGAGGTTTTATGATGTAAAGGGAGGAGCTATTAAAGTAGATGGAGTAGATATCAGAAATATGAGACGTGAAGATTTACGTTCAATGTTTGGAATGGTACTTCAAGATACATGGCTATTTAATGGTACTATTTTTGAAAATATAGAATATGGTAGATTTGGAGCTACTAAGGAAGAAATTATACAAGCAGCGAAAGTAGCAAATGTACATCACTTTATAACTACACTTCCAGATGGCTACAATATGTTTTTAAATGAAGAAGCATCTAATATATCGTTGGGAGAAAAACAACTTTTAACTATAGCTAGAGCTTTTATATCAGACCCTTCAATATTGATATTAGATGAGGCTACTAGCTCTGTTGATACTAGATTAGAATTGATGCTTCAAAAGGCAATGAGAAATCTTATGAATGGTAGAACTAGTTTTGTTATAGCACATAGACTTTCTACAATTCGTAATGCTGATTTGATTTTGGTTATGAATAATGGAAGTATTATAGAGCAAGGTAATCATGATGAACTAATGGAAAAAGGCGGATTTTATGAGAAGCTTTATAATAGCCAATTTGCAGATACAGAATCTGAATAGTAAAATATCTGCATGAATAATAGCTAAAATTTAAATTGATAATGTTAGAATTGAAAAGAGTATCAGCAAAGTTATTTTTTAATAAACTTACTGATACTCTTTATATTTAAGCTTAAAAATATTTATATTTGACAATTAATCTTGTTATATCTGATAGCTAGAATTGCAGTATTTTTCTTTTTTACCTTTTTGTTCTCTGACATATAATAACTCACTTAACTTATCAATGTAATAACAATCATCACTTATGCGAATTAAACTAGTTAGATAATATCCGTCTTTACTTCGAGGAATTTTTTTGTTTATAGCTAAGTCAATAGCTGTCTTTGCTGCCTCAAAATGTTTTAAGTGTGTATGACCTTCTTCAAAATTCTTTCTAGTATTATAAACTACATAACCTTTTTTAACTTGAAAAACTATAAATTCTTTTTTTTCATATATTTTATTAAACATTTAATCAGCCTTTCTCAAGATAGTTTTATAGTATAACAATAGAAGCTTCTAAAAAATTTTATAAAGAGTATAAATATTATGTAAATTATAGACCTAAAGGCTATAATTTTATAAAGATAAATTTTTTATTACTTATATGTTAATTCATAGAAGTTAAAAGTAAATTATCTTTAAGTTAAACAAAAGTAAAATAAAAGACTAGTTATAATATTTATATGAAAAAGTACAAAATATAGTATAAAAATATAGAAAAATTAAATTATTTACTTGCAGTTTCTAGTTCCGTAAGTATATTTACCTTGAGATATATTATCATCATGAAAATATATTCTCTCACAAACTTTATCACCCCATAGAATATTTTTTGTTATTTTATGTGATGTATCTCCTGTAAATACCTCAGCAACAGTGGTATCAGTAACATCACAATAAAGGGATGCAAACTGCTTAAACCAAGGATTTTCTTCAAAGCGTGAAAGCCAGGAAGCTCCATAAGGACAGTGTAACTCTTCAAATTCAGGAACCCAACCTAAAAATGGAACATCAGTTATACTAGCAATATTGTCAGCAATCAATTCATCTCCATTTTCATTGGCTCTTTCTCTCATAGAAATAGCTCTTTCTTCTGATCTTTCAAACAAAACTTTTTTTAATATTTCAGCAGTTTTTTCATTTCCAAATTCCTCAACTAATACTTTGGTAAAATAAAAATATAAATCACCAAAATGTTTACAAGCCACACGAACTTCTTCAATAGCATAATCTTTGTCAATAGTTTCATTAGTTACAGTATCTTTGTTCAAAAAAATCACTCCTTAAAATAATAGTAGTTACATTATAATTATAGAGTATTTTTTATAAATAAGAAATTGATTTGAGATAAATAACATTTTAGTAAATGTAAATAGATTATTAAAATAATTTATTATTACAAAAATCTTCTAAATTGATGTATTTAGGAGTCTCCATATGAATAAGTGTTGTTTTGTAAATATCTTCAGTACATCCATTAGATATATTATTAAAAATATCTGTATGCTCTTTTAATGTTGTTTCTAGTCTTCCCTCATGTGATAATGAATCAAGAGCTAATTTTTTTATTCTGTACATATAGCTGTTGAACATCTTATCAAATTCAGTATTTTGAGCATATGAGACGATTGTTGTGTGAAATAAAGTATCATATTCTGCAAATGTGTTTAAATTCTTATCACTTGATACAATCTCTTTTTGTTTATCTAAAAGATACTTTAATTTATCTATAGTTTGAATTGCTCTAGGCTCTTTGTATTGGCTTGTAATCAAAAAAGTACAAAATCCTTCTATTGCAGAACGTATTTGAAATATCTCTACAATTTCATTGGCTGTGATTTGATGAATTTTAAAACCCTTACTTGGAATGATATCTATAAAACCATCTTGACTGAGTCTTTGAAGAGCATCTCTTATAGGAGTTCTTGAGATTCCTATTTCACTTGCAAGCTTTGTTTCAGAATATATTTCATTTTCTATTATTTCACCAGATAGTATTAATTCTTTTAAATAGTCATATGCTTGTTCTTGTAATCTTTTAAATGTAGCCATATTTTACCCCTCCTAAACAATGTAAAAATACAAAAACTTATATAATGTTAAGAATACAACATAGTAAAATTAAGGTCAATCCTTTGAAATTTAAATTATATATTGGATGATATGGCGATATAAATAAAGGTTTAGTTGAATGATACTTAATTATTGATAAAAATAGTTGATATAAAGAAAAATAATTAGTATAAAGTATGATTAAATATAATATAAAAATAGTGTGGTTTATTTAACATAAATAGTATGCGTTAAATATGATGCTTATAGGTAAAATCTATTATATAAATCTAAAAATCGTGTTTTATTGTTAAAATAAATACTTTTATATTTTATATTGACCGGTATACTGGTGTGTAGTATACTTTAAATCATAAAAAACGTTTTCAAAAATATGAAAATATGGAGGGGTATATAATGAAATTAGGATTTATCGGATTAGGAATAATGGGAAAACCAATGGCCAAAAACTTACTAAAAGATGGATGTAATCTTTTAGTATATGACATTAATAAATGTGCTGTAGATGAGCTTGTATCGTATGGTGCAAAATATGCAAGTCTTTCAGAAATAGGTGAAGAGTGTGAGATTGTATTTACAATACTTCCAAATGGAGCTATTGTTCAAGATATATTATTTGGAGCTAATGGTTTAACAAATACTTTAAGAGAGGGAAGTATAATTGTAGATATGAGTTCAGTTACACCTACAGAATCTATGTTATGTGCAGAAAAATTAAAGCAAATGAACTTAGAATTTATAGATTCGCCAGTAAGTGGAGGTGAACCAAAAGCAATTGATGGAACACTTGCTTTTATGGCTGGTGGTAAAGAAGAGGTATATAAAAAAGTAGAGCCATTCTTTAATATAATGGGAAGCTCAGCTATCTTAATTGGAGATAATGGTAGTGGAAGTGTTACAAAACTTACAAATCAAGTAATAGTTAATCTTACAATAGCAGCAGTATCTGAAGCATTTGTACTTGCAGCCAAAGCAGGAGCAGACCCAGAAAAAGTGTACAAAGCGATAAGGGGAGGTTTAGCTGGCAGTACAATATTGGATGCAAAAATACCAATGATTATGAATCGTGATTTTAAACCAGGTGGGAAAATATCTATCAATCTAAAAGATATAAAAAATGTAATGCAGACAGCACATAATTTGGATGTGCCACTACCTATGACAAGTCAGCTATTAGAAATTATGCAAACATTAAAAGTACATGGACACTTAGAAGATGACCATGGTGGAATAGCTCAATATTTTGAAAAATTAGCAGGTGTTGAAATAAAAAAACACAATAACTAATGGCAAAGATATTGATGATATAGTAGATATGTATTATAAAAATTAGATTTAGATTATATTATACAGAGATGATAGAGTTACAGTATCATAATAAAAGAAAAAATAAGGTCAAGAGATAATAAAGTAAATTATAAAGGGGAAAAGATTATGATTACAGGATATGGACTTTTGATAGCATTTATTATATCTATAGGAATTTTGCTTGTGTCAATTATCAAGTTTAAAGTAAACCCATTTTTGGCATTACTTATAACATCAATAATTACAGGATTTATGGTTAAAATGCCTATAAATGAAATTTCAACTACAATATCAACTGGATTTGGAAATACATTAGGTAGTATTGGTATTGTAATTGGACTTGGAATAATATTTGGAAATATACTTTCAGAATCAAGAGCAACAGAATCTATTGCAAAGGGATTGTTGGCTAGAACTGGAGAAAAAAATAGTGCGTTAGCTATAACTACAGCAGGATTTTTAATTTCAATTCCAGTGTTTATGGATGCTGCATTTGTTATAATGATGCCTATAGTTAAATATGTTTCGAGAGTAACTAAGAAGTCTCTTATGGTTTTTGTATGTGCATTAGGCGTTGGTACAATAGTAGGTCATGCACTTGTAATACCAACACCAGGGCCTTTAGCTGTTGCAGCAAATGTAAATGCAAATGTAGGTAGTTTTATACTTTATTCTATAATTGTTGCATTTCCAGCAGCTCTTGCAGGAGGATGGATTTATGGAAAACGTTTTGAAAAATATCCAGCTTATGCAATTGACGAAAATAATAGAGAAAAAAATTTAGAACAAGAAAAAGAGAGTATTGAACTTGAAGATGATAACTCTAATAAAGTCCCTGGTTTTGGAGTTTCTATGTTTTCTTTATTATTCCCAATACTTCTTATACTTGTATCAAATGTATTTAGTATGTTTTTAGAAAAATGTTCTAAAATGAGTGGAATACTTGCTTTTATAGGCGATAAGAATATAGCAATATTACTTGGAATATTGGTAGCAATAGTATTTTTAAAGAAGTACATAAGTAAACCTATGGGAGATGTTGTTATTGAAGCTGCCGATTCAGCAGGATTGATACTATTAATAACAGGTTCAGGGGGAGCATTTGGTAGTGTTATAAATGCTAGTGGAATAGGAAACTTCTTAGTTGACACTATGTCTGGACTTAGTATATCAGTTGTAGTACTTGGATTCTTATTAAGTGCATTACTTAGAATTTCTCAGGGTTCTGCTACTGTAGCACTAGTGACTACCTCATCAATTTTAGGACCGACAATTTTAGCAACTGGGATGTCACCAGTTTTAGTAGGGCTTGCTATATGTGCTGGTGGTGTTGGTTTTTCTCTTCCAAACGATTCTGGATTCTGGGTACTTTCAAGATTTAGTGGATTGTCAGTTAAAGATACTTTAAATTCATGGACAATAGGAGGTACAATAGCTGGTATTACAGCATTTGCAATGGTTTTATTACTTAGTGTTATAAATGGTATTATACCACTTCCAGGCTTATAAAAAATATAAATATTAAACATATGCATACTGTAATAAATTGCATAAAGGGGGATTTTTAGTGAGAGAAGTCAATTCAATTAACATAGATATACTCGATACTTTTAAGAACGTAGATGAAGATAAATTAAATAAATTACTTGTAAATGAACTTAAAAATTTAAATAGAAAAATTATTGTATTAGATGATGACCCAACTGGAGTACAAACAGTTCATGATGTTTCTGTATATACTGATTGGGATAAGAATAGCATAGAACAAGGTTTTGATGAAGAAAATAGTATGTTTTTTATACTTACTAACTCAAGGGGATTTACAGTTTCTCAAACAACAGAAGTGCATAAGAAAATTTCAAAAAATATTGTGGATATTTCTCAAAAAGTTAATAAGGATTTTATTATTATAAGCCGAAGTGATTCAACAATGAGGGGGCATTATCCTCTTGAAACTAATCTGTTGAAAAATGAGGTGGAAAAATTATCAGGGAAAATATTTGATGGTGAAATAATAATGCCATTTTTCAAAGAAGGTGGAAGATTTACGATAGACAATGTGCATTATGTAAAAGAAGGAGAAATGCTTGTACCAGCGGGAATGACTGAATTTGCAAAAGATAAATCTTTTGGATATAAATCTTCTGATATAGGAGAATGGTGTGAAGAAAAAACAAATGGAGAATATAAATCTAGTGATATGACATACGTTTCATTAGAGGAACTTAGAAGTTTAAATATTGATAGGATAACAGAAAAGCTTAAAATGGCAAAGAATTTCAACAAAATCATTGTAAATGCAATAGATTATGTAGATGTAAAGGTATTTACAATTGCGTTTATACGTGCAGTAAACAGTGGCAAAGAATTTATATTTAGAAGCGCTGCTGCTATAACAAAGATACTTGGAGGTGTAAGTGATAAGGAATTACTTACTAAAGAGGAATTAGTATCAAAAGATAATACTAATGGAGGTATTATACTTGTTGGTTCACATGTAAATAAAACTACTCAACAACTAGAAGAACTTAAAAATTGTAAACATCCTATAGAATTTATAGAGTTTAATCAACATTTAGTTTTGAGAGAAGATGGATTAAAAAATGAAGTAAAAAGAGTTATACAAGTTGTAGAAGAGAAAATAACTAATGGAAAGACTGTTGCTGTGTATACTAGACGTGAGCGTTTTGATTTAGATACGAATGATAAAGATAAACAACTTATGGTTTCTGTAGAAATTTCGGATGCTGTAACTAGTATAGTTGGTATGCTTAATGTAAGACCAAATTTTATTATAGCAAAAGGCGGAATTACATCTAGTGATGTTGGAACTAAGGCACTAAAAGTAAAAAAGGCTACTGTAATGGGTCAAATAAAACCTGGTATACCAGTATGGATGACAGGAGAAGAAAGTAAATTTCCTAATATGCCATATATAATTTTCCCTGGCAATGTTGGAGAAGTTAGTACACTTAGAGAAGCTGTTGAAGTATTAATGGGCTAGAAGATTTGATTTAAAAATAAGGATAAGTCAATAGTAAGTTTTAGAATATATTAAATAAGGTTTAGAATATTATCAATAATATTCTAAACCTTATTTGTATTTATAAATATTTATATTATAATATGGCATATAATTTAGATTATTTATTTTTTTTGATTGATTTAATATCTTCTTTGATTTTATTTAAAATATCTTTATGCTTATTAGAGCTTATATTAGGGAACGCCTTAATAATACGTCTATGAAGTAATTTGTGACTAGATAGTAGAGTATTAAGCTTGTTTTTAAGTTCTTCAATTCTATTTTTAGCATAACGATAATTTTCTCTTTCTTTTAATATTTCAAATCTATCCTCTAAAGTCTCAAGTCTATTTTCAACCAAAGTCTCAAGTTTATTCTCAATGGTTTCTTGTGTAATAATTTTGTAGTATTCCTTTTTATCTTTTAATTCCTTGATTATAAGGTTGATTTGTTTTAATTTACCATTTAATTGTAAAATTGTGTGTACTGTAATTATTAAATCTAAAACAAAATAAATTTCTATGGATATACCAAGAATAAATAGTATATTTTTAGGAATATAATCTATGAAATCAACTACAATAGGATGTATTATCAGCATTACAATTAATGACAACACACCAAACATAAGTGAATTTTCTAGGCACACTCTTCCATGAATGTTGAACTTGTGATTGGAATAATCCCACCACTTCATATTAAATATTTTTTCTAATACAAAACTTGTAAAATACTCCATTATGCTGGTGATAATTATACTAAACACAAATAATAAGGGAATATTATGAACAAAAGGAGTTAATGTAGCTACTATTGCTAGTGCTCCAAATCCATATATAGGACAAAATGGCCCATTTAAAAAACCTCTATTTACAAATTGTTTTTGTAAAACAGAACAATATGTAGTCTCACAACACCACCCTATAAAACTATAAATTACAAAATAAAGAAATTGGATATAAAATGTACTCATAAGCACCTCATTTCTAGTTAATATAACATTATATAATACTATATATCTGGTGTTTTCTTTCACAATTAACTATATTACTTTAAATTTAATTTACATATTGATTATACCAATTTATAGAAATTTATCAAATTTAATTGCAATTATAATATTATATGCAAAACTATAATAATGAGATTTTATTTAAAATAAATAAGGGTGTCAAGTATAATCAAATCAATATCTGTAGATACTCTACAGTATATTGTTTTGATTACCTTTGACACCCTTATATTATTTATATTTTGTTTATTTACATTTAAAACTAGAACAACATGTTTCAGTGTAAAGATTTACTCTATCAGTTTCAGGAGCGACTACTATATTATCAAGATTACATAAGCTACCATCTTTATTATACTTACAAGTCTTGACACTACAAACTAATTCTTCACAATTTCTATTGTTAACATTATTAGATAGATTACTATAAATAGATTCATCTAAAAACGAACTACAGCAAGTATGTCTATCATTATGGGCTTGTTCACCATTTATAAAAATTTTATCTGCATAACATATATGGCTGTTATTATGTGAGCAGTTAGTTACATTACAATTGATTCTTTCCAAAGTTATTACCTCCTAAACTATTATTTATTATAAATTATGTCCATATAATTGCAAGAATATAACATTTAAGAGAAAACTTCCTTTTAGAAGATATCTATTTTTAGATTAATTTGAAATACAGATATATTTTCTTCTAAAATTTACCTAAATTGTATAAAAACTTACAGCTTGGAGAAAATAATAGAAAAAGGAGGCGTAATCAATGTTTGAAAAGAAGAAAAAAGAATTATTTCCTTGGAAAATATCTGCATTAGTACTAGTAGGAGTATTTGTATTAAGTAGTGGAGTTTATATAGGAACAAAGTTAAAAAATAATGGAGTTCAAACTGGTAAAGTTGTAAGTGCTAGTGCGAATATGAATGAAGAATCAAAAGAAGCTTTTGGATTAAATAAAAACTGTGAAGTTTGGCTTCAAAGCGAAGGTGAGAATGAAACTAACTATAAGAGAGTACTTACGATGGCTGGAGTAGTTCCAGAGTCATTATTAGATAAGACAAAATCAGAAATAGTATCATATTTTAAG
The DNA here is from genome assembly GCF_020658465.1 of Clostridioides sp. ES-S-0049-02. Lineage (NCBI taxonomy): Bacteria > Bacillati > Bacillota > Clostridia > Peptostreptococcales > Peptostreptococcaceae > Clostridioides > Clostridioides sp. ES-S-0049-02. Next base: position 452,034 of record NZ_JACVWG010000002.1, read on the forward strand.
CAAGAATATCCAACTAAAACAATAAAGAGTATGGATAAAAATGAAATCATATTAGTAGAATCTAAAAACAGTGATAATAAAGATGTACAAGCAATGAACACTACTATAAAAGGTAAATATACAATTGAAAATGATAATGGAAATATAGCATTGTATAAATATGATGATAGTGGAAATAAAACATTAGTAGAAAAAACTAAAATAAGAGTAGATTCACTTCCTAAGACTGTTCAAGATGAACTTAAAAAAGGTGTAGTTATGGATACAGAGGAAGAGGCCTATTCAAGATTAGAAGATTTTGCAAGTTAATATTTCAAATTGATATTAAGATTCAAAACATATTTAATGCCTATTAAAATACAATAATTTATTTGTACTAAATATAAAAGTTATATTGGAGTGAGAAGTTCGCTTTGATATAACTTTTTTATTTGATTTTATTAAATCTCTAAGAATACTCGTGACTTTAGTCATGAGATGAATTAGGGAAATAGTAAGCGTATAGAGAAGTTTGTATGTAGAGATAGTAAACAATCTATCCAATATACCACTTGAATTGCTGGAAACCCCTAAAGCTTATGTGAACGACAACCTCTAATACGATTAATGTAGAATTTAGCTACAGGTTAAATTTTCTCTACTGTCATTGTTTTTTACCAAAACATTGGCTTTACAGTAAAGATATGTTATAATCATCTTAGAAAGCGAAGTGATATATATCATGTATTTAACTGTAAAACAGCAGGTAAAACATCTTTCAAAGGAAGATTATAAGAATATTAAAGAGCTTTCTCGTATAGCTAAAAATTTAGCTAATGAAGCAATCTATAATATTAGGCAATATTACTTCCAAGAAGGCGAATATCTAAATTATGAAAAGAATTATGTTCTTCTGAAAGATAGTCCTAATTACAAAAATTTAAATTCCAATATGGCTCAACAAATTTTGAAGGAAGTAGATGGTTCATTTAAGTCTTTTTTTGGACTGCTTAAATTAGTGAAAAAAGGTAAATATTCTTTCAAAGATATAAAATTACCACATTATCTTCCAAAAGATGGATTTACTACACTTGTCATTGGTTTTGTTCGATTAAATAATAATCAATTAATAATTCCATATTCACGTCAATTTGGAAAAGAACATAAAAAAGTTATAATAACGATTCCGCCAATTCTTAAAGATAAGAAAATTAAGGAAATTCGTATTATACCAAAAGCAAAAGCTAGGTTCTTTGAAATTCAATACACTTACGAAGTGAAAGAAGAACAAAGAAAATTAAATAAAAACAAAGTACTAGCAATTGATTTTGGAATTAATAATTTAGCAACTTGTATTACTTCTACTGGTGAAAGTTTTATTGTTGATGGAAAGCGTTTAAAATCAATAAATCAATGGTATAATAAACAAAATGCACGACTTCAAAGTATTAAAGATTTACAGGGGTATGTAAAACGAAATACCAATCGACAAAAATCGAATACTCGCAATCGAAACAATAAAGTAAATGATTATATGGCTAAAACAGCTCGTATTATTATTAATTATTGTTTAAAAAATGATATTGGTATTTTAGTTTGTGGGTATAATGAAACTTTTCAATACAGAAGTAATATCGGGAAAGTTAATAATCAAACATTTGTACATATTCCTTTTGGTAAATTACGTGATAAATTAGAATATCTATGTAAACTATATGGAATTACTTTTTTAAAACAAGAAGAAAGTTATACTTCCAAAGCTAGCTTTTTTGATAAAGATATTATACCAGCTTATAATGACGATAATCCAAAGGAGTATGATTTCTCTGGAAAAAGAATTAAAAGAGGATTGTATCAAACTAAAAAAGGAATGATTTTAAATGCTGATGTCAATGGTGCATTAAATATTTTGAGAAAAAGTAATGTTGTGTTCTTAGATGGACTATACAGTAGGGGCGAACTGGACACGCCTGTACGTATCAAAGTAGCTTAGGTTATTTTGAACGTAATCGAACTCTGCGATTTTAGTCGTGGGAGGTTCAGGGTATAATAATTTAGAACATAAGTTTTTATGAGAAATACATTTTGGTATTTCTTTTATTTTTAGGAGGAATTTTTTAAAATGATGATATTGGGGATTGACCCAGGTATAGCCATAGTTGGATATGGTATAATTGAATATAAAAATAGTAAATTTAAAGTAATAGATTATGGAGCAGTGACAACACCTGCGCATATGAATATCTCTAAGAGGTTAGAACTTGTATATAAAGGAATTGATACAATAGTAAAGAATTACAATATAGATGAAGTTGGAATGGAGGAACTATTCTTTAACAAGAATGTAAAGACTGCTATAACAGTAGCACAGGCTAGAGGGGTTACTATGCTTGCTTGTGCACATAATGGTAAACCAATATATGAATACACTCCGCTTCAAGTAAAACAAGGTGTAGTTGGATATGGTAGAGCAGACAAAGCACAAGTTCAACAGATGGTAACCTCATTTTTAAGTTTAAAAAAAGTTCCAAAGCCAGATGATGTTGCAGATGCTCTAGCTGTGGCTATTTGCCATGCTCATTCAAATAAACTTGAAAAAACTTTAAAGAATATAGGTGGGAAGTATGTATAGTTATATAAAAGGTACAGTAGAAGAAATTTATATAGACAGTATAGTTGTTGAAAACAATGATATAGGATATAAGATAAATGTGTCATCCAATACAATAATGAATTTGCAAATAGGGAATACTGCAAAAATATATACTAAACTAATAGTAAGAGAAGATGATATGAGTCTTTGCGGTTTTGCAAGCAGGGAAGAATTAAAGATGTTTGAATTGCTTACATCTGTATCAAAAATAGGACCTAAGGTGGGGCTTTCAATACTATCATTTGCATCACCAGCGCAACTAGGAGCTTATATTTTAAGCGAAGATGTTGGGAAACTATCTAAAGCTCCAGGCGTTGGTAAAAAGACAGCAGAGAGAATCGTTTTAGAACTTAAAGATAAAGTAGATAAAAATAATATAGAATTTGAACCAACATTATTATCACAAAAACCTACTTTCATATCTCAAGATGAATCTATAGATGCACTTGTAGCTTTGGGGTATACCTTAGCAGAATCAAAAGAGGCAGTTCAAAAATGTAAAAAAGATGGTATGAATACAGAAGACATTATAAAAAAAGCACTTACATATATAATGAGTAAATCTATGAAGTAGCATTTAATTTGTGAATGTAAAATAATATTTAAAATAAGGTAGATTTGCAAAATTACGGAAGGAGGGGTATAAATGCAAGATTTTGAAGATGAAAATAGGATAATAACTTCTACTATGAAGGTGGAAGATATAGATATAGAAAATAGTTTAAGACCAAAAACACTAGAAGATTATTTAGGTCAAGAAAAATCCAAAGAGCAACTTAGTATATTTATAGAGGCAGCAAAATCAAGAAATGAGCAGTTAGACCATGTACTTTTATATGGACCACCAGGGCTTGGAAAAACTACACTAGCAAGTATAATAGCTAATGAGATGGGAGTAAATTTGAGGATTACATCAGGACCTGCAATAGAAAGAGCTGGAGACTTAGCAGCTATACTTACAAATTTGAATGAAAATGATGTTTTATTTATAGATGAGATACATAGAATCAATAGGAGTGTTGAAGAAGTATTGTATCCAGCAATGGAAGATTTTTGTTTAGATATAATAATAGGAAAAGGACCATCTGCGAGAAGTATAAGGCTTGACCTTCCTAAGTTTACACTTATTGGAGCTACTACAAGAGCTGGTATGCTTACAAATCCACTTAGAGATAGATTTGGTGTTATTTGTAAATTAGATTATTATACAGTTGATGAACTTTCAAAAATAGTGCTTAGGTCATCAAATATTTTAGATGCAGAAATACAATCTCAAGGAGCTTTAGAGCTTGCAAAACGCTCAAGAGGAACTCCAAGAATAGCAAATAGATTGCTAAAAAGAGTTAGAGATTTTGCACAGGTTAGGGCTGATGGAAGGATAACTGATGAAGTTGCAAAGGATGCTCTTGAACTTTTAGGAGTTGATAATTTAGGTCTTGATTTTGTGGATGAAAAGCTTCTTATAACTATAATAGAAAAATTTAGGGGTGGTCCTGTAGGTCTTGATACGTTAGCAGCTTCAATTGGTGAAGATAGGAATACAATAGAAGATGTGTATGAGCCGTATTTACTTCAACTAGGGTTTATAAATAGAGGGCCTAGAGGTAGAGTAGCCATGCCATTAGCCTATGAACATCTAAAAATACCTTATCCTAGCGATAGATAAGAATAGAAGAAAGAGGTATCAATTAGAAAAATAATCATTAAATTAAAATATTTCTAAAATGGGCAAAAATTCAAACATATCCACAAAATGGTAATTATATCTGTAGATACTGTGGATAAATACAAGGGAAAATGTGTGTACTGTATCTATATATTGTGGATAAGACGTGTATAACGTGGAAAAATATCTATATATTGTGTATATGCTGTATGTTAAAAATAGGGATTTATTGATAGATTATGGTAATATTGTAGAAAATAAGTTGTTTTTTTGATATTATTGTAGCTAGAGAAATTTTAAGAGAGGAAGTTTGACATTGAAAACAAGTGATTTTAAATTTGATTTACCACAGGAACTTATAGCTCAAGTTCCTATAGAAGATAGAGCTAGTTCAAGATTGATGGTATTAGATAAAGAAACAGGAGAAATTGAGCATAAAGTATTTAGAGATATAATAGAATATTTAAATCCGGGAGATTGTTTAGTTTTAAATAATACTAGAGTTATACCTGCTAGATTAATAGGGGAAAAACTTGAGACTGGTGGAAAAATTGAATTTTTATTATTAAAAAGAACAGAGGAAGATACTTGGCAAGCTTTAGTAAAGCCAGGTAAAAGAGCAAAAGTGGGAACTAAGTTTTCCTTTGGAAATGGGAAATTAATTGGAGAAGTTGTAGATTTATCAGATGAAGGTTCAAGAATTATAAAGTTTCATTATGATGGAATTTTCGAAGAGATTTTAGATGAGCTTGGAAATATGCCACTTCCTCCATATATAACTGCTAGATTAGAGGAAAAAGAAAGATACCAAACTGTTTACTCAAAACATAATGGCTCAGCAGCGGCACCTACAGCAGGTCTACACTTTACAGAAGAATTATTAAATGAAATAAAAGAAAAAGGTGTAGATATAGCATTTATAACTTTACACGTTGGTTTAGGTACTTTTAGGCCAGTAAAAGTAGATGATGTTTTAAATCATAAGATGCATTCAGAATATTATATGGTTAGTCAAGAGGCAGCTGACAAAATAAATAGAGCAAAAAAAGATGGGAACAATGTAGTATGTGTTGGAACTACTAGTTGTAGGACTATAGAATCAGCTTGTGATGAAAATGGCAAGATGAAAGAAACTAGTGGATGGACAGATATATTTATATATCCAAGTTATAAATTTAAGGTTTTGGATAGACTTATAACTAATTTCCATTTACCAGAGTCTACCTTAATCATGTTAGTAAGTGCTATCTGTGGAAAAGAAAATGTTTTAAATGCATATAATGAGGCAGTAAAAGAAAGATATAGATTCTTCAGTTTTGGAGATGCTATGATTATAAAGTAGGGAGGGAATAGATGCATAGCTTACAAAAACAAAAAAAGAATAACCCTATATTAAAGATTGCTTTTATATTTGAACGTGTATTAGCAGTAGTAGTTTTAATAGCAGTATTTTTAGGTACAATAGATGTATTAAGACTTATGTGGGGAGCATATATAGTTGATTTTCAAAACCCAGTACAATACAGTCAGCTTAATGATTTCTTAGCACAAATATTACTTTTGGTGATAGGTGTTGAGCTTGTAGTAATGCTATCACTTCACATACCAGGAGCATTTATTGAGGCACTACTATATGCTATAGCTAGAAAAATGTTATTGCTTCCTAAAAATGAAGGAATGATAGATGTTTTAATTGGAGTTATAGCCATTGCAGGACTATTTGCTATAAAAAAGTTTTTAGTAACAAAAGACAAGAGTGCTCTTAATATAACGAGTATTCATGATGAAGAAGCAATCAAAGAACAACAAAGTAAAGAGGATAAAGATAAATCTATTTAGAAAATATATTAGATATTTAGATTAGTGAAAATATATGTTATGAATAACTAGAAATAAAAATTATTAAGGAGATATTTATGTACGCAGTAAGATACGAACTGATAAAAACTTGTAAACAAAGTGGTGCAAGGCTTGGAAGATTACACACGCCACATGGGATTATAGAAACACCAATATTTATGCCTGTTGGGACTCAAGCAACAGTAAAGTCTATGACACCAGAAGAATTAAAAGAGATTGGCTCACAAATAATACTTAGTAACACTTATCATCTATATATGAGACCAGGACATGAACTTATAAAAAAAGCTGGTGGACTTCATGAGTTTATGAACTGGGATAAGCCAATACTTACAGATAGTGGAGGATTTCAAGTATTTAGCTTAGGGCCTTTGAGAAAGATAAAAGAAGAAGGTGTAGAATTTAGGTCACACCTAGACGGTTCAAAACATTTTTTAACTCCAGAAAAAGCTATGGAAATACAAAATGCGTTAGGTTCAGACATAATGATGGCATTTGATGAGTGTGCGCCATACCCAGCAGATAGAGAGTATGTAAAGAATTCATTAGAAAGAACAACAAGATGGTTAAAAAGATGTAAAGATGCCCATAATAATACAGACAAGCAAGCTTTATTTGGTATAATACAAGGTGGAATGTATAAAGATTTAAGAGAGCAATCAGCGAAAGAAATAACAAGCATTGATTTACCTGGATATGCGATTGGTGGACTTAGTGTTGGAGAACCAAAGCCACTTATGTACGATGTACTAGAACACACAACTCCATTTATGCCAAAGGACAAACCAAGATACTTAATGGGAGTTGGTAGTCCAGATGATTTAGTGGAAGGTGTTATAAGAGGAGTAGATATGTTTGACTGTGTTTTACCTACTCGTATAGCTAGAAATGGAACTGCAATGACTAGTCAAGGTAAAGTAGTAGTTAGAAATGCAACTTATGCTGAAGACTTTACTCCACTTGACCCTGAATGTGATTGTTATGCTTGTAAAAATTATTCAAGAGCCTATATAAGACATCTTGTAAAAGCAAATGAAATACTGGGTGCAAGATTGATAACTACTCATAATCTTCACTTTTTACTAAATTTAATGAAACAAATAAGACAAGCAATAATGGAAGATAGATTACTTGATTTTAGAAATGAATTTTTTGCAAAATATGGATATGAAATATAGGTTTTGCACTATTAATTATAATCATTTTAATATATAATATTCAATAGTACTCAAAGCTAAAGAAAGTAAATTGTTGTATAAACATTTATTACGATTTGCAAAAGAGTATAATTTACAAAGGAGTGAAAAATTAATGCCACAGCAACAAATAATGATGAGTATAGGTCTATGGGTAGTAGTAATTGCAATCTTTTATTTCCTAATGATTAGACCTCAAAAGAAAAAAGACAAACAATTGAAAGAAATGAGAAGTAGCCTAGGTGTAGGAGACAAAGTCATTACAATAGGTGGAATAGTAGCTAATGTAGCTAAAGTTGAAGATGATGTTGTAATATTAGAATTAGGACCAAACAGAACTAAAGTTCCATTTGAAAAATGGGCTATAGGGACAGTTCAATCTAGAAAAGAAGAAATAGAAGAACAGTAAAATAGTAATTTAAAAGCCTTTTCTCGAATATATATTAATTTGAGAGGAGGTTTTTTTATGGGAAAATCTAATTATATTTTTAAAGGTTTGGGATATGCATATATAATAACTTTGGCTGTTTTATTAGTGTATAACTTATTTTTGACATTTACAGATATCGGTGGAGATAATATAACTATGGTTGCATCATTTATAACTACTATTTCTGCAGCTATAGGCGGTTTTTACACTTCAAAACACATGCAAGAAAAGGGACTTATGTATGGACTTTTAGTTGGACTTTTGTACATAGTGTGTATTTTTTTGACTGTGTTTTTAGCACAAGAGAGCTTCATATTTGAAGTAGGAATGATTTATAAGTTATTGCTTATATCAGCAGCAGGAGGTATTGGAGGAGTATTAGGTGTCAATTTTAAATAGAGTTTATATTAAAGTGGTTTTGTGATATAATCAATAGGAAACAATTAGAAATGGAGGCGTTGAAAATGGAAAATAAACATGTAAAAACTTTATCTCAAGCTACTTTAAAGCAAAGTGCTGCAAAAGGTGGATGTGGAGAGTGTCAAACTTCTTGTCAATCAGCTTGTAAAACTTCTTGTACAGTTGCAAATCAAGAGTGTGAAAGATAGAAAATTATTGATTTAGTTGTTTGTAAGAGGGTATCTCAAAATGGTTCTTTTATCATTAATGAGGTATCCTTTTTTATTTTTTGTCTCCATATAAAATGTTTAATATGTTTATAAAAAATAAGGTTTGACTTGTTAGTGTTTAATTTTTTATATATTCAAAATCTAACTTTTTATTCTTATATTTCTAATATATGCATTAGTAAATTATGTAAACTTATAAAATGTATTGATAAATAATATTATATATAATATTATCTATATGTGGGAAATACGAATATAAAAAATTAAATACAATATTCGGAGGACATAAATATGTTAAGTAACAAAAAGAGAAGTATGGCAATAGTAATGGCAGGAGCTACAGTTATGAGTGCAGCAGCACCAATATTCGCAGACAACACTGTGTCAAAAAATGTTGATAAAAATTACACAGTAAGTGCAAAAGATTCTACTAAACTAATCGAAGAGGTTAGAAAAGCATTAGAGATTAAGTTTGAAGAGACAAAAGCAGGAGCAAATGTAAATGATAGAGTTTATGATATAAAAGTAGATAATGTAAACTTAACTAATGCAACTCAATTACAAAACAAGATAAACTCATTAGTAGAAGGACAAAGTTTAAAAGTTACTATACAAGATAAAGGCCATCAAACTATAGGTGGAAAAGTAGTTGACTATAAAATTGAAAACTACAAAACAGCTCAAGAAATAGTAGATGCAGTTAATGCTTTCAATGCAACTTTAGCAGAAGATTCTGATAGCAAGTTAACAGCAACTATAAAGTCTACTAGCACAGTTGAAGTAAAAAGAGCGAAAGATTCAAAAAATACAATAACAGTAAATGTAGGAGACCAACATTTAGACTTTGCAAAACCAGTAATATCAGAAGAAGGTACTTTTGAAGGATATGAAAAGCGTTACAGCGATATAGAATCAAAAGAATTACATACAATAACAGTTAAAAATGCAGATTTACAAGACATATCAGCAGAAGATTTATTTGATGGAGTTAGATTAACTACATTAGGTAGAGAAATAGTTAATAAAGTTAAAAATGGATATACTTTAACATTTGAGAATGAAGCAATACTTACTCAAGAGCAAGAAGATAGTGATGATAAAGATAAGCCAGAAAAGTCAAGCTTTGATATGGTTTTAAGTAAGACAAATGAAAAGCCAGAAACAATAAGTGTATCAAGTAAAAACCATAAATTAGTTAGAGATTTACACAAAGTACTAACTGATGTAAAAGACGGAAAAGAATTAAAAGTAGAAGTTTTATCTGGAGATTCAAGATTTACAACAGCAGTAGAAGTTAGTAAGGAAAGATTCAAAGATGGAGAAGCAGATTCAATAATTTTAGTTGGAGAAGATGCTATAGTTGATGGATTAGCATCAGCACCACTTGCATCTCAAAAAAATGCACCAATACTATTATCTAAAAAAGATTCATTACCATCAGAAATAGAAGCTGAGATATTAAGAGTACTTGGAAGTAACTTATCTTCTAAGAAAATATATATAGTAGGTGGAGAATCTAAAATATCAAAAGAAACTGAAGAAAAACTTTCTAAATTGGGTGTAAGTAAAGTTGAGAGAGTTTCTGGAGATGATAGATTTGAAACTTCTTTAGAAATAGCAAAACAATTAAAAGATACATTTAAAACTGCATTTGTAGTAGGTGGAAATGGAGAAGCAGATGCTATGAGTATATCTGCTAGAGCTGCTCAATTTGGAGCTCCAATAATAGTTACAGGTAACGAGTTAGATGCAAGTGCTGAAAAATTATTAAAAGGAAAAGAATTAGAAATTGTTGGTGGAGAGAATTCTGTATCAAAAGAAGTTGAAGATAAATTAGTGGAAATAGATTTAAACAACAAAGTTGAAAGACTAGCTGGAGAAAACAGAAAAGATACTAATGCTAAAGTAATCAACAAGTACTATGCAGGAGCAACTAAAGCATATGTTGCAAAAGACGGTTATGTAGGTGGAAATGGACAATTAGTTGATGCACTTACAGCAGCACCACTTGCAGCTAGTTCAAAAGCACCAATAGTATTAACTACAGAAGAACTTTCTAAGTCACAGGAAGAAGTAGTTGAGTTAAGACTTAAAAATGCTACTAAGTTAGTACAAATAGGTGAAGGAATAGCTAAAAATGCTATTGAGAAAATAGCAGAAAAAATAAACTTATTTAAATAAGAACTAATAGTATATAAAAATTGATATTATAAGTTTGTTTAGATAATATAGAATGTCTATAATGTACATTTATACAAGATGCTTAGATAAGATATGATGTCTACAATATAAAATATATACAAATAATGAAATAAAAAGAATAACAGTAAAGAATAACAACAAGGTATCTCATTTAGATTTAATTTGAGATACCTTATTTTTTTATTTTTTGATTATAATACTGTAAAATTCATATTATAAAAAAATTATTATAAATGATATTGTTTATAATGATTAAACATCTTATTAACATATATTATTTTGAATTTATTACTTAATTAAATAAAATAAGTTATAATGTTTTGAATTTACGGAGAATAAAGACTTTAATTATAGTATTTGAGTTATATGGATAACTATGGTATTATATATAAAATATGGTAACAAAACTGTAACTTTTTATTGAGAATGGATAAAATTATTGATAAAAAATACGAAAAATATATTGGGGGTAAATAATAATATGAAGAATAGTAAAAAGATATTAGCTATAGGACTTACACTATCTTTAGTAATGGTAAATACTCCTATAGTAAATGCGTTGACATCTGTCGAACAAATAAAAGGTAATGACAGGTATGAAACAGCAGCAAAAATAGCAGATAAACAAAGCTATAATACAGCAATACTAATTAATTCAGATAATAGCTTGGCAGATGGTCTTAGTGCAAGTGGTTTAGCTGGAGCTTTAAATGCGCCTATTTTAATGACAAAACAAAATCAAATTCCAAGTACTACTATGGAAAGACTGAACAAAGCAAACACTGTATATATAATAGGTTCAGAATCGACAATAAGTAAAAATATTGAAAATCAATTACTTTCTAAAAAGAAGGTTGTACAAAGAATATTTGGTGAAAATAGATTTGATACGAGCGTAAAAATAGCTGAGAAAATCAAAGAAATCAAGCCTATTGATAAGGTAATTATAGCTAATGGAATTACAGGAGAAGCAGATGCAATAAGTGCATCACCAGTAGCGGCAAGAGATGGAGTACCTATAATACTTACAGATGGAAATAGTGTAGGATTTGATACTACAGGATTAAAGAGTTATGCACTTGGTACTAGTGAAATAATAAGTGATGAATTGGTCAAAAGTACAAATTCTGTTAGGTTAGGTGGAACAGATAGGTTTGACACCAATAAGAGAGTTATACAAGAGTTTTATAAAAACAGTAAAGAGTTTTACTTAAGCAAGGGTCTACAATTAACGGATGCATTAGTTGCTTCTACAATAGCAAAAAATGCTCCTGTAGTATTAGTAGAAAATGGTAGCAATAAGAGTATTTTAAGTGGAGCAGATAAACTTACAGTACTTGGAGGGATAAATCAGAATGTAATCAAACAGTGTATAAATCAAGCTTCTCCAAATCAACAAGGACTATATTATAATCCAAATGATAGAGCATTTAAGGACAGAATAAAGGGAAAAGTGTATGCTCATATAAGACAATATAGAAAAGAAAGCGGAGTAAAAGAGTTATCTGTAGCAAGTAGATTAGAGGGATTAGCAAATGATTGGTCTAATTTAATGGCAAATAAGAAGACTTTATCGCATACAATAAATGGCAAAAACTCATACTCTACTTTTCTAAAGTACTTAGATTGGAGTGAGATTAAATCTGGATATGTTGCAGTTCAAGGTGAAAATATAATTAAATATAAAATTCCAGATAAACCCGTTTATACAAATAGAGATGCAGATGATATAGGAAATTTTATTTTCAATGAGTGGAAGACAAATCCTGAAGAAGGTACCAATATGCTACATAAAGGATATGAAATAATGGGATTTGGAATAGCCATAACGGGGGATAAGACTATATACGCAACACATGAGTTTTATGGAAGATATAAAGAATAAATATTTGTTATGATTTAGGCATCTTACAAAATGTAACTACACACAAAATGATAGCTGTGAGAAAATAATATATAAATAATAAAATTATAATGGAAAATAACATTTATATTAATACAATAATATAAATGTTATTTTTTTAAAAATTTAGTGAAAAAATTGTATCAAAAAGTTTAAATATGGTATAAAATGGGTAAGAAAGTAGTGAAAATTAAATGGCAAAATTAGGGAAACTTAATGACGCAAAACTATAGGGGTTAAAGCTTTTAAAGCCATATCAGCCAGTTGCTAAAAAGAGTAAAGTCTTTTTATTTTATAATTAAGATTCTCTTTGAGTGTCTTTTTTTATTGTCTGAAACTATAGTATTTAAATTCATGAGAAATTAGAAATTTATTGAGGGAGGATTGTTGTTTCATGAAAAAAGCAATATCTTGTGTACTAGCAGTATCAATGTGTAGTGCACCACTAAACGTTTTTGCAGAACCTATCTTAGAGGGGAAGTTAAGGGCAGTTGAAAAATCAGTTACAGAGAAGTTAAAGGGGAATCTTGAAGTAGATTTAAATTTTTCACTTCCAATAAAAAATAATGAATCAGAAAGTATAACTAATACACAATTGGAATTAAAAGATGATAGTAATAACAGTGGAATAATAAAGCTTGGAGAAAAAGATTCAGGAACATTAAATATTGGGGCAGATAACATAGAGTATACTATAAAAAAACTATCTGCAAGTAGAAGTGAAATAAAAAATAAAGATGAAAATATATCATATTATAATATTGTATTTAATAATTTACCTGTTGGAAAATACAATGTAGAAGTCTCTGGAGGAGGATTCAAGAGTAAGGAAATTAAGGACATTGATATATCAAGTTATTCACAAAGAGTTTTGTTAAGTAATAGAGCAAGTGTTGATGATAAAAATAAACCTCTAAACTATGAACTATTCTTGATGGGCGATGTGAATAATGATGGCAAAGTTGATAAGAAGGATTATGAGGATGTATTGAAAAATATAAACTCAAATAAAAGTGAATATGATTTAAATAGAGATGGAAGGGTAGATATTGCTGACTTAGACTATGTTCAGAAAAATTTAGGGCAAAGTGAAGATGAAAAAAGCCTAGAGAGTATAGTATCTACCAATCCTATAGTAGATACAAGTAAAGTAACATTAGAAAAAAACAGTGATACAAATATTCAAGGTACTGTAGAGGATTTATTCAGTGGAGATAATAGTGGAGTTAAAATATCTCCAGCAAATGCAGATGATAAGATATCAGAAGAAAAACCAGCAGTAATGGATATAGCTTTATCAGAAGCACTTGATATGGAAGTCATAAATATAAAAGCACCTGAAGGAAATGCTCCAGCAAAAGGAATAGTTGAAGTTACAGATAAAGATGGTAATGTTCAACAGATTCCTTATGAAAATAAAGAATATGTAGAAACTTTAAAAGAAGAGCAGAAGCAAGAGGAAGTAAATAATGAGCAAGAAGAAACAAATAATAAAGATGAAAATATAGAGCAGTCTGACAATAATTTAGACAATAATCAAGAAGAAAAAAATGATAAAGAAGATTCAAATACAACTGATAAAGAAAACAACGATAAAGAAAATTCATCAACAGATAAGTCTGATTCAGACAAAGATACATCAAAACAAGAAGACAATATCAGCAAAGATGATAATTCTACAACATCTACATATGGTAGGTCAGCAGTAGAAACATATGCAGAAGTTCAAAATAGTGATATAGTAATAAATCTTGGTAAACAAGTAGCAGTAAAAAAGATAACAATAAAAATAACAGCTACGACAGCAAATGATAGAAATCTTGCAGAAATATCTAAAGTTGAATTTTTAAATAATGTTTATAAAGAAATACCAAAACCAGATATGAATATACCTAAAATCAATAAAATATCGACTAGTACTGCTGTTGGAAACGAAAAAGTATCTTTTTATTGGAATAATGAAGTAAATGTATCTGCATATGAACTTATATTAGATACGATTGACAGTAAAGGAAAAGTACTATCGACTAAAAAATTACAAACGAGTAAAAGCACTATAGATGTAAGAGATATACAAGCATATGGATTATATAGAGTGAGCATACAGTCTTTAAATGGAGATTGGGCTAGTGGATATAAAGAGGCAACAGCAGAAAACTTAGATGGAGTCCCAGAAAATGTAGACTCAAACTATAAGCCTATACAATTTAGTCCAGACAGTATAATAGAATTTCAAGTTGTTCCAGATACAAAACCAGAACCACCAGAAGGTATAAATGTCAAAGGTAGATTTAAGGCTCTTGATGTAAGTTGGAAAAATCATAAACAAGCTAAAGACTTTGATTTATATTATAGAGAAAAAAGTTCTAATGGCTCTTGGATAAAATATAATGACAAACTTATTCGTGGAACAAGTTTAAAAATAGAGGGGCTTAAGGATAATACAACATATGAAGTTAGAATGACAGCTACGAACCATTTAGGTACGAGTGGAATGTCTAAAACATATATAGGAACAACTGAGAGTGTTGATGCTCCAACAACACCTAACTATAGACTAATTAATACTCCTAAGTTAGATGCAGGTTTTGGGATACCAACAAATCATATAGTAGATGTTACTTATCCAGCTGGATATGATAAAAGTGAATATAGTGACAAAAATCCATTTAATAAATTTAATATAGTAGATGGAGATTTTACAACACATTGGACATTCCCAAAATATAATGCTGCTGAGGGAACGAATAGAGGTCCAATCATAACTTTTGATAAAGCTTATACGATGGATACTTTTATGGCTACCCCTCGTTTTGATGTTTCTGATAAGACAATCAATGACTTTGAAATAAAATACTGGGATGAAAATGGTCAAGTACATAATTTAGGAGATGTACCCTTTGAAACAAAAACAGACCCTGTAAATAATAATATATATGTAATGGTAAGATTAAAGGAACCAATAAATGCTACTAAGATACAAGTAAGTGTTTGTTCTTCTTATTCATATAAGTCTAATATATCAGAACTTAAATTCTATGAATATGACAGTATAGAAAAAGATGTAAGAAATCTATTTGTAGATGACTTACAAGTTGAATTAAAAGAAGATGTAACTCAAGAAAAAATAACAGAATTAAAAGATAGAATTAGTACTCCTGATAAAGTGAGTGGGGAATATCATCCATACAAGACAATTATTGATAGAGAATTAAAATTAGCTCAAGACTTATATAATGATAGAGCTACACTTGCTGATGTAACAACTGTAAATCAAGATATAAATGTTTCAGGAAAGTATAAAGATAAGAGTGGAAACTATACTGTTAAGTCCAATAATTTAGGTATGGGAAATGACTGGCAAGCATTGGGTGTAGCTGCTAGAGCTGGAGATGAAATCACAGTATATGTTGGAAGTAAAAGTGGTAGAACTCCTAAGTTAATATATACACAATACTATGGAGAGTCGGGTGCATATAAGAGTGGAGAAATAAATCTTAACACTGGTAAAAATGTAATTCAGTTAAGTAAGCTTCATAGTCTAGATGTAGAATGTGGAGGAAGCTTGTATATAAGATACCCTTATGATGCTCCAAGTGGTGGAGATATAAAAGTACGTGTAGCAGGAGCTACTAAGATACCACATCTTAACTTAAATGGAATGATAAATGATAAGAGCCCTGAAGGAGTTTCTGCATCTAAGAAAAAGATAAGAACCTATATAGAAGAATTAGCTAAATATAAGAATGATATAAAGGGAGAGCCATATTATCCAGGAACGAATATTGGCAATTCATATGGATATTCAGAAACAACAGGTGTATTAAACACTACAGATATTGAAAGTGATAAAGTTACGTTAAATGTTCCTGCAACAGCTGTATACCAAGGAATATCAAGTGGAAATTCTGATTTAAATACACAAGTAGATAGATTATACAATAGTATGCTTGCATGGGAACAAATAATGGACTTAATATACTCAGAAAGAGGAGTATTTAAGACACAAGATTTAGATGGAAATGGAACTGTAGATGATAATGAATTTGACATAACTAAAAATGATATGGCTCCTAAATCTCGTATGAATATAAAATATCAAAGAATGTTTATTGGAGCATTTATGTATGCTTCTGGTTTACATGTAGGAGTAGAATACGGTTCAGTTCCAGGACTTATGAATGGAGTACCTTTCCAAATAGATGCTACTGGAAAAGCTACAGGAGGAAGTTTGTTTGGATGGGGAATAGGTCATGAGATAGGACATGTTACAGACATTGGGAAGATGACATATAGCGAAACTAGTAACAATGTACTTGCTTTACTTGCTCAAACATTTGATGATAAGACACATTCAAGACTTGAAGGTTCAACAATGGACAAGATATATGAACATGTAACTTCAAACAGTGTAGGTATACCAAGTAATGTATTTGAGAGACTTGGAATGTTGTGGCAACTACATTTAGCTTATGATAATGATTTTACTGGTTCAATGCTAAAGAATAACTCAGATGCTGATTTAAGCAATGACACATTCTATGCTAAGATTTCAAGAAAATATAGAGCACTTTCAAGTGATGACCTAATAAATAATTTACCAAAAGACCAAATGTTAGTAGCAATGGCATCAAGTGTTGTTGAAAAAGATTTAAGAGATTACTTTAAAGCATGGGGAGTAGAAATTACACCAGAGTTAAACAGTATAATGGATGGTAAAAAGTACGAAAAAGAGTCTAGAAAGATACAATATATAAATGATGAAGCTCGAAGAAAGATTTTAAATGAAAATATATCTAGTATGGCAGAAGATACTAAAGTAAGTGCTGTTTTTGCTGATGGAGTACAAAGTGGTTCTCTAGTTAAATCTAATAAAATATCAATAGACCTAGATGTCGATAAAGACAAAGACAAGATATTAGGATACGAGATAATAAGAAGTGATGGAAACTACTTAGATGGTGAAAATGGAACTCAAGTAAAATATAGAACAGTAGGATTTGTAGATGCAAAAGGAAATAGTCAAGCTAAATTTACTGATAATATATCTCCTCTTAATAATAGAGCATTTACATATAAAGTAGTTGCATACGATTATCATCTAAATCCAACAGATGAGTTTGAAATTGGCACTGTAAAATTATCAGATGAAGGAAAAATAAACAAATCAGCATGGTCATTTATAACAAACACTGTTTCTGATGGTGATGTTAGAACTGAAAATGACTCACATGGACCACTACAAAATCCAGAGATTGATAACATCAAGGATAATGATGCAAGTACTACATATAAAGGAAAAAGAATAAGTAAAGCTGAGTGGAACAAAGACCCTCAAAAAGACCCAGATATAAATGTAGAAGAAAATCCATATATAATAGTAGATATGAAGGAAACATTACCTATAGTAGGGCTAAAATATACAAAGCCAAAAACTGAAGCTAGAAAGTTCTCATTAAAAGGATTATTCAATCTTAGAAAGGATACTAGTACAACATACAATCCTTTAACTAATTACAAAATACAAGTAAGTAATGATAAAAAGAATTGGGAAGATGTTAGCCAAGGAACTTTTGAATATGGACAAGACTTAGTTGGTGGAGGAAAAGACCAAGATAATGAAGCTAGAGTTACATTTAATAAAGATGGTAAGCTTTGGACATACCAAGCTAGATATGTAAAACTAATATCAAACAATAAGTCTAATATAGAGGTTGCAGAGCTTGATGTAATAGGACCTCCAGGTGACAATATAGAGATTGGAACAGTAAATAGTGTAGACCAAACTCGCACTAATGGAATTGGAAAATTAGCAGAAGACTATGTATATCAAAAGGATGACACTAATACGAGTGAAGATGAAACAGCTAAGATTCCAGCAGGTTCAATAGTAATTACAGGTGAATACAGTGGAAATCCAGCATTTAATTTACCATTACTTATAGATAAAAATAATAAAACTATCTCTGGGGAAGCACTTTTATTTGCAGAGGTACCAGAAAAAGGTGAATTAGGTGAAATAAGCAAAGGTACATGGGTTTACTATATGTCAAAAGAAAGCTTTGATTCTTTAAGTGATAAAGTTAAGGCAGAATTATATAGATATAATGACCTTCAAGGAGATACTCCAATAGGTCAAAGATTTGTAAGTGATACAATGTATGTTCCTGTGGAAGCTAAAACTTATGATGAGTTAAAGACGATAAGTCTTACTGATAGTAATAGTAAAGCGAGAAAAGCTACAAAGAATACTATTGATATTAGCAATAAGAAGGTTACATCTATAAATAATAAAGTAAAAGGTAATATTGTCAGAGATAAATAAGTAATAGAAATCTAAAAAAACTAAACATGCTAGTGCAAATAGTGGATATTTAGTATGATTAGGTACTAGAAAAGTTTTAAAAGAGTAAGACGTTAAAAGTAAAGTATATATAATGTAACTATAAGTTTAGGGTAATTTATAAATTAAATATAAAAGCCAGATAAATAAAGGATTTTATCTATCTGGCTGATGGTAGATAAGGACGGGTGTTAATGAGTAAAGGAAAATCTCTTATAAGAACTATTGCAGTGTCAACTATGGCAGTAGCTGTAACTGGTAGTGCTACATGTGCATATGCTGCTCCAGTGTTACAAGGAACAAAGACATATGAAAAAGTAAATACTATAGATATATCTGTGGATTCAGTAGAAAATATAGTATATTCATTTCAAGCTAGTATAAAAGTACAAGGTGAGGTTGAAGTACTAGATAATGAGCCAGGCCAAAAGATTAAGTGGTCTGATAATATAGAAGCTCAGATAAAAAGTGGAAATGCAAATGCCAATTGTGTTTCAACATATGATAAAGCAAGTAATACAACAACATTAGATATATATGTTACATCAAATGAAGATTTGTTAGATGGAAATACATTAAATATAGGAAGAATATCAGTAAAAAAATCTGGAAGTAATTCAAGTGCTAAGTATAAAATATTGGGTAATGGGGAAAATTCCAAACCAGCTTTAAAAATTGTAACTTACAACAATAAAACCGTTGATTATGAAAGTATAGATTCTAGTGAAAGTTTAAACTTTACTCTTATCAATGAGAATGAAGTAAAACCAATAGGAGGAACTGGAACTAGTAAAAACGATCCTGAAAAATATAAGGTTGAGAAAAGTGAATCACTTGAATATTTATTAAATAATATTAGAATAAACTATTCTGTTGTTAGTAAAGAAACAGAAGAAAGTGGTTCAAATATAATATTGAAGCTTGGATTATCACAAAAATCAAGTAAAGGAAGAAAAGCTACAATAAGTAAGTATGTTGAAGTTACACTTCCAAAAAGTTTAGAGTATGTAGTTGATAATGAGTTAGCTAAACCAGATGAATTACCACCAGACAATTCTGATGACAATAATAATGGTGGAAATAATAATTCAGGTGGTTCATCTGGAGGTAGTAGTTCTAGTGGAGGAAGTTCAAGCGACTCTACATCTAATGTTAAAGTAAAAAAATTAAAAGGTGCAGATAGATTTGAAACTGCTGTTAAAATATCTCAAAGTGGATGGACAAAGTCAGATACAGTTGTGATAGTAAATGGAGAAGACAGAAGTATGGTGGATGGGCTTACTGCTACACCACTTGCTAGTGTAAAAAATTCACCAATTCTTTTATCTTCAAATGATAAACTTCCTCAAAAAACTATAGAAGAACTAAAAAGATTAAATCCATCAAAAGTAATTGTAGTAGGTGGAAATAACTCAATGCCAAATTCAGTTGTTGAAGCTATTAAAGGCATAAATTCAAAGATATCAGTACAAAGAATAGGTGGAGAAACAAGATATCAAACTTCTATTAATATAGCAAAAGAAATTGATAAGACAAATAATGTAAGCAAGTTGTACATAGGAGCAGGAAATGGAGAAGCAGATTCATTATCAATAGCATCATTAGCTGGAAAGGAAAAAACTCCAATAGTACTTACACAAAAGGATGGTGTAGATAATGAAGCAGAACAATTTATTAAATCAAACAAAGTGTCAAATGTATACTTTATTGGTGGAGTAGAAAAAATATCTAACAAGGCTATTGAGCAAGTTGGAAAAATAACAAATAAAGATGTATCAAAAAATAGAGTTGCAGGTCAAAATAGACAAGAGACAAATGCTAAAGTAATAGATAAATTCTATTCTCATTCCAAATTGGATGGGGTTGTAGTTGCTAATCAAGATAAGCTTATAGATGCTTTGGCAGTTGGTCCATTGGCAGCTAAAAATAATTCGCCAGTTGTACTTGCTACAAATACGTTAGATAAATCACAAGAATCATCATTAAAAAATAAAAATTCATCTAAGTTGTATGAAGTGGGTGGAGGAATAGCTTCATCTGTAGTAGATAAGATTAAGAGTTTAATTGAATCAAAATAAATATCAAAGTAAATATAAGTAAGTAAGTTTAAAATAAGAATGTATTTAGATATAAATCATATGTCTAAGTGCATTCTTATTTTTATTTATATTATCTTAATAATATTATGCTGGAATATATGTGAAAATTTAAGTAGAATTAAATTTAATTTGTAAAGTGATGTAAATTATTTTTAATAATGAAATATATCTTACAAATATTTAAAATATAACTAGAGATAGTTTTTGAATTTTTAATTAAATAAAATATTAATATATAGACGTAATATATTTATATAAGATATACTTTATAATATACAAAAAATAACAAAATAATAAAAAAAAGTAAAAACCATATAAATATAAAACATAAAAATCATCAGGGGGATATGAAAATGAATAAAAAAATATTATCATTAGGTCTAGCAGTATCATTAATCTTGGTAAACTTCAAAAGTGTAAATGCATCATCAGTAGTAGAAAAAATATATGGCAAAGATAGATATGAAACAGCAGCAAAGATAGCTGACAAGCAAACTTATGAAACAGTTATTTTAGTAAATACAGAAAAATCTCTTGCAGATGGATTAAGTGCAAGTGGGTTGTCAGGTGCAACAAAAGCACCAATATTATTTACACAAAAAAATAAGATACCAACAGAGACAAATAAGTGTCTAAAAAATATCAAAAAAGCATACATAATAGGTACAGAAGATACTATAAGTAAATCAGTAGAAAAAGAACTAGATTCTAAACATATAGAAGTAAAGAGAATTGGTGGAGAAGATAGGCTAAAAACAAGTTATCTAATAGCTAAAGAAATAGCAACTATAAAAAAAGTGGATAAGGTACTATTAACTAATGCCTACAGTGGAGAAGCAGATGCTATGAGTGTATCATCAGTAGCTACTAGAGATGGTGCTCCAATTATACTTACAGATGGAAAGAGTGTGCCTTTTGATGTTAAAAGTATACAATCATATTGTATAGGCTCAGAAGAAATAATGAGTAGTGCTCTAGTTAAAAATACAAACTCAGTAAGAATAGAAGGAACTGACCGATTTGAAACTAATGAGAAGGTAATAGACTATTTTTATAAAAATGTAGATAGGTTCTATGTATCAGATGGCTATCAATTAGTAGATGCTATAGCAGCTGCACCATTAACTAAAGATTTTCCAATGGTATTAGTTAATGATGGTAGTAGTAAAGTTGTGTTAGAAGGAGCTAAGCATATAACTTCTATAGGTGAGTTAAGTGACAAGGTGATAGAACAATGTGTAAGCGCATCAAAGTCAAATGGGCAATCTCCAACAATCACAATAGGAACAACAGAACTATATAAAGGTGAAAAGTTTGACAGTAGTAAGTTGAATATAGTTGCTAAAGATAATGCTGGGAAGGTATTGCCAATAGAAATTGATGGATTTATAGATACAAATAGAGTAGGTACATACATATTGACATTAAAGACTACAGATGAATGGGGAAAAAGTGCAGAAAAAAGAGTAGAAATAAAAGTGTTAGATGATAAATCTCATGATTATAATAGCCCAGAATTTAAAAAAATGGTTTCTACTGAAATGTATAACTTAATCAATTCATATAGAAAAGAAAAAGGTAAAGAACCTTTGGTAGTGTCTAGTAAGTTAGAGGGGATGGCAAATGCATGGTCTAAGTATATGATGGATAAAAAAGTTTTTGCACATTATATAGATGGTAAAAATGCTCCACAAGTATTTTCTGATTTTGGAATGAGAAGTGAGGAAAATATAGCATATATTTATATTAATTCTAAGAATGTGCAAACGACTCAAGATGCAAAAGATTTGGCAAAGACTGTATTTGAAGTGTGGAAGAAGTCTCCTGAATACAATGCCAATATGCTTAGTGATGATTTTTATAGTACTGGATTTGGACTTTATATATTATCTGATGGTCAGGTACATGCTACTCAAGAATTTCTAAATGGTAATGAAGGTAGTTTGTAAAAAACTACCATAAATCTTGTTTTTTTATTAATTTACTGATATCATAAAATTTAAAATCGCATCTAAAGTACTTTTTGTAATCTGTTTTGTTATTATATTACAGGTTATGGTATTTTAGATGTTTTTTATTTTAGAATTTATAAATTTTAAGGGAATAACTACTGAGGATGTAATTTATAATGAGTTGAATTATTAAAAGATTGGTAGGAGGAGTTTTATGAAGGTAAATAAGAGAATATTATCAATAGGATTGACAGTATCATTAATAATGGCAGGGGCAATAAATATCAATGCATTTTCAAGTATAGAGAAGATACAAGGGAAAGACAGATATGAGACTTCTGCATTGATAGCAGATAAACAAATATATGATACAGTCATATTAGTAAATACTGATAATTCTATAGTAGATGGATTAAGTGCAAGTGGATTATCAGGGGTTGCAAAAGCGCCAATAATGTTGGTACAAAAAGATAAGATACCAGCCTATGTTGAAAAAAGATTAAAGGATGTTAAGAATGCTTATGTTATAGGTACAGAGGATACTATAGGTAAATCTGTAGAAAATCAACTTAAGAATAAGGGGATTGATGTTAAGAGAATTGGTGGAGAAGATAGAATAAAGACTAGCTATCTTATAGCAAAAGAGATTTCTACTATTAAGCCAGTAAATAAAGGTGATAAAGTATTTCTTGTAAATGGATATACAGGTGAAGCTGATGCAATGAGTGTGTCTTCTGTAGCTGCAAGAGATGGAGTACCTGTAATACTTACAGATGGAAAAAGTATATCATTTAATGTAGAGGATGTTCAATGTTATTCTCTTGGGTCAGAAGAGATTATGAGTAATGAACTTGTAAGTAAGACTAATTCTGTTAGGATTGCTGGGAAAGATAGATTTGAGACTAATAAGAAGGTTATACAACGCTTTTATAAGGGAACAAAGAAGTTTTATGTGTCCCAAGGGTATAAATTGGTAGATGCTGTGGCAGGTTCTTCATTAGCTAAGGACAAGCCTATAGTACTTGTTAATGATGGAAGTGATAAGAGTGTGCTTAGGGGTGCTGATGAAGTTACTTCTTTAGGCGGAATGGATAAGAATGTTGTGGACCAATGTGTTAGTTCTGCATCTGATAAAAATACTTTGCCTACAATAACTGCTAATGATGTTGAGATTTCTGTAGGGGATAAGTTTGATAATAGTATGTTAAATATAGTTGCTGCTGATTATTATGGAAATGATTTAAAGCCTAATATTGAGGGCAATGTGGATACTAGTAAGGCAGGAACTTATGTCTTGAAAATAAGTGCTTATGATAATTTTGGTCAAAAGTGTGAGATTAGTGTAAATGTCAAGGTAATTGTAAATACAAATACAAAGGAACCAAATAGTTATGAGTTTAAGGCAATGGTTTCTAATGAACTATACAATCTAGTTAATTCTTATAGAAATGAAAAAGGTAAAAAGCCTTTAAGGGAATTAGATTCTTTA
Source organism: Clostridioides sp. ES-S-0049-02 (assembly GCF_020658465.1). Lineage (NCBI taxonomy): Bacteria > Bacillati > Bacillota > Clostridia > Peptostreptococcales > Peptostreptococcaceae > Clostridioides > Clostridioides sp. ES-S-0049-02. The sequence goes on from NZ_JACVWG010000002.1 coordinate 476,435, forward strand.
GCTGGAATGGCAAATGCATGGTCTAAGTATATGGATGAGAAGAAGATATTTGCACATGAGATTGATGGAAAAAATGCAGCTGAAGTATTTTCTGGTTTTGGAATGAGAAGTGATGAAAATATTGCATATTTACCTATAAATGTTAAGTCTGTTTATACGTCTAAAGATGCAAAAGATATAGCAAAGTCCATTTTTGATTTATGGAAGAAGTCTTCTAAGTATAATGATAATATGTTAAAAGAAGAGTTTTATAGTTTTGGATTTGGAATGTATGTTTCTACTCAAGGTGAAGTTAATGCTACAATGGAATTTCTAAATAGTTAGACTTTATATTAGTATTTATGGTAGAAAATGTATAGGCAATTAATTAGATAAAATTAATAATAAAATTAGAATTAATAATGAAGTTTAAATGAAAGTGAAATGTTGGAAAAAAGGTTAATTTGTTGGAAAAAACTTCTGTTAATTTTGCATAAATTATTGAAATTCTATTTTATATAGTCTATCATAAGAGTGTGAGAAATATTTGGTTTATATGAACATGAAATTTTAATGTACATAATTAAAGAGATGTAATTAATATAATGTTGGGAGGAATTTAAGGAATGAATAAGAAAAGTTTGGCAGTTGTAATGTCTGCCGTTACAGTAATCGGTTCAGCAGCACCAGTTTTTGCTGCAGCAGAGGATAGTTTTCCAAATGGAAATACCACTGTATCTAGTAGTAAGTATAGTGATATAGAAAGAATACTTAAAAAATATGTTGCAGATGGGGTACAAAATATAACAGTTAACTTTTTTGATAAAAAAGGTAACTCAAAAGGTGTATCTATATCAAACTTAGTAGAAAGTCAAATAAGTTATGTTAAAGATGAAATTAAAGATTTAAAAGCTGGAGAATATGCAAAGATATCTGTAAAAGTTGCAGATGGAACAGCAAAAAAATATGATGATACACTATTAACAGCACTTGGTGATGATGCGGTAGTTACTAAAGTTGGTACTGCAACAGCAGTTAAAATTGTAGATCAAAATGGAGCTTCAATAGAAAATGATGCTAAATTAAAGCTACAAAAATATGATACAAATACATCAGCTTATGTAGATGGAGCTACTAGTTCTGAAGTTTTAGCAGCTACAAAGGCAGCAGTTACAAAATCTGAATTTACTGCTAAGACTGGTAATAATGCTACAGGAACATTAGCTATTACAGCAGCATATGCTGCTGATGTAGCAGGTGCAGTTAAATTAAAATATGATGCACAAACAGCAGCAGCACCTACTTTAGATGCAGAAGTAACATCTATTGATGGTACTAAAGAAATATATGATTTTAGTAAACCAGTTATAACAGTTAACACTACTGATGGTACATCAAAATTAAGTTTTGAAAAAACTGGAGAAAAAGTTGGAGCAGTTGTATCAAATGTAACAGTTATAGCAGCATCAGATGAAACAGTTACTATATCTGGAGATGCAAAAGAAAAAGCACAAGCTTTAGCTAAAAAATATGTATTTAAAGATACTGAATTAGAGAATGCATATAAGACAGTAACAGCAAGTGATTTTGAAAAAACTGACAATGATTATTATGAAGTAGTTCTTTATCCTACAGGAAAAAGATTAAATACAGCTTCAACATATGCATCATCTAACTATAAGCCAGAGTTACCTGAAAGTGATAGAGTAGATACTCCTGCTATAATAACATTAAGATCTACTAATAAGAATAACTTAAAATCAGCTTTAGATGAATTAAGAACTTCAAATAATTCTTATTCAAATAATTCTGTATTAGCTGGTGATGATAGAATAGAAACTGCAATTGAAATAAGTAAAGATTCTTATAATGCAGATGGAGGAATTGGGTCTGATTACAAAGAAGCAGAAAATGTGGTATTAGTAGGATCACAATCAATAGTGGATGGTCTAGTAGCATCACCTTTAGCTGCTGCTAAAGAAGCTCCATTATTATTAACTTCAAAAGATAAGTTAGATTCATCAGTAAAATCTGAGATAAAGAGAGTAATGGGATTAGATGATAAAACTGGAATAACATCTAAAAAGACTGTTTATATAGCTGGTGGAGAAAATTCTGTATCTAAAGAAGTAGTAAATGAGTTAAAAGATATGGGATTAAAAGTTGAAAGATTATCTGGTGATGACAGATACGCTACATCTTTAGAAATAGCTGATGAAATAGGTCTAAACCATAATAAAGTATTTGTAGTTGGTGGTACTGGATTAGCAGATGCAATGAGTATAGCATCAGTTGCTTCTAATAAAGAAATGCCAATAGTAGTAGTTGATGGAAAAGGAAAAGATTTATCAACTGATGCAAAAGACTTTATAGGAAGTGCTTATGTAGATATAATAGGTGGAAAATCTAGTGTTTCTGAAGATATGGAAGATGCTATAGATGATGCTACTGGTAAGAGTCCAGAAAGAGTTAGTGGAGATGACAGACAAGATACTAATGCAGAAGTTATAAAAACTTATTTTGAAAAAGATAATGATGATAGTGTAATTAAAACAGGTGTTAAAAACTTCTACGTTGCTAAAGATGGTTCTACAAAAGAAGACCAATTAGTAGATGCCTTAGCAATAGCAGCAGTAGCAGGTCACTATGAAGCTCCAATAGTTTTAGCAACTGATAGTTTATCTTCTGACCAATCAGTAGCAATAAGTAAAGTTACAAATTCTGATGATTCTAAGAAATTAACTCAAGTTGGTAAAGGAATAGCTGATTCAGTTATTAAGAGAATAAAAGATTTATTAGAATTATAAGATAAAATTAAACTATAAATAAGAGAGGACTTCTATAAAGAAGTTCTCTTTTTATAAAAAGAAATTAAAAAAGGAACTAAAAATAGTTCCTTTTTTTGTGAGAAATACCTAAATAATTAAAGATGTAATTTATTTAAGTATGATTATTATACTATAAATAAAAAAAATTGTCTACTATTCCATAATTTTAAGGTATAATAGTAATTGTATGATAAAAAAGGAGGTAAATTAAATATGTCAGTTTTGGATACAATATTGGATAAAGCAGACGAGCAGGAGATAAAAAAGCTTAATGTAATAGTTGATAAAATAGAATCTTTAGAAAAAGATATGGAAAATATGTCTGATTGTGAATTAAAAAAAATGACAGGTGTATTTAGAGATAGATTAGAAAAAGGAGAGACTTTAGATAGTTTACTCCCAGAAGCATTTGCAGTAGCAAGAGAAGCTTCAAAAAGAGTGTTAGGAATGCGTCAATATAGAGTTCAATTAATTGGAGGTATTGTAATTCATCAAGGAAAGATAGCAGAAATGAAAACTGGAGAAGGTAAAACTTTGGTGGAAGTTGCACCTGTGTATCTAAATGCTTTAACAGGTAAAGGTGTACATGTTGTTACAGTAAATGATTATCTAGCCCAACGTGATAAAGAACTAATGCAACCAGTATATGAGTTTTTAGGTATGTCTGTAGGGGTGATTATTGCAGATCTTACACCTGAAGTTAGAAAAGTTCAATATAATTGTGATATTACTTATGGTACAAATAATGAATTTGGATTTGATTATTTAAAAGATAATATGGTAACTAAAAAGTTTGATAAAGTACAAAGAGAGTTGAATTTTGCTATAGTTGATGAGGTGGATTCAATACTTATAGATGAGGCTAGAACTCCACTTATAATTGCTGGAGAGGGTGATGAAGATTCAAAGCTTTATGAATTAGCAAATTCATTTATAAAAACAATAAAAGAAGAAGATTATGAATTAGATAGAAAAGATAAGACAGTATCTTTAAAAGAAAGTGGTATTGATAAGGCTGAATCATTTTTTGGAATTAAAAATCTTACAGATATAGAAAATATAGAATTATATCATCATATAAATCAGGCTCTTAGAGGTCATAAACTTATGGAAAAAGATGTTGATTATGTTGTAGTTAATCAAGAAGTAATGATAGTTGATGAATTTACAGGTAGAGTAATGGATGGAAGAAGATATACAGATGGTCTACATCAAGCTATAGAAGCAAAAGAAGGGGTAGAAATAAAAGATGAATCTAAAACTATGGCTACAGTTACATTTCAGAACTTCTTTAGATTATATAATAAACTTTCTGGAATGACAGGAACTGCAAAAACTGAAGAGGGAGAATTTGAATCAATTTATAAATTAAATGTTGTACAAATTCCTACTAACAAACCAGTTATAAGAGCAGATCTTCATGATAAAGTGTTTAGAACAGAGAAAGAAAAGTATCAAGCTGTTGTAGAAGAGGTAACAAGGATACATAGAACAAAACAACCAATTCTTATAGGTACTGTTTCTGTTGAAAAATCAGAGATGTTGTCTGGTATGCTTAAGAAAGAGGGAATAAAACATCAAGTTCTAAATGCCAAGGAAAATGATAAGGAAGCACTAATAGTATCAAAAGCTGGTAAGTTGGGTTCAGTAACTATTGCAACTAATATGGCAGGTAGAGGAACAGATATTTCTTTAGGAGCAGGTGACAAAGAAGAAGAAAATAGAGTGAAAGAATTAGGAGGTCTTTATGTAATAGGGACTGAAAGACATGAATCGAGAAGAATTGATAATCAGCTTAGAGGTCGTTCTGGACGTCAAGGTGATCCTGGAACTTCAAGATTCTTTGTTAGTCTTGAAGATGATGTAATAAAATTGTATGGTGGAAAAACTATAGAAAAACTTATGAAACGAACAAGTTCAAATGAAAATAGTTCTATTGAGAGTAAATCTCTTACAAAAGCTATAGAAAGAGCCCAAAAAGGAGTAGAAGGTAAAAATTTTGAAATAAGAAAAAATGTCCTTAAGTATGATGATACTGTAAATGAACAAAGAAAAGTAATATATAATGAAAGAAATAAAGTTTTAAGTGATGAAGATATACATGAAGACATTCAAAAAATGGTTAAAGAGATAATACAAGAGTCAGCTGATAAGTATTTAGTGAAAAGAAAGAGAGACTACTATGGATATTTTAAATATCTTTATAATACATTTATGCCAGCCAATACTTTGCTAATACCTGATTTAGATAATAAAAATATTGAAGAAATAATTAGTAGTACTTATGAGATATCAAAAAGAGTTTATGATTTGAAAAAGATGGTAGTTGGTCTTGATAAAATAACAGAAATGGAAAAGGTTGTTCTTTTAAAAGTTGTTGATCAATATTGGGTAGAACATATAGATGCTATGGATCAGTTAAAACAATATATAGGATTTAAATCATATGCACAAAAAGATCCATTTAAAGAATATGCAATGGAAGGATATGATATGTTTGAATTGTTAAATAAAAATATAAGAGAGACTACTATACAATACTTGTATAAATTTAATTAAAAAGAATTACTTACGTGGTTGTTATTAAATATAAAGATTAATAAGTATTTTTAATTTTATAGATCCAAATTACGATTAAATTATTAAATCCATGCAAATGAAAAAGAAGCTGAAAATCAGCTTCTTTTTCTGTGTGAGAAATACGGAAAAAAGAGATGCTTGAAATTTCTTTCTTCCATTTAATATTATACTATAAAGAGCATGAAAAGTCTATTAGTTATAAACTGGATTATAAAAAAAAATTACAATTTTGTTACCTTTTTGTATACATAAATATTTATAAAATAAAGCACTAGAAGGAATTTTATAGTGAATGGTTAATTATTACAATACATCCTATTTATTGAAATAATGTCAGATATATATTATAATTGGTAAATAAGGAAAATTTGATAAAAAACTGAATTTTTTAGGGGGAAAACACCATGAATAGAAAAAATCTTTCAGTAGTTATGACGGCTGTAATGATAAGTACATCAGTAGCTCCAATTTTTGCTGCCGAAACTACACAGGTAAAAAAACAAACAATAACTAAAAAAGAAGCTACAGAGTTAGTTTCAAAAGTTAGAGACCTAATATCTCAAAAATATACCGGAGGTTCTCAAGTTGGACAACCAATATATGAAATAAAAGTTGGTGAAACTTCATCACAATTAAAAATAATAACTAATATAGATGAATTAGAAAAACTAGTAAATGCTTTAGGAGAAAATAAAGAGCTTCTTGTAACTATAACAGACAAAGGGCATATAACAAATAGTGCAAATGAAGTAGTTGCAGAAGCAGTTGAAAAGTATGAAAATTCAGCAGACCTTTCTGCTGAAGCTAATTCAATAACAGAAAAAGCTAAAACTGAAACTAATGGAATTTATAAAGTTGCAGATGTAAAAGCTTCATATGATAGTGTTAAAGATAAGTTAGTTATAACTTTAAGGGACAAAACAGAAACAGTGACTTCTAGAACTATAGATATAGGTATTGGTGATGAAAAAATTGATTTAACAGTAAATCCAGTTGATTCAACTGGAACAAATTTAGATCCTTCTGCAGAAGGTTTTAGAGTAAATAAAATAAATAAATTAGGTGTAGCAGGAGCTAAAAATATTGATGATGTTCAATTAGCTGAAATAACTATAAAAAATAGTGATTTAAATACAGTTTCACCACAAGATTTATACGATGGATATAGATTAACTGTTCAAGGTAATATGGTAGTAAATGGTACATCAAAATCAGTTAGTGATATCTCAGAAAAAGATTCAGAAACAGGAAAGTATAAATTTACTGTTAAATATACTGATGCATCTGGAAATGCTATAGAACTTACTGTAGAAAGTACTAATGAAAAAGAGTTAAAAGATGCTAAATCAGCATTAGAAGGAAATTCAAAAGTTAAATTAATAGCTGGAGATGATAGATATGCAACTGCAGTAGCTATAGCAAAACAAACAAAATATACTGATAATGTAGTTATAGTTAATTCAAATAAATTAGTTGATGGATTAGCAGCTACACCACTAGCTCAATCTAAAAAAGCACCGATACTGTTGGCATCTGATAATGAAATACCAAAAGTAACTTTAGACTATATAAAAGATATAATTAAGAAAAGCTCATCTGCTAAAATATATATAGTAGGTGGAGAGTCAGCAGTATCAAACACAGCTAAAAAACAATTAGAATCAATAACTAAGAATGTTGAAAGACTAGCTGGAGATGATAGACATACAACTTCAGTAGCAGTAGCAAAAGCTATGGGTTCTTTTAAAGATGCATTTGTAGTAGGTGCAAAAGGGGAAGCTGATGCTATGAGTATAGCTGCTAAAGCTGCTGAACTTAAGGCTCCTATAATAGTAAATGGTTGGAATGATCTCTCAGCAGAAGCCATAAAGTTGATGGATGGAAAAGAGATTGGCATAGTTGGTGGTTCTAATAATGTATCTAGCCAAATTGAAAATCAACTTGTTGATATTGATAAAGATAGAAACGTTCAAAGAGTTGAAGGAGAAACAAGACATGATACTAATGCTAAAGTCATAGAAACATATTATGATAAATTAGATAAACTATATATAGCAAAAGATGGATATGGAAATAATGGTATGCTAGTAGATGCATTGGCAGCAGGACCTCTAGCAGCAGGTAAAGGTCCAATACTTCTAGCTAAAACTGATATAACAGACTCACAAAAGAATGCCATTGGTAAAAAATTAAATCTTGGTGCAGAAGTAACTCAAATAGGTAATGGAGTTGAATTGACAGTAATACAAAAGATAGCTAAGATACTAGGTTGGTAATAACTTATACTGTGGAGAAGATTCCTTAATAAACAGAGGAATCTTTTTCTATAGTTATGCTATTTATTGTAAATTATAACATTTTATGAAATAGGAGGATATAGTAGTGGTAGATGCAACTTTATTTTTTACACCACATCAAGATGATGAAACTTTAAGTATGGGTAGTGCTATAATTGAGCATGTTGAAAAAAGTGATACACATGTAATATTGTGTACAGATGGTAGTAAATCAATAATAAGAAAAGTCTTAGATGATGGAGGGTCATGTTCTTATCATATTAAAGATGTGCATAAGTATTCTTTATCAGAAAGTGAATTTTCAAAAGATAGAGATGAAGAGTTTAAGGATAGTTGTGAAGCAATGGGTGTAAAAGAAAGTAATATACATATAGAAGATAATAGAGCTCATGATGGAGAATTAAATAAGGAAAAAGCAAGGGAAATAATTCTTAAGTACTTAAAAGAATATCCAGATGCGAAAGTAAAGACTGTTACTCCGTTTAAAGCTAGTGGAATACATGAAGACCATAGAGCATTAGGTGAAGCAGCTTTAGAACTATACAAAGAAGGTAAAATAAAAGATTTAAGATTTTATGTAGAGCCATATGATTATAATGATTTCAAAAAAGTTAATCCAAATGTAGAGGTATGGGAGGTATTACCTAGTCAAGAAGAGAAGTTATTAAGTGCAATGAATGCATATAAAAAATGGAATCCTGAAAATAATCATTATGCTATAGGATATCATTCTGTAAAATCTCATTTTGATGACTTAGAATTAAATAAAATACAGTATGTTCATGCTCCATAAAATTATATTTAAATTAGGAGGAAATAATTAATGAAAATATCAAAAAAAATAATACCTTTGTTAACAGTATCATTTTTATCAATAGCTTTATCTAGCAATATTGTAAATGCATCTAATAAAGAGAATTTAATAGGTTCAGGGAGATGGGAGACAGCAATAAAAATAAGTCAAAATGGATGGTCAAGGACTGACAATGCTATACTAGTAAATGATAATTCAATAGCTGATGCATTATCTGCAACTCCATTTGCTAAATTGAAAGATGCACCTATTTTACTTTCTGGAAATAAAGAATTAGATGCAAGAACAAAGTCAGAATTGAAAAGGCTTGGAGTAAAAAATGTATTTTTAGTGGGTGGTTCAAATGCATTAGGTACAAATATTGAAAATCAATTGAAATCAGAGAAAATAACAGTTGAAAGAATTTCTGGAAATGATAGATATGAAACATCTGTAAAACTCGCTGAGAAATTGGATAAAGAAAAAGATATTTCTGATGTAATTGTAGTAAATGGAGAAAAAGGCCTAGCAGATGCTGTAAGTGTTGGTTCAATAGCAGCTCAAAACTATGTGCCAATTATACTTTCAAATTCAAATAGTGGAGTTGAGGTAGCTAATAAATTTATAAAGTCTCAAAATATAAAAAATTCTTATATCATTGGAGGATTAAATTCTATTTCTAGTGAAATAGAAAAAAGCTTACCCAATGCTAAAAGAATATCAGGTAATAATAGAAATGAAACAAATGCAAATGTTATAAAGGAATTTTATAAAGAAACAGATTTAAGAAATGCATATATAACTAAGGATGGAATGAAGAAACAGAGTGATTTAATAGATTCACTATCAGTTGGAGTGTTAGCAGCGAAAAATAATTCTCCAGTAGTATTAGTAGGAAACAAAATTGATTCTATTCAAAAGGATGTACTAAATACTAAGATATTTAGTACAGTTACTCAAGTTGGTGGAATGGGAAATGAAAATGTTTATAAAGATATTCTAGATATGCAAGAAGAAACTAAATATACAGTTGAAACAATAGAGGAGTTAAATTCCGCTTTAAAGAAAGTTGATGCTAATGACACTATAAAATTTAGACCTGATAAAAAGATAAGTGAATCTTTTAAATTAGAGACTGAAAAAGCTATAAAGGTTGATTTTTCTGGAGAATATAGTCAATCGATAACTATAAATATGCCAAACGGAGAATTGAATAATACAGGTGATATAAGTAAAACATTGATACTTAAAGATATAAAAGATGGAACTTTAACTAACTCAGGTTATATAAACCAAATGGATATTTCTGATGATAATGGTTGTAAGATTGAAAATGAAAATGATGGACAAATATGGCTTATGACAATATTTAGTTCTGCAAAAGATGTAAATATAAGAAATGACGGAACTATAACGAAGGTAGATAATGATTCTTCAAGTACTAATATAAGAAATTCAGGAAAAATTGATACTGTTAGTGGAAATAAAGAACCAGGAATAAGTGGCAATAAGCCTAATACTAATAATACAGATAAAGATGATGATAGTGATACAGCAGCAGGATTATCTCCAAGTATAACTGCATGTTTTCCTATTGAAAATAATCAAATTATGTTAAATGTACCTCAAAAACCTAAAAATTCAAATTATAAAATTTATTACAGAGTATTGTCATATAAACCATCAGCTATGAGGGTCGGTGATAGGATTAATATAAATGATTGGGATTTGGTTGAAAATACTGATCCGTTTAAAGTAAATGCTAAAAATGGATCCTATATAGAAGTTGTTGAAATTGATTATTCAAGAAAAAAAGTTTCAAGATGGGGGAGAGCTGGGACAACAGATGATGGCTTTAAAGTGGTAGCAAGTGGAATAAAGTCAAGTATTTCTATTGATGAAGATTCTAAAGTAACTATTAGTGTAACTGGATACAATGGTAATAAAGTTTACTATAGAATAAAGACTACAAAACCAGAGCCTATGAATGTAGGGGATGAAATAGACTCCAGTTGGAAAAGTAGTTCTAATAGTGATATAACTTTACAAGGAAGCAAGGTAAATGGACTTTATGTAGAATTAGCATCAGGAGAAAATAATAAAGTTGAAAAATGGGGAGTAACAGATAAAATAGAAATTATTTCTTAAAGTTAATAAGGAGTTGTCTTTTTTAGACAACTCCTTATTCTGTATAAGTATAAACATAGTAAGGTTAATTTTTATAATTGAAAACTACTATCTTGCTAAAGATGAAATTTAAAATTATAACAATGATATTAGTGATTACTTTTACTAAGATATCATTTAGAAAAAGTAAATCAATCATTAAATACATAAGTAATATTTCTATAAAACCAGAAAATAAACGACAAGATAAAAAAGATACAAATTCTTTTAAGAGAAAAAAAATCTCAGTTTTTTCACTTTTGAATACAAAGAATTTGTTTGTTATATATGAAAATAAAACTGCTATAGACCAAGCTAGAGAGTTTGATACTAAAAAAGTAAAATTAATAATTCTTGTAAAAAATAGATAAGCAATAATGTTTATCAAAACTGTTAAAGCGCCAAAAAAGAGATATAATATTGTTTCTAGATGTCTTTTTAATATCAAAAAATTTCCCTCCATTGCTTGATATATATTATTTATGTAATTAGTATATCATATATTAGTCAGTAAATATGCAGTATAAAATAGTATTTTACAATATATATAATTATAATTCATATTTTATCAAAATAAAATATGACCTAGATTTAGAAATCTGATATAATAAAAATTAAATACATATAAGGGGGTAAATATGAGAAAGTATAAATTAAAAAAATTGTCAAAGCTACTGGCATTGTTGACAGTTTGCTTTTTAATAGTGTCAACGATACCTGTCTCAGCACAAAACAATAAAACTCTGACTGGAGTAGAAACTGCAGAATATTCTGAAGCATATCTTCGATATTTAGAAGATGTAAAAAAAGGAGATACAGCAAAATATAATGGAGTAATACCAACTCCTTATGAAATGGAAGGAACAACACTTCAGACTAAAGGAAGAAGTAGTCTTCCAGCATCATATAAATCAAGTGTATCATATGATCCAAGAAAATTAGATTTAACTACACCAGCAAAAGACCAAGGCAAACTTAATACATGTTGGGCTTTTTCTGGGATGTCAACACTAGAAGCATACTTGAAATTAAAAGGTTATGGAACCTATGATCTTTCAGAAGAGCATTTTAGATGGTGGTCAACTGGAGGAATACATGGATGGGACTTAACTGATATGACAGGTAGTTCGAATGTAACAGCAATTGGATATCTTACAGCCTGGTCAGGTCCTAAGTTAGAAAAAGATATTCCATATAATTTTAAATCAGAAGATGAAGGAGCAACTAAACCTCAAAATATGGATACTGCACCTACACAATTTAATGTAACAGATGTTGTAAGAGTTAATAAAGATAAAACTTCTGTTAAAAATGCAATAATGCAATATGGTGCAGTGACATCAGGATATGCACACTATTCAGCTTACTTAAGTGATGATGAAAATTCATATAATTGTAATGATAGAAGTGAACCTTTAAATCATTCTGTTTCAATTGTAGGATGGGATGACAATTATTCAAAAGATAAGTTCAAGCCAAGTGCTAGACCAGAATCAAATGGAGCATGGTTAGTGAAAAGTAGTTGGGGAGAATTTAACTCAGAAAAAGGATTCTTCTGGATTTCTTATGAAGACAAAACTCTTTTAAAAGATACAGATAACTATGCAATGAAATCAGTATCAAAACCAGACAGTGACAAAAAAATGTATCAACTTGAATATGCTGGTCTTAGCAAGATAATGTCAAATAAAATAACAGCAGCAAATGTATTTGATTTCAGTAGAGACTCTGAAAAACTTGACTCAGTTATGTTTGAAACAGACTCTGTAGGAGCAAAATATGAAGTATATTATGCACCAGTAGTAAATGGAGTTCCTCAAAATAACTCAATGACAAAACTTGCAAATGGAACAGTATCATACTCTGGATACATAAATGTACCTACTAACTCTTATAACCTACCAAAAGGAAAAGGAGCAATAGTAGTAGTTATAGATAACTCAGCAAATCCTAATAGAGAAAAATCTACTTTAGCATATGAAACTAACATAGATGGATATTACTTATATGAAGCTAAAGCAAACTTAGGTGAAAGTTACATACTTCAAAACAATAAATTTGAGGATATAAATACATATAGCGAGTTCTCTCCTTGTAACTTTGTTATAAAAGCTATAACAAAGACATCTTCTGGACAGGCTACTTCAGGAGAATCTTTAACTGGAGCTGACAGATATGAAACAGCAGTTAAAGTTAGTCAAAAAGGGTGGACTTCTTCACAAAATGCAGTACTAGTAAATGGTAATGCAATAGTGGATGCTTTAACAGCTACACCATTTACAGCAGCAATTGATTCTCCAATCCTTTTAACAGGAAAAGATAACTTAGATTCAAAAACTAAGGCAGAGTTACAAAGATTAGGAACTAAAAAAGTTTATCTAATAGGTGGAGAAAATTCTCTAAGTAAGAATATACAAACTCAACTTAGCAATATGGGTATATCAATAGAGAGAATTAGTGGTAGTGATAGATACAAGACTAGTATATCTCTAGCTCAAAAACTAAACAGTATAAAATCTGTTTCACAAGTTGCAGTGGCAAATGGTGTCAATGGACTTGCAGATGCAATAAGTGTTGGTGCAGCAGCAGCAGATAACAATATGCCAATAATACTTACTAATGAAAAGAGTGAGTTACAAGGTGCTGATGAGTTTTTAAATTCATCAAAAATAACTAAGTCTTATATAATTGGTGGTACAGCTACTTTATCATCAAACTTAGAAAGTAAGCTTTCAAATCCAACAAGACTTGCAGGAAGCAATAGAAATGAAACTAATGCTAAGATAATAGATAAGTTCTATACTAATTCAGATTTAAAATATGCTTTTGTTGTTAAAGATGGTTCAAAAAGTCAAGGTGACTTAATAGATGGACTAGCAGTAGGAGCATTAGGTGCTAAAACTGATTCACCAGTAGTTCTAGTTGGAAATAAATTAGATGAAAGTCAAAAAACTGTACTTAAATCTAAGAAAATAGAAACTCCAATTAGAGTTGGTGGAAATGGAAATGAAAGTGCTTTTAATGAATTAAATAGTCTTTTAGGAAAATAATAATGTTAAATGTTTTATAGTTTAAAAAATATTTAATATTGCTTTAAAAATATATAAAGGAAATAAGCCCTAACTGTTAATATGGTTGGGGCTTATTTCTTGAGAAATTTTTATAGATAAAAATGTAATAATTTTAAACTGTAAAATAGTGTAAAGATATTCTATAATATAATATAGTAAGATTTTAAACGAAATAAGGGGGTAATAAAATGAAAGCACCAAAAACTATTTTAACAATATTGACAATAGCGCTTACTTTAAGTGGGATTTCTATAACTTCATCATACGCACTTACAGAGGAAAAATTAATAGGTGAAGGGAGATATGAAACTGCTGTAAAGATAAGCCAAAAAGCATATAGTTCTAGTAATAATGCTGTATTAGTCAATGATAGCTCTTTGGCTGATGCTCTTTCAGCTACACCATTTGCAAAAGTTAAAGGAGCTCCAATACTTTTGACAGAAAGCAATAAACTGGATGATAGAACTAAAACAGAGCTAAAGCGTTTGGGAGCTAAGGATATTTATTTAATTGGTGGGACTGCTGTACTAAATAAGGATATAGAGAATCAATTAAAAAATGATGGATTAAATGTAGAAAGAATTAGTGGTAATGATAGATATGAAACTTCATTACTTTTAGCAAATAAACTAAAAGATATTAAAGATGTTAAGGAGATAGCTGTTGTAAATGGCGAAAAAGGGCTAAGTGATGCTGTAAGTGTTGGGGCACCTTCTGCTCAAAATAATATGCCTGTAGTATTATCTAGTCCAAAGAATGGAGTAGAAGCATTTGAGAAATTTATAAAAGATGAGAAAGTTATAAAGGCATATGTAATTGGAGGTACAAATTCTGTTTCAAGAACTGTAGAGAAAAGCCTCCCTAATGCAGAAAGATTGAGTGGAAAGGATAGAAATGAAACTAATGCCAAGGTTATAGAAAAGTTTTACTCTGATGTAGATTTAAACAATCTATATGTAACTAAAGATGGAAGTAAAAATGAAAATCAACTTATTGATTCATTGGCAGTTGGAGTATTGGCAGCAAAGAATGAATCACCTGTTGTTTTGGTCGGTGATAAACTAAATACAAAGCAAAGGGATATACTTAGTACTAAAAAATTAAGTACTGTAACACAAGTTGGTGGAAATGGAAATGAAGAAGCTTTTAATGAAATTAAGACTTTACAAGATAAAACTATCTTTGAAGCTAAAACCGTTGAGGAATTAACTAATATGATAAATATTGCAAGTCCTAATGACATTATTAACTTTAATCCAAAAGAGGATACTGTAAATGAAGCTTTTAGAATGGTAACAAATAAGCCAATAACTGTGAATATAAAAGGTGATTGTTCAAAGACTATCACTATTGATATGCCTAATGGTGAGGTAAATAACTATGCTACTTTAGTAAATGTTATAGTGAGAAATATTGGAGAAGGTGGATTTAACAATCATGATACAATAACTATATTGTCAGTTCGTGACAAAAATGGTAGAGTTATAGAAAATACTAGAAATTCAGATATAGAAACAATGATGATATTGGCATCTGCTAATGATACAAAATTGATTAATGATGGTTATATAGGAAAGCTTATAGATAACTCATCTAATAGTGACATCACTAATCATGGAACTATAGATAAAAAAGTAAATCAGGTTGAAGATTTAGAAGCTAAGGTTGATTCAATTGAAAAAGCTATAGATTCTATAAGCCAGAAAATTAATAAGATACAAGATATATTAGATAAACTTGGATTTCTAAAGAAATTTCTTAACTAAAAAGATGTATATTTAAGAAAGCTATATTTTATACTTATATTTGAAAATATATAGTTAGATGGATTCATAGCTAAAGATAAATATACAGTTAAATCTTGGGGAGGTAATATGGAGAGTGGATTTGAAGGTAAATTAGATACAAAAATTATGAAAAATAGAGTTAAATCAATTGATATAATAAGAGGGCTATCAATAGCCATCATGATAGTTTGCAATAATCCTGGGACTTGGATGAGAATGTATCCACAACTTAGACATGCTATATGGCATGGTGTAACACTTGCAGATTTTGCATTTCCTTTCTTTGTTATATCCTTAGGTGTTACAATTCCAATATCAATAAACAGTAAACTAAAGAATAATAAATCTACAATACGAATAATACTAAGTATATTTAAGAGAAGTATTTTACTAATGTTGTTTGGATTTTTCTTAAATTACCTAGGAAATCATGACTTAAGTACTGTAAGAATACTTGGGGTGCTTCAACGTATGGGATTAGTATACCTTGTAACTAGTCTAGTGTATTTACTACTAAAAAAACTGAATGTAGGAAGCACTGCAACTATAATTACTTTCTTATGTATATCTGCATTTATCATAGTGGGATATTATATAGTGGCAAAACCATATGGATTTGAGCTAGAAGGTTCTCTTGCACAATTAGTGGATTTCCATTTTTTCAAAGGACATTTGTACAAGCCAGAGTTTGAACCAGATGGATTTTTAACGAGTATAGTAGCAATTTCTTCAGGTATGTTAGGCTGTACTATGGGGTGTGTACTTCTAAAAGAAAATATAGGACAGTATAAAAAATTATTTAAAATATTAATTATGAGTATCATTTTACTTATATGTGCTTTTGCTTTTAATCAATATTTTCCATTTAATAAGAGATTATGGTCAAGTTCATTCGTACTTTTAATGGCTGGAAGTTATGGTATTTTATTGGCAATATTTTACTTTATATGTGACATCAAAAATAAAAGCAAAATATTTACTCCAATAATAGCACTTGGAAGTAGCCCTATTTTTACATATATGTGTCTTGAAATATTGAGCCATGTGTTTTGGAATTTACCAAAACTTACTGATAAAGTAGATTATCCCACTACTTTGGTGGAATGGACTACATATGAATTTATAACACCTTGGGCAGGTACAACATGGGATTCTCTTGTATTTTCTCTCTTGTATGTATTGTTTTGGGTTATAATAATGTCGTTTATGTATAAAAAGAAAATATTTATTAAAATTTAATGTAGTGTTTTGTTTAAAAAAATATTTATTCAATTTGTTTAAATATGCAGAAATTCTCAGTAATAATCCAGTTTTTCCCTAGCGAAAATTAAAAAAACATGCCATAAAAGATTACAAAAAGATTACAATTTGTAATCTTTTGTGCTATAATGAAAAAAGATTTACATAATATTGAATTTATGTAATATAAAACAAGTTCAAGAAGAATTAAATAAGATTTAAAGATCTAAAAATCTAGGGGGGATACGATGAGAAAGAGAACAAAATTATTAGCAACAGGAATGTTGTCTATAGCAATGGTGGCACCAAACGTGGCTTTAGCAGCGGAAAATACTACTGCAAATACAGAATCTAATTCAGATATTAATATAAATTTACAAAGAAAAAGTGTTGTGTTAGGAAGTAAATCGAATGCAAGTGTAAAGTTTAAAGAAAAATTAAATGCTGATTCAATAACATTAAACTTTATGTGTTATGATATGCCACTTGAAGCTACTTTAAATTACAATGAAAAAACAGATACATATGAAGGTGTAATAAACTATAACAAAGACCCAGAATACTTAAATGTATGGGAACTTCAAAGCATAAAAGTAAATGGTAAAGATGGACAGAAGGTTTTAAATAAAGAAGATTTAGAATCTATGGGGTTAAATCTTAAAGATTATGATGTTACACAAGAGTTTATAATAAGTGATGCTAACTCAACAAAAGCAGTGAATGAATATATGAGAAAAACTTCTGCACCAGTAAAAAAACTTGCAGGAGCTACTAGATTTGAGACAGCAGTTGAGATAAGTAAACAAGGATGGAAAGATGGAGCTAGTAAGGTTGTAATAGTTAATGGAGAACTAGCAGCAGATGGAATCACAGCTACTCCACTTGCTTCTACATATGATGCACCAATATTACTTGCAAATAAAGATGATATACCAGAAAGTACAAAGGCGGAATTAAAACGTCTAAACCCAAGTGATGTAATAATCATAGGTGATGATGGTTCAGTTTCACAAAAGGCAGTATCTCAAATAAAATCTGCTGTAGATGTAAATGTAACTCGTATTGGTGGAGTTGATAGACATGAAACATCTTTACTTATAGCAAAAGAAATTGATAAGTATCATGATGTTAATAAGATATATATAGCAAATGGATATGCTGGTGAGTATGATGCTCTTAATATTTCATCAAAAGCAGGTGAAGACCAACAACCTATAATATTAGCTAATAAAGATTCTGTACCAGAAAGTACATATAATTGGCTATCTTCACAAGGTTTAGAAGAAGCTTATTACATAGGTGGAGACCAAAGTCTATCATCAAAACTTATAGATAAAATATCTAAGATAGCAAAAAATGGGACTTCAAAAAACAGAGTATCTGGAGCTGATAGACATGAAACTAATGCGAAGGTAATTAAGACTTTCTATCCAGATAAAGAATTGAGCGCAATGTTAGTTGCAAAATCTGACATAATAGTTGACTCAATAACAGCAGGACCTTTAGCAGCTAAGTTGAAATCTCCAATACTTATAACTCCAAAAACTTACGTTTCTGCATACCATAGTACAAACTTATCAGAAAAAACAGCAGGAACAGTATATCAAATTGGTGATGGAATGAAGGATAGTGTTATAAGTTCTATAGCATCTAGTTTATCAAAACACAATGCACCAACAGAACCAGAAAATCCAGGTTCAGCAGCAGGAAAAACTGTAGTGATAGACCCAGGTCATGGGGGTTCTGACTCAGGAGCAACAAGTGGATTAAATGGTGGAGCTCAAGAAAAGAAATATACTCTTAATACAGCACTAGCAACTACTGAATATTTACGTTCAAAAGGTATAAATGTTGTTATGACTAGAGATACAGATAAAACAATGGCTTTAGGAGAAAGAACGACATTATCAAACACTATAAAGCCAGATTTATTTACAAGTATACATTACAATGCATCTAATGGAGCTGGTAATGGTGTGGAAATTTTTTACAAAGTAAAAGATAAAAATGGTGGAACAACTAAGACTGCTGCATCAAATATATTAAAAAGAATATTAGAGAAATTTAATATGCAAAATAGAGGAATCAAGACAAGAACACTTGCTAATGGAAATGATTACCTATATGTATTAAGAAACAATAAATATCCTGCAATACTTGTAGAATGCGCATTTATAGACAATAAGAGCGACATGGACAAGTTAAATACAGCAGAAAAAGTAAAGACAATGGGAACTCAAATTGGAATAGGAATAGAAGATACAGTAAAATAAAATAAAAAATATTAAAGCAAAATATATCATCTCCTGTTATAATGTAAAATATAGCAAGAGATGATATATTTTTGCAAAGAATCAAATTGTTTACAATGACGTTTATTGTATTGATAAACTTCTCATTATTGAGTATAATATAGAAATAAGTCAAAAATAAGATAGAAATACGTTGAAATTAAGAATTTAAAAATTTTTTATTCCAATATGGAGGTAACTATGTCTGGATATACTAATGATGAATGTGAAATACCTAAAGTTACAAGCTATCCAGGGGCAGATAAAGAAATTGCAAGTGAGATTGACTATAGCATAGTAAAAGGCACAGTGTTGTTTGACTTGTACCAAAGAGTTGTGGATTTAGTTTTATCTATATTAGGACTTGTAGTAGGTTTACCTTTAATAGCAATATTTGGAATTCTTATTAAAATAGAGGACAAAGGACCAATAACTTATAAGCAAGAAAGACTAGGAAAATGCGGGAGAAGATTCTATATATATAAATTGAGATCTATGAGAACAGACGCAGAAAAATTTGGCGCACAATGGGCTGAAAAAGATGATCCTAGAATAACTAAGGTTGGAAAGTTTATTAGGAAAACTAGAATTGATGAGATTCCACAGCTGTTTAATATATTAAAGGGGGACATGGGCTTAATAGGTCCTAGACCAGAGAGACCAAACTTTACTGTTCAATTTAATGAGGAAATACCTGGATTTATCAACAGGCTTGCTATAAAACCTGGACTTACAGGTTGGGCACAAGTAAATGGTGGATACGAAATCACTCCTGAAGAAAAACTTAAAGAAGATATTTACTATATAAAAAATAGGAGTATATTACTTGACTTTAAGATACTCTTTAAAACTGTTAAAGTAGTATTGACAGGAGACGGAGCTAGATAATTTTAAAATATTAGATTATTAATCAATGAAAAAGCTCTTTAAAAAAGAGCTTTTTTATTGTCAAAAAATACAAAAAGAAAAGGAATGAGAACTTATGATTAAAAAAATTTCTACTATATTATCGTTAGTTTTGCTAATCTCTATTTCTAGTACAGTGGGGGTATTTGCAGATGTAAGTCCTAAAAAAGAGTTGATAGAAGGTAGTATACCAGAGATTTCAACAGAATTAAATAAAAGAGTATTCAAGAATTCTAAAGAAGTAATTCTTGTAAATGAAGAGTCAATTGTAGATAGTATAAGTGCAACACCTTTGGCATATGTAAAAAATGCTCCGATAGTTGTAACTAAGAGTAAAAATGTTGGTAGAGTAACAAGAAATTATCTAAAAGAGCTAGGTCCAGAGAAGGTTACGATAATAGGTGGTTTAAAGGCAGTATCTAAAGATGCTGAACGTAATATAGAGAAAATGGGAATTAAAGTAGAAAGAATAAGAGGAAAAGACAGATATGATACATCTTTAAAGATAGCTAGAGAAATGTACAGAACAGTAGGATTCGATAAGGCATTTTTACTTAGCTCAACTACAGGATTAGAGAATGCCATATCTGTATATTCTTATGCAGCTAAAAATGGAATGCCAATAATATGGGCTCAAGATGAAGGTTTTGAAGAACAAATTGACTTCTTAAAAAGTAAAAACCTTGAAAAAATATATGCATTAGGTGATTCAAAAGAGTTTATTGCAGACATTGATTCTAGCTTAAAGAATATAGAAGGTATAAAGCAAATAAATAAGTCAAGCACAAATGTCGATTTAATAAAGAAATTTTATGATGAAAAAGATATAAAGAAAATCTATACTGCTAAATTAGATTTTGGAAGTAGATCTGATGTAAACGAATATATTTCTTTGGGAGTAGTATCGGCCAAAGAAAATATGCCAATACTGATTTGTAGTGATAATTTAAGTCATGCACAAGATAAATTCTTGAAAGATAACAACATAAGTGATGTAATTGAAGTTGGATATACAGTAGGTAATTATAGTCTGTTAAAGAGTATACTTAATTTAACATCCTTATCTTGTATAATATTAATACTATTATTACTATTGATTGTATTTAGAGCGCTTAGATATGAGTCAAGATAGTCTTTAATTTATTAAGGAAGCTTTTCATAGGTTAAATTTACTTAATCAGAATAATGTTTATAAGCAGTTTTAAAAGTTCTACTTTTAGAGTTTAAATTAGAGAAGGAGAAAGAAAATGTCAAAAACAGCTAAAGCAGCATTGTGGATTATGGCGGCCACTATGTTTTCAAAAGTATTAGGTTTCCTTAGAGAACTTGTACTTGCAAATTTCTATGGAACAGGTATGTATGCAGACGTATTTGTATTAACATTAAATATACCTGGTTTAATCATAGCAGTCATAGGTTCTGCAATTGCTACAACTTATATACCTATGTACTTTGAGACAAAGAAAAGACTCGGAGATGAAGGTGCCTTAAAATTTACTAACAATGTTTTAAATATATGCTATATAATGGCTATAATAATAGCTATTTTTGGGCTTTTATTTACAGAGCAATTTGTTACAGTATTTGCAGCAGGATTTAGAAGTGACCCTGCTAAGTTTCAAGCAGCAATACTATTTACTAAAATAATGATTTCAGGAGTTTTGTTCTTAAGTGGAAGTAAAATATTTAGTTCATTTTTACAGGTGAATGACAGTTTTGTAATTCCAGGTCTTATAGGAATTCCATATAATATCATAATAATAGCAGCAATAGCACTAAGTGCAGGTAAAAATGTATGGATACTACCAGCAGGAGCATTGATTGCCATGGCAAGTCAGTTATTGTTTCAACTCCCATTTGCATTTAAGAAGTCCTACAAGTATAAACCATATATAAATTTAAAGGATGAGTCCATAAAAGAATTAGTGAATCTAGTCTTGCCTATGTTAATAGGTGTAGCTGTTGGACAGTTAAATATATTTGTTGACAGGTTATTGGCAACTACTTTGGGGGATGGAAAGTTGTCTGCCCTTAACTATGCAAATAGACTAAATGAGTTTGTTATGGCATTATTTGTTACATCTATAATAACAGTTATATATCCTAAGTTGGCAAAAATGTCGGGTAAAGATAATAAAGAAGGATTTATAAGTACTATTGTAAAGTCATCAAATTGTATTATATTGGTAGTGCTTCCAATATCCATAGGAGCTATTATACTAGCAGAACCTCTAGTTAGAATACTATTCCAAAGGGGTAAGTTTGATGCATTATCAACAGACCTTACATCTATAGCTCTTAGATTATATTCGTTAGGTTTATTGGCTTGTGGGGTAAGAGATGTTTTATATAGAGCATTCTATTCTCTTTCAGATACAAAGACACCAATGATAAATGGAAGTATTGCGCTAATAATAAATATAGTTCTTAATTTAATATTGATAAGACCACTTGGTCATGCAGGTATTGCTATATCAACTAGTACGTCTAATATAATTACAGTTATATTATTGTTTATATCTCTTAAAAAGAAAACTGGATATTTTGGAGGAGATAAAATCATAAAGACTGGTCTTAAAAGTTTGGTAGCATCAGGTGTGATGGCAGTAGTCACTTTATTGATATATAACAATCTATATGCATTTATAGGTGCAGGAACAATTAAAGAAATTATAGCAGTTGGAACTGGAGTATTAGGTGGGGCTTCTGTATATACGATATTGATAGTTTTATTTAAGGTAGAAGAGATGGACTTAGCTTTTGAATTTTTAAAAAAAGGAAAGCAAAAACTACTTAAAAGATAGACATTTACCTTAAAAAATTAAAATAGAGTCAGAAAGGATGAAAATATGGATTATAAAAATAATTATGAGATGTGGTTAAATTCTCCTTATTTTGATGAACAAACCAAAGAAGAGCTATTAAGTATAAAGGATGATGACAAAGAAATACAAGATAGATTCTATAAAAATTTAGAATTTGGGACAGGTGGTCTAAGGGGTATAATAGGAGCGGGAACTAATAGAATCAATATTTATACTGTTAGACGTGCAACACTTGGAATTTCAAATTATATTATGAAGACGCAAGGTGAAGAAGGAAAGCAAAAAGGAATTGTTATAGCACATGATAGTAGATACATGTCAAGAGAGTTTTGTATAGAAGTAGCTAAAACTTTAAGTGCATATGGTGTAAAGGCTTATATTTTTGAAGAGTTAAAGCCTACACCAGAACTTTCTTTTGCTGTTAGACATTTAAAGTGTGCTATGGGAATAGTAATAACAGCAAGTCATAATCCTAAAGAGTACAATGGATATAAGGTATATGACTCAGATGGAGGTCAAATCTGTATAGATATGGCCAATGATATAATTACAGAAGTTAATAAGATTGATGATTACAGTATCATTAAAAGTGTAGATTTTGAAGAAGCTTTATCTAAAAATTTAATAACTATATTAGATAATGAAATAGATGATGAGTTTATAAAGGCTGTTAAGAAGCAAGTTTTAAGACAAAGCACGATAGATGAATATGGAAAAAAATTAAAAATAATATATACACCTATTCATGGAACCGGAAATAAACCAGTAAGAAGAGTCTTAAATGAATGTGGCTTTGAAAATGTAATGGTGGTTAAGGAGCAAGAATTGCCAGATTCTAATTTTTCAACAGTTAAGTATCCTAATCCTGAAGAAAAGTCAGTATTTAATATAGCTATTGAAATGGCAAAGAGTAATGGTACTGATTTGATAATAGGGACAGACCCTGATTGTGACAGAGTAGGTGTTGTTGTAAAAGATTCTAGTGGTGAGTATGTAGTCTTAAATGGAAACCAAGTTGGCTCACTTTTAGTTAGATATATAGTAGAGAGTTTAGTTGAAGAAAATAAACTTCCTAAAAACAATCCTACAATAATAAAAACTATAGTTACATCAGAACTAGGTGCAAAAATAGCAAAGGCTTATAATGTAGATTGTTTGAATACTTTAACAGGGTTCAAATTTATAGGAGAAAAAATAAAAGCGTTTGAAGAAAGTAATGATAGAAGCTTTATAATGGGATATGAGGAAAGCTATGGTTACTTAATTGGAACTCATGCTAGAGATAAAGATGGTGTTGTATCTTCGCTTATGATATGTGAAATGGCAGCATACTATTTTTCAAAAGGTATGAACTTGTATGAAGCCTTGATAGATACATATAATAAATTTGGGTACTACAAAGAGGAATTAAAGTCAGTGACTTTAAAAGGCATAGAAGGAATAAAAAAAATAAAAGAGATGATGCTTTACTTTAGAAGTGTTAAAATAGATAATGTGGCTGATGTAAAAGTAGATAAGATTTTAGATTATAAAGATGGAGTAGATGATTTACCTAAATCAGATGTACTTAAATTTTTACTTAAAGATGGTTCTTGGATAGCTATAAGACCTTCAGGTACAGAACCTAAAATTAAATTTTACTTTGGAGCAAATTCAGATAACCAAGAAGATGTAGAATCTAAGTTGAATAATTTAATATCTTATATATTAAATGTGGTGGATTCTATATAAAGAGCTAAGGGGAGATAAACGATGAAAGTATATAATGTCATAATGGCTGGAGGAGGCGGAACTCGTTTCTGGCCACTTAGTAGACAAGAAGTACCTAAGCAGCTTATAAATTTAAGTGGAGAAGATGCTTTAATAAATGAAACTATAAACAGAATAGATTCTCTAGCAAACAAAGAGGATTTATTTATAGTAACTAATGAGAAGCAAATGGACGCTTTAAAAGATACAGTGAAAGATAAATGTTTATACAGCAATATCTTACCAGAACCATGTGCCAGAAATACGGCAGCAGCTATAGGTTTTGCAGCCTTTAACATAATGAAAAAATATGGTGATGGTGTTATGTGTGTATATCCAGCTGACCATTATATAAAAGATGAAAAAGAATTTAAAGCTATTTTAGAAAAAGCTATTTATATAGCAGAAAATAATGATAAACTAGTAACTATTGGGATAAATCCTACATTCCCATCAACAGGATATGGATACATAAACTTTAGTAGAGAAAATACAATAGAAAATGTTGCATATGAAGTAGTGGAGTTTGTAGAAAAGCCAAACTATGAAATTGCTAAAGAGTATGTAAATTCTAAGAAATATGTGTGGAATAGTGGGATGTTTGTATGGAAGGTATCCAAGATATTGGAAGATTTTAAGAGATACTTACCAAAAGTATATGAAAAATTAGAGGAAATCAGTAATTACTTAGGAACAGAAGAAGAAATAGAAAAAATAAAAGAAATCTATCCAACAATACAATCAATCTCTATAGATTATGGTATTATGGAAAGAAGTAATGATGTTATAGTAGTTCCTGGTGATTTTGGTTGGAATGACGTTGGTTCTTGGGACTCCCTAGGTGCGATATATCCAACTGATGATGAAGGTAACATCAAAAGAGGTGAAAATATTACTATAGATACTAAAAACTCAATTATATATTCAGATGACAAATTAATATCGACAATAGGTATTAGTGATTTGATAGTAGTATCTACGAATGATGCAGTTATGGTTTGTAGAAAAGATAAAGCTCAAGATGTCAAAAAGATAGTAGAGCAATTAAAAGAAGAAGATAGACAAGAATATATGTAGGAGGTGTTCATTTGATTCCTAAAAAAATACATTATGTATGGTTTGGTGGTCCAAAAGGAAATATAGAAAATATATGTATAAATTCCTGGAAAGAAAAACTTCCAGAATATGAGATAGTAGAGTGGAATGAAAAAAACTTTGATATAGAGAAAGAAATAAAAGGAAATAAGTTTTTGGAAGAATGTTATAAAAGAAAGCTTTGGGCGTTCATATCAGATTATACAAGAGTAAGAGTACTTTATGAACAAGGTGGAGTTTATATGGATACAGATATGCAGATATTAAAGGATATAACTCCTCTTTTAGAAAATAATAGGCTTATATGTGGATATGAAGATGATGGAGAATACATGAATGCAGCCATAGTAGGTGTAGAAAAAGGACATCCTTTCTTTAAAGATTTATTAGAGTACTACGAAAAAGAGGTGCTTACTTCTTCATTGTTTACAATACCAAAAGTTATGACTTATCTTATGGAAAAAAATTATAAAAAGATTGACCAAAATAACTATGAAGAAGGCATCCGTGTCTACGATAAAGAATATTTTTATCCTTTTGGATTTAAAGAAGACTTTACACCAGAATGTATTACAGAAAATACTTATGGAATACATTGGTGGGGAAAAAGTTGGGCTAAGAAAAGAAATTATTTCTTAGAAAGTAAGCACTTAACAGGTGTAAATAAGATATGGAAGTGTTGTAAAATATTTGCAAGTAATACTTTAAGAAGCTAAAAGGGAGAAAGTGAAATGAAGACTTTAAACGATGATAGAAATATTATGATTAAAAAATATCTTTATATATTTGTTTTGTTTATCATAGTACTTAGAAAGTATATGATATCATTTATTGACCCAGATATGAGTATAGGGATGATTAAATCAGCGTTATTTTATTCTTCAATAGGAATACTAATGCTACTTTTTTTATTTGATAAGAGAAAAAGTATAACAGAAATGGTGCTAGTTGGAGCTTGTGTATTACTTTATATATTAAATAGAGAAGGAGCTATATTATTAATTGTTTTGTTAGCTGTATCAGCTAAACAAATAGATGATAAATGTATAGTTAAAAGTTATTTAATAATATCTGTATGTTTTTTAATAGGAGCTATATTATTATTTAATTTATTTCCTTCATTAGTATTTAATCAGGAAGTCCACTATAGATATATAGGAAAATTAGATACGCTTGTTACAAGAATGGATTTTGGACTTGGTAATCCAAATGGAGTATTTTATTATATGGTTACTATATATGCAGCATATATATTCTTAAGATATAAAAACTATAATAAATGGGATAGAATAATTTTATTTGGATCTGCATTCTTTGTTTATCAAACTACATATAGTAGAACTGGCTTTTTTACTATATTAGCAGGATTAATATTTGTAGAGATAATAAGAGTGATAGACCTAAAAAAAATAAAAGTACTACCAATGCTTATAAAGACATCACCGATAATACTTACTTTATTTAGTGTAATTATTGGTATGATGTTTTCTAAAAGTAGTGTACTAAATAGATTATTAGCAAGTAGACCTAAGTTCTGGAATGTATACTTAGCTCAAGAGGGAAATTTTATGAAACCTTTTGGAAATTCATATAGTGCTGCTATAAAAGCAACTAATCCATTAGACAGTTCTTATATATATATAATTAGTGTACTAGGAGTAATTGCTTGCATCTTATTTATGTTTTTGATGTATAAAGGTATACAAAGCTTTATAGAAAAAGATAAAAAAGAGTATTTAGTAGCTTTATTCATATTTTTACTATATTCTTTTGCAGAAAATTTATTATTAGAAGCTTCATTTAGTTTCACAATAGTATTACTAATAAAAGAAGTAATATTAAACGATAAAAGAGAGGTAGATTTGTGGAAAATGAAAAGTAGGAGGTAGTAATGTTAATATCATTAATAATGCCAACATTAAATAGATATGATGATATATACTTACTTATGGATAGCTTAGAAAATCAAACTTACAAAAACTTTGAACTTATAGTAATAGATCAAAATGATAATAACAAAGTTAAGGAGATAGTTGATAAATACGTTGATAAGTTAGATATAAAGTATATAAAAAGCGATAAGCTAGGATTAAGTTATAACAGAAATGTAGGCATAGATAATGCTAAAGGGCAAATTATAGGTTTTCCTGATGATGACTGTGTCTACGAAAATGATACATTAGAAAAAGTTACAAACTTCTTTAATAAAAATAAAGATTATAAAATATACAGCTGTAAAACTATGGATGCAAATAAAATTGATGCATTTAAGAAAATGTATGATGGAACTTGTGATATCACAAGTTCCAACGTTTTAAATACTATAACATCCATAACTTTTTTTGTTGATTTTGGAGAAAAAGAATATACACGATTTGACGAAAAATTAGGTGTTGGTGGAGATTTTGGTGCTGGTGAAGAGATAGATTATGTTTTAAACCTGTTGAGTTTAGGATTTAAAGGAAAATACTTTGGGAATGATATAATTTACCATCCTGCAAAAAAACATTCTAAATCTAAAGAAAAGTATCAAAAAGATTATAACTATGGAAGAGGTTTTGGAGCCATTTGCAAAAAAGAAATAGTCTATAGAAAGAATTATAAGTTTGTAAAGGTTATGGCATCAAAGCTTGTAAGAAATATAGGCGGTCTTATATTGAGTTCCAACAAAGATTATCATAGTGCCACTATAAAAGGAAGAATTAATGGATTTAGACAGTATAAGTTATAATGAGGATGGTGTTTATGGACAAGGTTAAATTTTTAATAAATATGCTTTTGGCTTTTTTTATGTATCCATTTAGTAAGCATAAGTTTAATGGTAGAAATATTTGGCTTATAGGTGGACATTCAGGAGATATATACAATGATAATGCCAAGTTCTTTTATGAGTATATGTTGAAAGAACATAATGATGTAGAAACTTATTGGGTAGTAAATAAAGACAGTAAAGTATTCAATAAAATTCCAGGCAAGAAATTAATAAGAGGAAGTGTAGAAAACTATCTATATTATTACAATTCAAAAGCTATAGTATTTTCACATGCGCCATCAGCAGATATAGCACCTTATAACTTTGCTGTACCTGTTCTTAATTATTTCCATAAAAAGACGATAAAAGTGTTCTTAAATCATGGAACGATAAGTTTTAAAAAGAGAAAGCCAATGAATAAAAAGTTTAAAAATATTATAGATAACCTATATAAAAGTTATAATATAGTTACAGCAAGTTCTGAGTTTGAAAGAGATGTTATGGTAAATGATTGGGGAATGTTAGATGACTCAGTTTATATAATTGGAAATGCAAGATATGACAATTTACCAACAAATGAAGTTGCACAAACACGAGATATATTATATACTCCTACATGGAGAGACTGGATAAAATTTAGTTCAGGAAAATTTACAGATACAGATTATTTTAAAAATATAATGAATTTCTTGAATGATGATAAATTAAATAAAATATTAGATGAGAAAGATATAAATGTAAAAATTTATATGCATCATCTTATGCATGAGTTTATAGATGACATAAAAGAAAACATAACTGGTAAACGAATTGTATTTTTAGATAAAGGGGTAACTCTAGCAAATGAAATAAGAAAATCAGCTGCAAACATAACTGATTATTCAAGTGTTGCCATAGATTTTCTCTATATGAACAGACCTATTTTATTTTATCAATTTGATTTAGATGAATATATGGAAAAAGTTGACTCGTATATAGATTTAAAAAGCGAAATGTTTGGGTCTTTGGCTTATAATAATGATGAAGCTGTGAATAAACTTATTGATATTATTGAAAATAATTTTGAGGTTATGGGTAACCAAAAAAATGAAAGAAATAAGTTTTTCAGATATAATGACAATAAGAACTGCAAGAGGATATATGATTGTGTATTAAGTAAAATTAAATAAATATTTTATAAATGATGAGGAAGGTAATATGAAGAAGAATTTAGTATCTATAATTACTCCCATGTATAATTCTGAAAAATTTATTGAAGCAACCATAAAATCAGTATTAAACCAAACTTATCAAGAATGGGAAATGTTAATTATTGATGATTGCTCAACAGATAATAGTCCTAGTATAGTCAAATCTTATATGCAACAAGATAGTAGAATAAAATGCATAAAGACTGAGACTAATAAGGGTGTCTCTAATGCTAGAAATCTAGCATTAAGTAATGCGACAGGACAATTTATAGCTTTTTTAGATAGTGATGACCAGTGGAATAGTAGTAAGTTAGAAAAACAAGTAAACTTTATGTTAGAAAATGACTATGTAATCTCATTTACTTCATATGAACTGATGGACGAAAATGATAAAAAGTTAAATAAAGTAATAAAAGTGCCACCTAATGTAGATTATAGAAGGTTATTAAAGGGAAATATTTTGGGATGTCTTACTGTTGTAATTGATAAGTCTAAATTGGATTTTGAAATTAAAATGAGTGGTGTAAGACATGAAGATTATGTCTTGTGGTTATCTATATTGAAAAGAGGACATATCGCTCATGGAATAAATGAAGTTTTAGCATTATATAGAAAATCTAGTAACTCCCTTAGTGGTAATAAGATAAAGGCTGCTATGTGGACTTGGAATATATATAGAAATATAGAAAAAATACCTCTATACAAAGCTATATACTACTTTATTAATTATGGAATAAATGGAATTAAAAAAAGTTAGATAGAGAGGAAGATTTAATTAATGTATAAATATAAATTTACTGTATTTACTCCAACATATAATAGAGCACATTTACTTGAAAATTTGTATAATGATTTAAAAGCTCAAACATATGATTTCAACGACTTTGAATGGTTGATTGTTGATGATGGAAGTAGTGACGGTACTAAAGAATTAGTTGAAAAATTTATATCAGAAGATAAATTAAATATAAGATATATATACAAAGAAAATGGAGGAAAGCATACTGCAATAAATCTAGGTGTAAAAAATGCAGATGGAGAACTATTTTTCATTGTAGATAGTGATGATGGTTTAATTAAAGATTCTCTTGAAATTGCTAATGATGAATGGAATTCTGTAGAAAATAAAGAAGGATTTAGTGGAGTTGTTGGACTTTGTGTATACCCAAGTGGAGATTTAATAGGCACAGAAATGCCTGAGGATAAAAAAATATGTCACTTTGCAGACCTATATTTTAAATATGGTGTTAAGGGAGATAAAAGCATAGTATTTGTAACTGATGAGCTTATAAAATTTCCTTTTCCAGAAAGAAAAGAAGTGAGATTTTTACCAGAAAGTGTAGTATGGAATGAAATGTCTAAATACTATAATGTTAAATGTGTAAACAAACCTATGATAATAAGAGATTATTTGGATGATGGTTTGACTAAGAATATATTAAATAAAAATGCATTAAAAGGTAGAGCATTAGAGTTTTTATATTTAATAAATCAAAATACATATCCTTTAGGTAGATATCCATATATGTGGATAAAGAATTACATAAATTTAGCTAGATACTCATTGTTATCTGACAGTCATTATTTTGGCGAAATCAAAAAAATATCTGATAAATTATTGTATTTAGTGTTGTTCCCATTAGGATATTACAAATATATTGGACAAAAAAAGTTAGTATCTAAGTAAACTTGTTGGTATAGTACTGCTAGTTGCTATATAAGGAGAGTAAAAATATGAATGAGCCTTTAGTATCGATAATTACTCCTGTATATAATTCAGAAGAGTTTTTATCAGAGACAATAAAGTCAATCCAAAATCAAACTTATAAAAATTGGCAGCTTTTATTAGTGGATGATTGTTCTAAGGACAATTCAAGTGAAATTATAAAAAGTTTTCAAAAAGAAGATGCTAGAATAAAATATATAAAGCTTGAAAAAAATTCTGGAGCTGCAGTATCTAGGAATGTTGGTATTGAAAATGCGGAAGGTAGATTTATTGCATTTGTAGATAGTGATGATTTATGGGAGAGTAAAAAGTTAGAAATTCAGATAGGATATATGTTAAAAGAAAATATCGGGTTTTCTTTTACATCTTATAGATATATGAGACAAGATGGAACAAAAACGAGTAAAGTTGCAAGAGCACCTAAAAAGATTGACTATGAAGGATTACTTAGAAATACTATAATAGGGTGTTCTACTGTAGTCATCGATAAGGATGTCATAGGTGAATTTAGTATGCCTTTAGTAAGAAGAGGACAAGATACTGCAACTTGGTTACAATTACTTAAAAAGGAAAAATATGCATATGGAATTCAAGAAGATTTAGTGAATTATAGGCTAGTTGGGAATTCTATATCAAGCAATAAGATAAAAGCATTAAAACGAACTTGGAATACTTATAGAAATGTTGAAAATTTAAGTTTACCAAAAAGTCTATATGTATTTTGTTTCTATGTTTTTAATGCCATTAAAAAAAGAGTATAAGTTTTATATACTTGGAGGTAAAAAAATGAAAATAGCTATAGCTGGGACTGGATATGTAGGGCTAGTAACAGGTGTTTGTCTAGCAGAGGTAGGCAATGAAAATGTAATTTGTGTTGATATAGATGAACACAAAGTTAAATCGATGCAACTTGGGATAGCACCTATATATGAAGAAGGCCTAGAAGAACTTATGGTTAGAAATTATAAAAAAGGAAGAATAAATTATACTACAGATTATAAAAAAGCTTATGAAGATGTAGATATAATACTAATAGCTGTGGGAACTCCTGAAAGAAGTGATGGTTCAGCTAATTTAGATTATATAAAGGCAGTTGCAAAGCAAATAGCTGAAACTGTAACAAAAGATACTTTAGTAGTAATAAAATCTACAGTACCAATTGGAACAAATGAAGAAATAGAAGATTATATAAATAGAAACTTAAAAAATGATGTGAAAGTTGAACTTGCATCTAATCCAGAGTTTTTATCACAAGGTAGCGCAGTAAGAGATACTTTACATGCTTCAAGAATCGTTATAGGAGTGGAAAGTGAGTGGGCAAGAGAAATACTGGAAGAAATCTATAAACCTTTTAATCAACCTATAATAGTAACTAATAGAAATAGTGCTGAAATGATAAAATATGCATCAAATAATTTTTTAGCACTTAAGATATCTTTTATGAATGATATTGCAAATCTTTGTGAGATAGCAGGAGCTAATGTGGAAGATGTTGCCTTAGGAATGAGTTATGATGATAGAATAGGAAGTAAATTCTTAAAAGCAGGTATAGGTTATGGAGGTTCTTGTTTCCCTAAAGATACAAAAGCTCTTCACTGGTTGTCTGAACATAATGGATATGAGTTAAAAACAGTAAAAGCTGCTATAGAAGTGAATGAAAGCCAAAAACTTAAATTAGTTAGAAAGGCATCTAAACTAGTAGAGAGTTTTCAAGATATGAAAGTTGCTGTTTTAGGACTAACATTTAAGCCAGATACTGATGATATAAGAGAAGCTCCATCTATCCCAAATATAAAATATTTGCTTGAAAGAGGAGCAAAAGTTACTGCATTTGACCCAATAGGAGTTGAAAATACTAAGAAAATATTTGGAGATTCTATACTTTATGCTAAATCTATAGATGATACAATAGAAGATGCAGAGATATGTTTTATAATGACAGAGTGGAAAGATGTCTTAAATTATGATATACATAAGTATAAGGAAAAGATGAAAAATCCTTTAGTT
Organism: Clostridioides sp. ES-S-0049-02; assembly: GCF_020658465.1. Lineage (NCBI taxonomy): Bacteria > Bacillati > Bacillota > Clostridia > Peptostreptococcales > Peptostreptococcaceae > Clostridioides > Clostridioides sp. ES-S-0049-02. The sequence continues at coordinate 509,716 of NZ_JACVWG010000002.1, forward strand.
CTAGATGGAAGAAATTGCTATAAGCTTGAAGATATGAAAGAACTAGGTATTGAGTATTATTCGATAGGAAGGTAAATATTATGAAGACTGTTTGTTATTTGGCTGATGGGTCAAATCCTCATACTTTGAAATGGTGTAGTTTTTTTAAAAATAAAGGATATGACATTCATGTAATCTCTTTAAATGGAGGTCACATGGAAGGAATTAAAATATATGATTTTGGTTCTAACGTAGAAGAACTGAAAAATGAAAATATTTCTAAAAAAACAGGATACTTAGGTTCAATAAAACAAATAAAGAAACTAGTAAATGAAATAAAGCCAGATATACTTCATGCACAATATGCAAGTAGCTATGGATTTATAGGGAGTTTACTTGGGTATCATCCATATATTATTTCTGTTTGGGGTACTGATATTTACGATTTCCCAAACAATGGTTTTATACAAAAACAAATTATAAAACATAACTTTAGAAAAGCAGATTGTATATTTTCAAATAGTAGAGACATGGCTAAAGAAGCTAATAAATATACAACTAAGCATGTAGATGTAACCTTTTTCGGAGTAGATATGGATAGATTTAAACCTATGGAAGTAGAAAAAGAAGATGCTTTTGTAATAGGAATTATAAAGAGTTTGGAAAAAAAATATGGAATTGAATATTTAGTACAAGCATTTAAGATGTTGAAAGATGAATATAAAGAAAAGAAAATAATTTTAAAAATAGGTGGTTCTGGAAGTCAAATGGATAACTTAGTGAATTTGACTAAGGAATTAGGACTAGAAGAAGATGTTCAATTTTTAGGTAGAATATCTCCAGAGGATGTAAGCAAGACTTTTAATTCTTTTGATGTAACTGTATTTCCTTCTTTGAGAGAGGGTTTTGGTGTAGCTGCAATAGAATCAGAGTCTTGTGAAGTTCCTGTCATTGTTACAAATGTAGGTGGACATCCAGAATCTGTATTGAAAAATGAAACTGGGCTAATTGTAGAGCCAAAGCAACCAGAAGAAATAAAAAATGCTATAATAAAGCTAATGGAAAATGATGAACTTAGACTTAATATGGGTAAAAAAGGGCGTCAGTTTGTTAGAGAAAATTATGAAGTTAATTTAAACTTTAATGATATAGCAAAAATATACGACTCTATATTAGATAAATATAAAAAATAAGAATTGAAAAATACAGCAAAAGATAGATGTTGTTGGCTATGCTTAGGTGCGTAGCTTTTGCTGTTTAATGGAGGGCTTCTAGTTATGCGAGAAAGTATAGATTTAGAGAAAGAAAGCTTTTTTAATAAGCTTTTTAAAAAATATAAATTTAGACAACTAACATTATTAATTCTAGATATTTGTAGCGTGCTAGTAGCATTTCGAATGTCTTTGCGTTTGACAGGAAATTTAGATGTATTCAATATTAATAATGTAATAATTTCAGTTTGTATATATATTGTACTCCATATAGTATCATTTAGATTGTTTAAGTGTTACAACACATTGTGGAGATATGCAGGAGAAGAAGAAATTATTTCGATTTTTATTGCAACTTTAGCTTATCTAATTCCAGCTTATGTGATAAATAGAATATTGGGACTTGATTATCCTATAATGCTTTATGTATTAAATACGATATTCATTATAATGTTTACAAGTGGAGTGAGAATAGGGTACAGAGCTATAAGAATAGTCCTGAATAAAACCTATTCTAGAGGGAAGGTTTCTAACATTCTTATAATTGGAGCAGGAGATGCTGGAGAGATGGTTATACAAGAATTAAAGCGAAATCCAGAACTTAAAAAAGTAGCAGTAGCTATAATCGATGATGATAAAAATAAAATCGGAAGAATAATTCATAATGTAAAGATTGTAGGAACAACTTCAAAGATAAATGATATAGTTGAAGAATATAAAGTAGATGAAATAATTTTTTCTATTGCCAACATAGAAAAACGCAGAAAAAAAGAAATTATTGATATGTGTAAAAATACTAATTGTAAAATAAAGACAATACCAGGGATTTATGAAATTATAGATGGAAAAGTTGACATAAAACAGATTAGAGAGGTAGAAATAGAAGACTTATTGGGTAGAGAGCCTATAAGAACAAATTTAAAAGAGATAAGTAACTATATTGAAGGAAAAGTAATCCTTGTAACTGGAGGAGGAGGTTCAATTGGTTCAGAGCTTTGCAGACAAATTGCAGGATTTAATCCTAAAGAGCTTATTATAGTTGATAATTATGAGAATAATGCTTATGCAATACAACAAGAATTGCTTAGAAAATATAAAAACAAGCTGGATTTAAAAGCAATAATAGCTTCAATAAGAGAAGAAAAAAGAATGGATGAAATATTTAATAAATATAAGCCAGAAGTAGTGTTCCATGCAGCAGCTCATAAACATGTTCCTCTTATGGAGTCAAGCCCTGGTGAAGCTATAAAAAATAATATATTTGGAACTTTAAATATAGCAGGTTTATCTTCAAAATATAAAGCTAAGAAGTTTGTCCTTATATCTACAGATAAAGCTGTAAATCCTACAAATATAATGGGAGCTACTAAAAGAGCTGCTGAGATGATTATACAGACAATGAATGATGAAAGTCAGACTGAGTTTGTTGCAGTTAGATTTGGAAATGTACTTGGAAGTAATGGAAGTGTAATTCCCCTTTTTAAGAAGCAAATTGAAGATGGAGGACCAGTAACTGTTACACATCCAGATATCATTAGATATTTTATGACGATACCAGAGGCTGTAGGACTTGTTATACAGGCTGGAGCTATGGCTAAAGGTGGAGAAGTATTTGTGCTTGATATGGGAGAGCCTGTAAAAATATTGGATTTAGCAAAAAATTTAATAAAATTTAGTGGGTTTGAACCAGATGTTGATATAAAAATTGAATTTTCTGGTCTTAGACCAGGAGAAAAATTGTATGAAGAACTTCTTATGTCAGAAGAAGGTCTGTTAGATACAGAGCATAAAAAGATTTTTATTGGTAGGCCAATAGATGTTGATAGAGAAGAAATAACAAAATACTTAAAACTTTTAAAAGAAATTACAAATAATGAAGAAACTGAAAAAATAGATAGTGTAATGAGAAAATTAGTACCAACTTACATTAAACCAGAAGATGCTAATATCAAGGAAATTGCAATAACTCGAGATAAGTAGAATATATTTCTAATTTGTAACTAGGGGGAGCAAAAAGAAACAAATAGAGACTAAAAAGAAACAAAAGATTACAAAAAGATTACAAAAAGATTACAAAAAAGGTTGCAATTTATTTTGATGTAAGTTAGAATGTTAATTAGGAATTGGAAACGAAGGAACAAAATGTTAAATTTTCGAAAGGATTAGGTATTTGAGATTATGATGAATATTAAAAATAAAAAACATATATTGAAAAAATTTATAGCGATGGTGTTAATAGCAGGAGTTGTTACAGTGGAGGCGGGAGCAATAACAGCTAGTGCAGCAGAGTTATCTAATTCACCTATGACTGCGACAGTAGATCAATGTGACTTCTTAAACATGAGAAGTGGAGCTAGTGCAAATGATGCAATAGTAGGAAAGATAAACACAGGTGACAAGGTTGAAGTTTTAGAATTACATTCAAATGGATGGATAAAAATAAAAACAGTTGACAATGTTACAGGATGGGTAAATGGAGATTATTTAACTATTGAAGGTGGAAATGTAGACGCAAAGGTACAAAATGTTTTAAACTTAGCATTTAAGCAACAAGGTAAACCATATAGATGGGGAGCAACTGGACCAAACTCTTTTGATTGTTCTGGGTTCACTTCTTATGTTTACAAAAATGGAGCAGGAGTTAATTTGCCAAGAGTATCAAGATCACAAGCAACAGTAGGAAAGAAAGTATCTAGAGCAGAATTAAAAGCAGGAGATTTAGTTTTCTTTGGTTCAGGTGGTTCAATAAATCATGTTGGGTTGTATATAGGAGATTCTAAATTTATACATTCACCACAAACAGGAGATGTAGTAAAAGTTACTAGTATGGCTCCAGGAACTAATTATGCTAGAAGACTTATAACTGCTACACGTGTTTTACAATAATAATAGATTTAATTTACATAGGATTGAATATTAACATTAAATGCAGTTATGTTTAATGTTTTACATAGAGAGTGAAGTATTAATTAATATTAAAATAGTGATGAACGTTATAAAAACAGCAAAGAAGATAAATTTCTTTGCTGTTTTTTTTATAATAAATTATTTCATATTATAATCAAATATTAAATATAAATATTAACTATATTATTCAATATTTGACAGATAATATGAATTTTAGATATACTTAGTAAGGAGTATATTGTAGAAAAAAATAAATTTAAGAAATTAAGGGGGATGAAATGAAAAAGATAAGTATATTACTATTATCGTTGGTAATGACACTTACAATGTGTAGTGTAAGTTCATTTGCTGATTCGTCAAATGATAAGGAAATGAGAGCAGCTTGGATATCTACAGTTTATAACTTAGATTGGCCTAAGACTAAAAATAATGAAGCCAAGCAAAAAAAGGAATACACAGACCTATTAGACAAATTAAAAAGTTCAGGGATAAACACAGCAGTGGTTCAAGTAAGACCAAAATCAGATGCTTTATATAAATCAAATATAAATCCATGGTCTGAATATCTTACAGGTACTCAAGGTAAAGACCCTGGATATGACCCATTACCATTTTTAATAGAAGAAGCACACAAAAGAGGAATGGAATTTCACGCATGGTTTAATCCATACAGAATAACTATGGCAGATGAGAGCATAGATAAGTTGCCAGCAAACCATCCAGCAAAGAAAAACCCAAGCTGGGTAGTTAAACATGGAAATAAGTATTACTATGACCCAGGTCTACCAGAAGTTAGAAAGTACATAGTTGATAGTATAGCAGAGGTAGTTCAAAATTATGATATAGATGGTGTTCATTTCGATGATTATTTCTATCCAGGAGTAAGCTTCAATGATACTGCTACATATCAAAAATATGGACAAGGACAAAACAAAGACAATTGGAGAAGAGAAAATGTAAATACTCTACTTAGAGATGTAAAGGCATCTATAAAGAGTATAAAGCCTGAAGTTGTGTTTGGTGTGAGTCCAGCTGGAATATGGAGAAATAAGAGTAGTGACCCAACAGGTTCAGATACATCAGGTAATGAAAGTTATGTAGGTACATATGCAGATACAAGAGCATGGATAAAACAAGGATTAGTTGATTACGTAGTTCCACAACTTTACTGGCCAATTGGTCTTAAAGCTGCAGATTACTCTAAATTAGTAGCATGGTGGGCAAATGAAGTAAAAGGAACAAATGTAGATTTATACATAGGACAAGGCATATATAAGCAAGGGCAATCAAGTTATAATGGGCAAAACATAGCAAAAGAAATAGTTAAGCAAGTAACATTAAATAGAAAATATAGTGAAATAAAGGGTAGTATGTATTTTTCAGCTAAAGATATAGCAAATAGTACATCTATACAAAATGATTTAAAGAGCTTGTACTCTGACAGCAATGAACAGCCAGTGACTCCACCATCTAATGTCAAGGTGGAAAAATTAAGAGGTGCTGAAAGATATGATACAGCAGTTGCAATAAGTAAAAAAGGATGGGCTACAAATTCAGATACAGTAGTATTAGTAAATGGATATTCTATAGTAGATGGTATAACATCAACTCCACTTGCTACTGCAAATGATGCACCTATATTATTAGTAAATAAGGGTGACATACCAACATCTACCAAAAATGAAATAAAAAGACTTAATCCAAGTAAAGTTATCTTAATAGGAGGAAATAATTCTATTGGAGATAAAATTGAAAGTGAGATAAAAGATACATTATCAAATGTATCAATAAACAGAGTAGGTGGCTCAGATAGATATAGCACATCTCTTTTAATAGCAAAAGAATTAGCTAAGACTAATCCAGTAGACAAACTATATATAACAAGTGGTACAGGTGAAGCAGATTCTCTTTCTATAGCTTCAAAAGCAGGAGAAGAAAAACAGCCAATCGTATTAGTATCAAAAGATAATGTAAGTGATGAAATCTATAACTGGGTATCAGACTTAAATGTAAAAGATGCATACTTTATAGGTGGTAATTTAAGTATATCTGATTCAGTAATAAGTAAATTAGATAAAGTTATTACTAATGATGTATCTAAAAATAGAATAGCTGGAGAAAATAGAGAAGAAACAAATGGAAAAGTAATACAGAAATTCTATCCAAATGTTGAATATTCATCAATATTTGTAAGTAAGAGTAATCAGTTAGTAGATGCATTAACATCAGGACCTTTAGCAGCAAAATTAAAATCACCAGTAGTTATGCTTGGAAATAGTGTAACATCTGCTCAGAAAACTGCTCTAGAGCCTAAAAAGACAAGTCTAGTATATGAAGCTGGAGATGGCATAAATCAAACTGCATTAAACAGTTTATTAAACTTAGTTCAGTAGTAAGAATTTAATAAAGATGCTATATTATAAATTCTATAAAGGCAAATTAAAATAAAAGTATCAAATTGGAAAATGTTAAATTAAAAAGTATTAAATAAAAGTAGAAATTAAAAAAGGAACTATATACATTTTATAATCAAGCATGGATAACAACTTGAAAATAATTATGTAATATAGTTCTTTTTCTATATTTAATCTTATATTTTATAATAATATTTGTATTAAATGTTTTTTAGTGTTATTATTGTTTAAATTCTATATCATTAAATATAAAATCATGTAATATATCTAAAGTATCTGGGTCAAATCTAAGAACCCAACCAGCCTTTCCATATATACCACCTGTACTATGAATTTCATCATCAATAGGGAATTCAAATTGTTTAACATTTAAGTCGCCCATTTTTAAAACTTGAGCTCCTAGAGAAAGTATTGCATTAGGCTTCATATTAGTTTTAACATATGGAAGAACAGCATCTAATAAACCTGGATATTTAGTAACAGGTAAGGTTTCTGTTTTCTTGATTATAGCTTGTATAATCTCTCTTTGTCTTCCATCTCTTGCAAAAGCTGTATCATTATGTCTGATACGTGCAAAAGATAATGCTTGATATCCATTTAAAGTTTGTACTCCAGATTTTCTAATATATTGTATGCTACCTTTATCATCACTTTTATTCCAACCATAAGTTTCAGGAATAAATTTATTTAATTCACTTATTTCTCCTTTTTCAATTGTAACTTCAACGCCACCAATAGCATCAATTATATACATAAATGATTCGAAATTAACACAAGCATAATTTTGAATATCAACATTAAAGTTCTCTTCAATTGTTTGTATTAATAAATCAGCTTGTCCATAAGCATAGGCATGAGTAAGTTTTTGTTTACCATGACCAGGGATGTCTACATAGCTATCACGAGCTAATGATGTAAGTTTGATATCATTATGTTTGTTATCAATAGTTAATATCATCATAGCATCTGACCTTGAAGAATCTTCATTTGGTCTAGCATCTGTTCCCATAAGTAGTATGTTAGTTATCCCATTTTCATTTTTATGGTCATTATTATCTAATAAATCACTATTTATGCTTGAGTCATGAATAGTAGATAATTTATAATAAAAATATCCATAGACGCTTATAGGGAATATTACTACCAAGAAAGCCAGTAGTATAACAAATTTCTTTAATTTTGACAAAAGTACCCCTTCTTTCTTCTTTTTCCTGTATATTTTTTAATAGCATACACTTAATTATATTAAAGTATTGAGATATATTCAATACTTGTTTCAGTTACAAAAAAAAGACAATGGCATAATTTATAAGAAAATTTGTCAATTTATATATAATTAAAAGTATGTGTAGTATACTCTTTAAAAAATTAATTAAATTTTTAAAGAAAAATAAGATTTATATGTTTTTTTACAATAAAAATAAGTACACACCTATCAATTACAAAATAATTTGCTTCTTGAAAGGCATGCACTTACTGTCAAATTCTGTATATAACTTTTTATTAATATAAATAAATATTTTACTCTTCAACCATAATATCTTCAAATATGAAGTCGTGCATTGCATCTAATTCATATTCTTCAAAAGGAATTACATAGCCTGCACTACCAATTTTTCTACCATTTTCAGTAGAAAGAGGGAATTCCATTGATTTTAAGTCTAAGTTTCCAATACTTAAAAGTTTTGTTCCTAGAGAAATTATTTCATTAGGACTCATATTAGTTTTAACATATGGAAGTATAGTATTAACTAGATTAGGATATTTGGTAACTGGTAAATCCTTAACACCATTTATTAAACTTTGTATAACACTTCTTTGTCTTCTATCTCTCTCATCTGTACTATCATTTTTTCTTATACGAGAAAATGCAAGTGTTTGATATCCATTTAGTTTTTGCTCACCTGAACTTCTTATATACTCAAGAGAGCCTTTGTCAGAATTTTTATGCCATTTATAAGTTTCAGGTATAAATTTGTTTAATTCTCTTATTTCACTCTTATCAACTGTAACAGTAACCCCTCCTAGAGCATCAACTATATCCATAAAAGAGAAAAAGTCAACTACAGCATAATTCTGTATATCGAGTTGGAAATTTTCTTCTATAGTTTCTATTAATAAATTAGCTTGACCATATACATAAGCATGTGTTAATTTTTGCTCTCCATGTCCTGGTATATTAACGTACGTATCTCTATTTAATGATGTTAATTTAAGACTTTTATTTTTATTATCAATAGTTAATATCATCATGGCATCAGAACGAGAAACTTCTTCTCCTGGTCTTGCATCTGTACCTAATAATAATATATTTGTAATATCTTCTTCATTTTTATAGTCATTACTGCTAAGAGCCTCTGTATTTATACTATCATCTTGGATAGTTTTTAATTTAGTAAAAACATATCCGTATACACTGACAGGAAATGCTATGACTAAAAGGGCTAGAAATATAACAAATTTTTTGAGTCCTGACAATAATATCCCCTACTTTCTAAATTTTTTAATTACACATAGTTAATTATATTAAAAAATTGTTACATAAGCAATAAAAAACACAATAAATTAGCATAAGTTTGTCATAATATAATTATTTTTATAATATTTTATAGAAGGAAGTGTGTAGTTATTATTAATTTTCTTGGAATATAATTATATGAAGATTTAAATTTTTATAAATTACTGTATATATTGGAAAAAATATTTTCCTGATTGTAGTTATATCATCTTACAAAAGGTGTAAATTGTAATTTAGAATTTTTGGTGTATAATAGGAATTGAAAATTTAAACTGATAAAAATTAATAAAAAATAATCATAAATTATATAATTTGGGGGAGGAAATGTATGATAAAATTAATAGCAACAGACTTAGATGGAACTTTGTTAGATGAAAAGAGCGAAATAAATCCAGAATTTTATAAAGTATTTAAAAAATTAAGAGAGAGGGGAATAATGTTTTCTGCTGCAAGTGGCAGGCAGTATCAAAATCTTATAAAAAAATTTGAAGATATAAAAGATGATATGATGTTTATCTCAGAGAATGGAACATTAGTAGTATATAAAGGAGAAGAAATATTATCAAATCCTTTGGATAAAGAGTTAGTAAATGAAATCATAGAGACAACAAGAAGTATAAAAGGGAAAAAAATTGTAATGAGTGGTAAAAAATACGCCTATATAGAGAGCAAAGATGAAGCTTTTATAGAAGAAGTTAATACTTACTATGCAAAGTTTAAAATTGTAGATGACTTGACTGAAGTAGAAGGTGATATATTAAAGATAGCTATACATGATTTCAAAGGTGCAGAACATAACAATAGTATCTACTTTGATAAGTTTTCTGATAGAGCTCAAGTATGTATTTCTGGGGTAGAGTGGCTTGACTTAACTGCAAAAGGTGCGAATAAAGGAAGTGCCATAAAAAAAGTACAAAGAATGTTAGATATAAAATATGAAGAAACTATGGTATTTGGTGACCAATTGAATGATGTGGAAATGATGAAGAGTGCTTATCATAGCTATGCCATGGAGAATGCAAATGAGTATTTGAAAGAAATTGCTAGATTTAGAGCAAAAAGAAATACTGAAAATGGTGTTGTAGATAAGATAAAAGAAGTCATAAAAATTGGATAGCCATCTATGATGGGGTTCTAAATGAAAAAGATTATTTTGGCTGGTATAAATGATAAATTAAAGGAAGCATATAAATTACAGCTTGAAGAAGTATTGGGAGAAATTGCAGAAATAGAAACTAACTAACTATATGATATGTCTGGTGGATATACATTAGCATGGATGACATACTTAGTATTGACTGTAATTATGGTCGATTTGATATTAATAAGTTTAGTTTTAGGAAAAAAGAAAAATATAAATATCAAAGAGGGTTAAATGATACTAATTGAATAAATAAAAAATATCAATGTAATTTTTGATAAAATAAATTTATTTATATAAAAATTACATTGATATTTAATAAACATCAATAAAGATATTTATTTTTTTATGATACTCAGTATTTTGTCCTCTATTTGAGATGCATTTTCTGCGGAAATCAAATAAACATATTTACCTGCTTTTTCAACAATAGTACTGTTTGCTATTTCAGAATTGTTTTTTTCTCCATGTCCTTCTCCAAAAGGTGCTTGAATCATGTCTCTTTTATAATTTTCTAGAGTTTTATAGATTTTATTTACATCGTCAGTTTTTATGACAATGATATCTTCTAGATATAATTTTTCAGAAGAATTGATTACAAAACCTTGTGTAATGTCTTCTTCTACATCGTTAAAATAATTAAATTCTTTTGCATCAAAAATTTTTGATTCTTTTATAAGCAAATCAGAAGACTTTAATGCTTTTTCAATTTTTGATGTAGAAACGTTTTTATAATCGCTACTTGAAGAACAACTAACCATTCCAAAGGATAAGATTATTGAAAAAAACAACATTAAAATTTTTTTCATGAGAAACCTCCAAGTTTTTTTAACTCTATCTTAATTTAGTTTACTACATAATTATATAAAAATAAATGTATTTAATGTTACAGTTTTGATTAATAATGTAAGAATTTGATAATAATACCTATTAAGAGGTGATTAAAAATGAGAGTACCAAAACATGTAGGAATTATCCCAGATGGAAACAGAAGATGGGCAAGTCAAAATGGAATGACAAAGGATAGAGGATATGAAAGTGGAATAAATCCTGGACTAGAATCTTATAGATTATGTAGAGATTTAGGTTGTGAAGAAGTAACTTTTTATGGATTTACAACTGATAATACAAGACGTCCATCAGTCCAGACAAAAGCGTTTACAAAAGCATGTATTGATGCAGCAAATATATTGATAGAAGAAGGTGCAGCTTTACTAGTTGTTGGAAACACAAAATCTCCAATGTTCCCAGAAGAATTATTACCATATACAAATCGAATTCAAGCTAAAGATGGACAGATAAGAGCAAATTTACTGGTAAATTATGGATGGTATTGGGATTTAAATAATATATCAGGAGTAGAAAATGTAAATAAGAATAACATACAGGATTACATACAGTCATTTGATGTGTCAAGACTGGATTTGATAATTAGATGGGGAGGAAGACGCAGATTAAGCGGTTTCTTGCCTGTGCAATCAATTTATGCAGACTTTTATGTTATAGATAATTATTGGCCAGATTTCAAAGGTGATGATATAAAAGATGCCTTTAGTTGGTATGATACACAAGATGTCACTTTAGGCGGATAATTAAGAAATTTCAGTTTTTAGATTGTAGAGTATTTTAAATTATTGAAAAAAAAACTTCTTGGTGGTAAAATAACACTAATAATATGAAAAAATGTAAAAATCTATACCAAGAAGGGTGAAGAAATGTCGAAAAGCAATAATAACAATAATTCAAGAAACAAATCTAAAAATACCAGCTATCTAAATAGAAAAAAAAGAAAAATAAATAAAAAAAAGTTAGTAGTACTGATTTGCTTTACAGCGTTATTTTTATTTATTGCATTTAAGGCTACTCAAGGTGTAGTAGCTTTGGTCAAAGGGATGGATAAAAATAATAAAGCAAATCAACAACAAAAAGTTGACTCAGAACAATTTGACCTTGGTGATGAAAACGAAAATAAAAACAAAAAATATACTGTATTTATAGACCCAGGTCATGGAGGAAATGATAAAGGAACTCAAAGTAAAACTAGTAACAGATATGAAAAAGACCTCACTTTACAAATTTCAAAGAAATTAGCAAATAAATTAGCTAAGCAAAAGGACATTCAAGTAGTTGTATCTAGAACTGATGATACATATGTATCATTAATGGATAGAGTAAACTTAGCAAAAAATAGCTCTGCTGATGTACTTGTTTCTATACACTTAAATGCAGAAAAAAATGGAAATACAGCAACGGGTATAGAAACATGGTATAGAAATAAAGCTACAGATGGCTCAAAAGAATTTGCACAAACAGTTCAAAGTACAATAGCATCTTATGTTAAAGTAAGGGATAGGGGAATAATTGAAAATAATTTTGAAGTACTTAGAGAATCAAATATGCCAGCTATATTAATAGAGTGTGGTTTTTTAACAACGCCTTCAGAAGAGCAAAAAATAATAAATGCGAAATATCAAGAGCAACTTACAGAGGGAATTGTTCAAGGTATACTTTCATATTTGGATTCTAAGGGAAACAAATAATTTAATTACTATCTAAATGTAAAAGTTAAATTAAAAATGCAAAGGTGTGAATTATATTAAAAGTATGATTTCATACTGAAAAGATTATTTAGATTCAAGAACTATGAAACTACAGACTGTTTTATGTATGTCTGTCTTCATAGTTTTTTTTGTCAAAATTAGTTGGTATTTGAAAAAAATAGAGAAATAAAATCGTAGAAATGGAGTTATTTATATGTGATTTTAAGTTAGATTGATTTACTAGCAATTGTGCCTTATAATTAATATATAATATAAAAAAAGTTTGATTGTAAAATAATTTAAAAAATAATATAGGGGAATTTATATGAATAAAAAAAGTATAATGAAAATTTGTTGGTTAAATAAAATAGTTTTTATTATAATTGGTGTTTTGGGAATAGTTTTACTTACGAAGCATATTGGAATAGACATTAAGAGTCAAATTTTGCTTTTATTAATCTTATTTAGCATAAGTATGTTTATTTCATACCTTAAGGTTAAGGCATATGAAGACGAAATTAATTTAGATATCACAAGTAATTTGGATAAACTTATAAACATCACTAAGGATGATGACTTTTTACAACATATTCAAAGTTATATATTTGCTAATAAGAGAGAAAATTGTGTGTTAGCATGCTTTGATTTATGCAGACTTAAACTTATAAATGAGATATATGGTTATAAGCTAGGGGATGAAGCATTAGACAATATCTCAAACAACTTAAAAAATTATTTTGGAAATGAAGCTATTTATGGAAAGTTAAAAAGCGATGTCTTTTTATTAATAATAAAACTTGAAGATAGAGATGAAAAGATTCCTAATTTGGCAAACCTTATTAAAAATAAAATTGTGACCTTGAGTCAGATAGATAGTTTTAAAATGAATATAAACATTGAAGCTTCTATTGGTATTTATAAATTTAATAATGATGAAATTGACATAAAAAAAGCCATAGATAATGCTGATATGGCAAGAATTAAATCAAAAGGATTAAAGCATATAGAATATGTTGAATTTGATGATGCTATGGAAAAAGAAATAAAATCACTTATGAAAATAGAACAAGATTTATTTTTAGCTATTAAAAACAAAGAGTTCATAATTCACTACCAACCTAAATTTGATTCAAGTACAAATAAAATTATAGGTTCAGAAGCATTAATAAGATGGATTCATCCAACCTTAGGTATGGTTGCTCCAAATAATTTTATACCTATAGCTGAGAAAAGTGGTTTGATAAATAATATTGGTAGATGGGTGATTGAAGAAGTTTTTATTACTATTGATAAATGGATTTCAGAAGGGATAAATGTTTTACCAGTTTCAATAAATTTATCTAGAGTAGAACTTTATAAGAATGATTTAGTAGATTTTTTTAAGTCGATGTTTGATACATATAATGTTCCTAGAAAACTTGTAGAAATAGAAATAACAGAAACAACAGCTTTAAATGATGTAAAATTTATTAGTGAGAGACTTTATGAAATTAAATCTTTAGGTATGAATATATCATTGGATGACTTTGGCATAGGGAACTCAAATTTTATCAATCTTAAGGGGATACCAGTAGATGTTATAAAAATTGATAGGTCACTTATATTAGATATAGTAACCAACTCAAAAACAAAGGTTATGATAAAAGCCATTGTTAATCTTTCGCACGATTTAAATCTAGCTGTTATATGTGAAGGTGTAGAGGATATGGAACAAGTTAAAGTTTTAAATAATATGGGATGTAATTTTATACAAGGTTATGTATTTTCTAAGCCAATAGATGAATGTAGTTACAAGGAACTTCTTACTGGAAGAAGTAATATAAGTTTAGAAGAGAGTCTTTTGAAAGAATATATGGCAGTTGAGGAGGTGGAATAATGATTTCAGAAGACGTAGATTATGCAATAAGAATTGTAAGAGCTATATTTAATAATGGAGAAAATAATCCAATAGATGTCAAAACAATATTAAAGAATGAAGATATACCAATATTAACACTATATAAACTACTTAGAAAACTTTGTGCAAATAATTTACTTACTTTTAATAAAGAAGATGGAAAGAAATACATGTTAAATGTATCATTGGATACAATAAGTTTGAGAACAATTGTAGAAATAATTGATGGGAAAATATATATAAATAAATGTACTAGATATGTATCTAATTGTAGTAATTGTTTAAAAGGTTGCAAGGTAAATCAGGAATTACTAGAGATAGAAAAAGAAATCTATAAACTTTTATCAAGAAAATCTATAAGACAGATATTAGAATAATAAATTTTTAGCTTAGCTAATAGTTGGAGGTTTTCAGTTATGGATGATATATCTCAAGATAATTTTCTATTATCTAAAGAGTATGAGAATAGTTTAGATGTAGATACTAAAAAAGCAGGTGGAATATACTATACACCTAAAATCATTGTCGATTATATTGTTAAAAAAACCTTGAGAAATCACGATATAATTAAAAATCCATATCCGAGAATTCTTGACATATCTTGTGGATGTGGGAACTTTCTTTTGGAAGTATATGATATTTTATATGACTTATTTGAAAAAAATATTTATGAATTAAAAAATAAATATGATGAAAATTATTGGCAGATTGATAATATACACAATCATATATTGAACTATTGTATATATGGTGCTGATATCGATGAAAATGCTATAAATATACTAAAGGATAGCTTAAAAAACAAAAAGACAACGAATGATTTAAAAGATGAAGGTATTAAAATCAACCTATTTTGTTGTGATAGTCTAAAGAAAAACTGGCGATATAAGTTTGATTACATAGTTGGTAATCCTCCGTATATTGGACATAAAAAACTTGAAAAAAAATATAAAAAATTTCTTTTAGAAAAGTACAGTGAAGTTTATAAAGATAAAGCTGACTTATATTTTTGTTTTTATAAAAAGATTATAGATATCTTAAAATGTGGAGGAACTGGAAGTGTTATAACGCCGAGATATTTCTTAGAAAGTTTGTCAGGAAAAGATTTGAGAGATTATATTAAGTCAAATGTTAATATTAAAGAAATAGTAGATTTTTTGGGTGCAAATATATTTAAAAATATAGGTGTTTCTAGTTGTATTCTTACTTTTAATAAAAAAAAATTGAATGATACGCCTATAGATATATTTAGAATAAAGAATGAAGATGTATCTATAAATAAATTTGAAACACTAGAAGAACTTTTAAATAGTAGTAAATTTGAATATTTTAATATAAATCAAAACTTGCTTTCTGATGAATGGATAATTGTAAATAAGGATAATGAATCTTTTTATAATAAAATACAAGAAAAAGGTAAATATAGCCTAGAAGACATAGCTGTAAGCTTTCAAGGCATAATTACAGGATGTGATAAGGCTTTTATTTTAAGTGAAGGGGATTTAAAGTTAAATTTTGTAGATGAGAAGCTTTTAAAAGATTGGATAAAAAGCAAAAATATAAACAAGTATGTAGTAGAGAAAAGTAAATATAAGTTAATATACTCAAATGATATAGATGACGAGGTTAAAAACAAAAAAATACTTGATGAAATTATAGGTGTGTATAAGACTAAATTAGAAAACAGAAGAGAATGTAAAAGTGGAATAAGAAAGTGGTATGAGCTTCAATGGGGTAGAGAAAAGCTTTTTTTCGAAAGAAAAAAGATAATGTATCCATATAAATCCAAAGAAAATAGGTTTGCTATAGATTATGATAATAATTTTTCAAGTGCAGATGTATATTCTTTTTTCATAAAAGATGAGTATTTAGATAAATTTTCATATGAATATTTAGTTGGAATTTTAAATTCTAGTGTATATGATAAATACTTTAAAATAACAGCTAAAAAAATGAGTAAAAATATATATGATTATTATCCTAATAAGGTTATGAAGATAAGAATTTTTAGAGATAATAATTATGAAGCAATAGAGGATTTATCAAAACAAATAATATCAATTTTATTAAATGAAACAATAGACAAAGACAGAGTAGAAAAATTGCAGATAAAAATAGATAAATTAGTAATAGATTCTTTGGGAATATAAATAAGTATGGATATGAAAAAATATGTTGAATGTTAATAATTTATCTAAATTGATAAAGAAAAAGTTAACCATATAAAAAATATTAAAAATATATACTTTTGAATATTTTTTTGATAAAATAAAAATAAATTTGTACAATTTTATTTTTCTCCAATAGCTAAAAGTAGTTTTTTGAATTAATATTTGCTGAGGAATATAAATTAGGAACGCTTTAAATAGTAGGTGATAATATGAAAGGATTAGTTTTAGAAGGTGGAGGAACAAAAGGAGCTTATCAAATAGGTGCGTATAAAGCTTTAAGAGAACTTGGTATAGAATTTCAAGGAGTAACAGGAACATCAATTGGGGCTTTGAATGGAGCATATATAATTCAAAACGATATTGAGGTAATGGAAGATATATGGCTAAACTATGATTATACTCATTTTATGAATATTGACAAAGAAAGCTATGAGAGATTTAAAAATGTAGATTTTACTACGAAAAATATCAATGCAGTTTTTGAACTTATAAATAAAGCCAGAAAAAATGAAGGTATAGATATAAGCCCATTAAGACACTTGATGGAAACTACATTAAATGAAGATATAATAAGAAAATCAAAAAAAGACTTTGGACTTGTTACGGTTTGGTGGGATAAAAAAATTAATCCTCATCCATTGTATATAGAAGATATGCCACAAGGTAGATTGGTTGATTATTTAATTGCTAGTTCTAGTTTGCCTATTTTCCAAACAAATGTAATGGATGATAAATTGTATTTGGATGGAATGTTTTGTGATAATATGCCAATAGGGCTTTTAGAAGATAAAGGATATGAAGATGTTGTTGTAATTAGGTTAATTGATGATTTTCTTGGAAAAATGAACCTAAATAAACATCAAAATATAAATATAAAAACCATAATACCATCAGAATATTTAGGCGGTTCTCTTAATAAAGATAGAGATAATGTAGAAAAAAATATTCGATTAGGATATTTAGATACTATGAAAGCTTATGAAAGATGCGATGGTATTAAGTATTACTTTGATGTAGAGTATAAGTATGATGAAGAGTATTGTTTTGATAGATTTAGAAGAATGAGTAATGAAACAATACAATGTATTTGTAACTTATTGAATATAAAAAGAGATGTTTCGCTTAGAACTGTTATGGAAAATGTAATACCAAAGCTTGGTGAGACACTTGGTTTACCCAAAAATTTTTCATATAAAGATTTATTTTACTGTGTATATGAGAAAAAACTTGAAGAAAATAGTATAAATAGGGTAAAATTATATGATTTTAATAAGGTTATAGATGTTGTAAATACAAATATTGATTCTAATAAGAATTTAGCATCAAATTTTGAAGTTAGACCTAAAATCAGTATTAAAAAGAACAAAAACACAAAATTATTGACAAATTGTATTATAAAAGACTTAAAAAGTCAAAGTTAAATAAAAAACAAAAAAAAATTTGTAATTATACTCGAAAAAAGTGTATATTAGTAGTATAATATTTTTGTAGCACTAGTGGGAACAAAAAATGACCATAGGACAAAAAAGTACCACTAAGTGCCATTAAAGTAAAAAATAGGAAAACAATTTTAAAAAATATAAAATGTTAGGTTTATAGGAGGATTTAAAAAATGGAAAAAGTAGTTAGTATCAAAAATGCAAGTGGATTACATGCTAGACCAGCAGGAATGTTTGTTAAGAAGGCTGCTGAGTTTAAATCAACAGTAGAAGTTGTGGCAAAAGACAAAACTGTAAATGCAAAATCAATCATGGGAATAATGAGTTTAGGTTTAGCTCAAGGAGAAGAATTAAAATTAGTTGTAAATGGAGAAGATGAAGAAGTAGCTTTAGCAGCAATGGTTGAATTAGTTGAAAGTGGATTTGGAGAGTAGATATAATAATTTCTAAAAATTTGGTATTTATAATCTAATCATTGCTTAGAGTAAAAGTAACAGAGAAACATTAAAAATATACAGACAAAAGTTTGTAAATATTTAGTTTCTTTGTTACTTTCATGTTTATTTAATCAGAAGATTAAGATTATTATTAATTGGGTATGAAAATATAAATATTTTAAATGATGAAATAAGTAAGATATTTTTAATTATAAATTTGGAATCAAAATACAGAAGATATTTTTAGGAGGTAGGGTTATGGCTTACAAAGGAATAGGAGCTTCTCCTGGTATTGCTTTAGGGAAAGCGTTAGTAGTTGAGCATAGTGAATTAGTAATTGAGAAAAAAACTATAGATAATGTTGAAGCGGAAGTTGCTAAATTAGAAAATGCAGTTGTAGTTTCTAAAGAAGAATTAATAAAAGTTAAGGAAAAAGCTTCTCAAGAATTAGGAGAAGAAGAGGCAGAAATATTTGAAGCACATTTATTAGTTTTAGAAGACCCAGAGTTAATTGGTTCTGCAATTGATAAAATCAAAACTGAAAATGTAAATGCAGAATATGCTTTAAATGAAATAAAAGAAATGTTTGTTAGTATGTTTGAGTCTATGGACAATGAATATATGAAAGAAAGAGCAGCAGACATAAAGGACGTTACAAATAGAATACTTAGACATATACTAGGAATCAAAGTTGTTGATTTATCTGCTTTAAGTGAAGAAGTAGTATTAATAGCACATGATTTAACTCCATCAGATACAGCAACTATGAACAAAAAAATGGTTTTAGGATTTTTAACTGACATAGGTGGAAGAACTTCTCATACAGCTATAATGTCTAGAACCTTAGAAATCGCTGCAATCGTTGGACTAAGTGATATAACTTCAAATGTTAAAGATGGAGATTTTGTAGTTTTCAATGGAGATACTGGTGAAGTAATCGTTAATCCAGATGAAGAAACTATAAGCAAATATACTGAGTTAAAAGCTAAGTATGAAGAGGAAAGAAAAGCATTACAATTATTAAAAGGAAAGCAATCAGTAACTCTTGATGGGAAACACGTTGAATTAGCTGGTAATATAGGAACTCCTAATGATATAGAAGGTCTAATAAAGAATGATGCTGAAGGTGTTGGTCTTTATAGAACAGAATTTTTATATATGGATAGAGATTCTTTCCCAACTGAGGAAATACAATATGAAGCTTATAAAGCTGTATTAGAAGGAATGGAAGGTAAACCTATAGTTATAAGAACATTAGATATAGGTGGAGATAAAGAGTTAAGTTACTTGACTATGGAACCTGAAATGAATCCATTTTTAGGTTACAGAGCAATAAGACTTTGTTTAGATAGAACAGATATATTTAAGACTCAATTAAGAGCTTTATATAGAGCAAGTGTTCATGGAAGATTGAGAATAATGTTCCCTATGATTTCATCTTTAGAAGAATTATTACAAGCTAAAGAAGTTGTAAAAGAAGTTTTAGCAGAACTTGATTCTGAAGGTATAGCTTATGCTAAAGATGTAGAAATCGGTATGATGATAGAAGTGCCATCTGCTGCTGTAATATCTGATATACTTGCTAAACATGTAGATTTCTTCTCAATAGGAACTAATGATTTAATACAATATACTTGTGCAGTTGATAGAATGAATCAAAAGATAAGCTATCTTTATAATCAATTTAATCCAGCTGTTTTAAGACTTATAAAGACAGTTATAGATAATGCACATAAAGAAGGTAAATGGGCAGGTATGTGTGGAGAATCTGCTGGAGACCAAAAAATGATACCAATACTTTTAGGTATGGGATTAGACGAGTTTTCTATGTCTCCAATATCAATACTTCCTGCTAGAAAATTAATAACTTCAGTTAAAGAAGCGGATATGAAAAAATTAGCTGATGAAGTACTTAATATGGGTACTGCGGAAGAAATAAAAAGATATATTGAAACAACTTTTAACATGTAATTTATAAAATATATAATATGTAATTTACAAACTTATATTATATAAAATATCCATGTAGATATGTTATAAATAATATGAATAACTCAATAAGTAAAGAAAAGCCATAGTTTATTTTATACGCTATGGCTTTTTTATTATTATAAATTAAAATTTATAATACTTTAATTATAGTTTGTGTTTTTTGTAGACTTATTTTTTAGGTAATTGCACCTGAATATGTATTAATGTTATGTGGATGTACTTTTGAAATATGGTAATATATATTAAGGGTGAATGGTTTAAAGAGTATATATTTAACCTCCTATGGCGAAATTCCTCTTCCTCGTCATAGGAGATGGAGGATGTAAGCCTAACCGATAGGTTATTTATTTTACTTGATTTTCAAAAAATGTATTGTATTATAAAATCAGTAGTAAAAACTGAAAGGAAGTAACTACAATGAAATTAGATAGTAATAATCATTAAGTATTTTTGTTACACTATCACTTAGTTATGTGTATAAAATATAGAAGAAAAGTAATAGATAACTCTATATCAGATAGACTAAAAGATATATTTGTAGATATCTCCCCAAATTATGGAGTGGAGTTGCTAGAATGGAATCATGATATTGACCATGTGCACTTGTTATTCAAAGCAAAACCAAATACAGAGATATCTAAACTCCTAAATGCTTATAAATCAGCATCAAGTAGAAGAATAAAGAATGAATTTCCAAGTATTCGTAAGTCCTTATGGAAATAATACTTTTGGAGCAAAAGTTATTGTCTAGTAACAACTGGTGGAGCTCCATTGGATGTTGTAAAACAATACATAGAAAATCAAGGAAAGTAGGGATAATATGCTAAGAGCATATAAATATAGATTATATCCAAATAGCGAACAAAAAGAATATTTTGCTAAAACTTTTGGATGTAGCAGACTTATATATAATCTTATGTTATCCGATAGGATTAAAGCATATGAGGAAAACAAGGACTTAGATATTAAAAAAATAAAATATCCTACACCTGCACATTACAAAAAGGAATATGAGTTCCTAAAAGAAGTTGATAGTTTAGCACTAGCAAATGAACAAATGAATTTAGATAAAGCCTATAAAAACTTTTTTAGAGATAAATCAGTAGGTTTTCCTAAATTCAAATCTAAGAAAATAAACTATCATAGTTATACTACTAACAACCAAAAAGGTACTGTAAGGATTGAAAATGGATATATAAAATTACCTAAACTAAAATCGATGGTTAGGATAAAACAACATAGAATGTTTGATGGAGAAATAAAGAGTTGTACTATATCGAGAACACCAGGTAATAGATATTATATTTCTATATTAGCAGAAACTGAAATAGAGAAACTAAAAACTATTGATAAGAAAATAGGTGTAGATGTTGGATTGAAAGAATTTGCAATATGTAGCGATGGATTTAGAGTAGATAATCCTAAACACTTTAGAAAATCAGAGAAAAGATTAACTAAACTACAAAAGGACTTATCAAGAAAACAAAAAGGAAGCAATAATAGATATAAAGCAAGATTGAAGGTAGCAAGGTTGCATCAAAAGATATCAGACCAAAGAGCAGATTTCCTAAATAAGTTATCAACTAAACTAATACACGAAAACCAAGTTATAGTTATTGAGGACTTGAAGGTAAAGAATATGGTGAAAAATCATAAGTTAGCGAAAGCTATAAGCGAAGCAAGTTGGTCGGAGTTCAGAAGAATGTTAGAATATAAAGCTAATTGGTATGGTAGAGAAATAATAGTAGCAGATAAGAATTTCGCATCTAGTCAATTATGTTCTAAATGTGGATATATGTTCTAAATGTGGATATAAAAATCCATTAGTGAAGAACTTAGGACTAAGAGAATGGGAATGTCCAGAGTATGGAGCATTCCACGATAGAGATATCAATGCAAGTATCAATCTACTAAACTTAGCCATATAAATGGTAATCATAAGGGTTAGGAACTAGCCCAATAGCTTGGAGATACTGATAACAATAGTTATCTTGACCAAGAAGCCACCACTTCAAACATTACCGTAGGTAGTTAAGTGGATGGTAGTTCACTGATACTAGATTTGAAATGAATTTACCAGATTATATTAATAGCGATACAATTGTATATATAGAAAAAATGGATTTAGGAGAAGAAAAAGATAAAAGAAGTTATAATGTAATATTTGCCAATGATGGGGTAGAAAAAGCTGGTGGGAAGTTAGGTTTTTCTGATATTAATATTGATGTTATAAATGATGGTGGAGTGTGGAAAGTATCTGGATTTACGAAATAAATTTAAACTTAAAATTATTAATGTTAAAATTTGATATTATATTGAAAAATAATTAAAAGTATTTAATAATAGAATTAAGGGTAAAATAAATTAAGAACTTAAGATATTGAATATGAATGTATAATTCTAATGTGATATCCAGATAAATCCTGAATTTAATTTGAGTTTTAATATATATGGTCTAAGGTTTGATTATTAAAGATTTAATTGTAAGTGTTACAGTTGATGATATTGATGTAGAGATTAAAGTTTAGAGTAGAAAGTGCACCTTAAATTTTAAAATGTAAATTTAAAAATGTAAGCTAGTACAATCTAAAAATTATAATCACTCAATAGATTCAGGGATTTATTTGTTTATTATAAATAAGTGGGAGTAGATTTTTCTACTCCCACTTTGTATATTATTATTTAATCAAAAATTATCACATTAAAATCCTAAGATTAGTTGATATTTCCTGCTTTATTAGCAAATAACTCCTTAATAACATTGTTTCTAGTAGCTAAATCTCCATTAGAATTATTTGTTTTTTTCATAATTACAGAATAACGCTTTTTATTTATAAAAAATATTAAAATCTTATCATCATCAAAGTTATATTCTTTGTATCTATCAATAGATTCATAACCTAAATTTAAGATGTTTTTATCTTTTATGCTATCTACATCCAAAACATATGATGGGTCAGCCTTTAGTAATATATTAATTAAACATTTTTCTTCACCAGCACAAAATAAATCAACCTTATTTGATATAGACTTAGATTGTTCTGAAGTTATTTTTACAGGAATAAGATTACTATTGCTATCTCTTAAAAGAGAACCATATGTGTCTTGTTGATATACTAAATTAACTTTTTTCTTAGGAACACTTACCATCTTATCCAAATGTACATAATGATGATTTTCAACAAAGCCTTCATTTAATATTTCAACAAAGTTGTCAATTTTACCTAAACAAAAAGATTCTATAGATTCTTTACAGAATTTATTTGTAAATGGTATAATGTTTACGTTTTCCTCGTCTATATTCCATGCTATAGCATAATCCAATGAATATACTTCTTCCTCTATATCTGCAAAATTATATTGTACTATGTTTCCTTTCAAAATTACTCGACCTCCATCTTATAATATATTTAATATACTTTATAAAACTTATATTATACTTAAATAATATCATAAATTAAATGAATATGATATAGTAAATGATGAAAAAATTGAAAAAAATAACTATAAATGAGTATTAAATATAAATAGTATATACTAATGGGATGAAAAATGTCCACTATTAACTTTATTACCCCGCATGTTTATAATTAAATTATTAATATAAAATAGAATCTATCGACAATGAATGGACTTTTAAAAGAACTTAATATAAAATTAATTAAATAAATACTTAAAAATGATTTACTTTAATGATAAAATCGTATTAAAGGAGGTTAATTTTATGGATATAAAAAATAAAATTAAATCTATGTTTTTGCCAGATAAAGATGACTATTTAGATGATGAAGAATTTGAGGATGATATAAAAATTAATGAGGATAATTCAGAAGAAGATAATAATGTACATTTAAATGACTTAAGCAGAGTGAAATATGACTATAGAGAATTAAAAGACATAGAAAATCAAACTGAAGAAATGTGTTTACTAGCAGTAAGGCAAGATGGTACAATAATAGAATTTGTAAAAGATAAGACTGATAGGGTGTGCATGGAGGCAGTAAAGCAGACTTATAAAGCTCTCAAATACATAACAAATCAAACCGAAGCTATATGTATAGAAGCTGTAAAACAGAATTATAGAGCCTTATATTACGTAAACGACAAGACAGAAAATATATTAATTGAAGCTATAAGAAGTGCATCAACTCATGATGTTATGGAAGTTTTTAGATTTGTTGAAGAGCAGACAGAAGAGGTATGTTTAGAATTAATAGAAAGGGCATCAAAAAATGATGTGGCAGAAATATTAAAGGATATAAAAGAACAGACTCCAACAATATGCTTAGAAGCAGTAAAAAAAGATGGAAAGTCTTTAGCTTATGTTAAGGAACAAAATAATAGTATATGTTTAGAAGCAGTAAAGGAAAACTACAGTGCATTGCCTTGTGTAGAAGAACAGACAGAAGAAATATGTATAGAAGCAGTAAAGCAAAATGATTTTGCCTTGTATTATGTAAATGAACAGACAGAAAATATATGTATAGAAGCAGTAAGACGAAGTTATATGGCTCTTCAATATGTAAATAAGCAGACGGAAGAAATCTGTTTAGAGGCAGTAAGAAATGATGGAAGAGCACTACAATATGTAAAAGAGCAGACAGAGAATATTTGTTTAGAGGCAGTAAGACAAAATGGGAAAGTATTACAATATGTAAAGAAACAGACAGAAGAAATATGTATAGAAGCTATAAGGGGCTCATTTAAAGATTTTGAAATAAAAGAAATATTGACCTATATAAAGATACTAACAGAAAAAGTATGTTTAGAGGCAGTAAAGCAAAATGGAAATATTCTTAAATATATAGAAGAGCAAACAGAATCAATGTGTATAGAGGCGGTAAAAGAAAATTACAGTGCTATACAATATGTAAAAGAGCAAACAGAAAAGGTTTGTTTGGAAGCAGTAAATCAAAGTTTTGAGGCACTTAAATATGTAAAAGAACAAACAGAGGATATTTGTTTAAGGGCAGTAAGACAAGATTATAGAATGATAAAATATGTTAAAAATCAAACAGAAAAGATATGTTTAGAAGCAGTAAAACAGAATTATAGAGCTTTGGAATATGTAGAAAATCAAACAGAAAAAGTTTGTTTAGAGGCAGTAAAACAGAATAGAAAAGCACTTCAATATGTGAAGCAAAAACAAAGTTAAACATATATATTACGAAAATAAAAGCAAAACTAAGGTATATCATAAAAATAAATATAAAATTAAGGATTTATAATAAAAATAAAAGCACATAACTTATATGCTATAAGTTATGTGCTTTTATGCATATAAAGCTTAATAAAACTCTTTTATTATAACTTTTTTATTATATAAAAAATAACAAAATGATTATATAGGTCTTTTTTTGACCAGTTTTACAATTTCAATAACTAGTTTTGAAAAATATATTGAATTTTCTCAAAAAAGACGCTATTCTATATATGTAAAATTTTTTTCTGGAGGTAATAATGTTTAAGAGATATGCTGATAAAATGACATCTGTTTTAATTTATAACAACATGATAGATAACCATGAATCTAGGGTGTATTCTTATGGATTTGAAATATTAATTGCTTTTATAGTTAATATAACGACCATACTACTCTTAGGTTTTTTATTTGGGAAATTTACATATATATTATTTTTTTTAATATGTTACTGTCCAATAAGACAATTTTCTGGAGGGTATCATGCAAATAACTATTTTAGATGTCTATTAACCTTTATTTTTATAATCTTATCTACAATATTTATTATAGAAAATCTAAATGTATATTTATTTAAAAATATTATTATGATTATTGCTAGTATTAGTTGGATTGGAATTTGCATCATGTGTCCAGTAGAGCATAAAAGTAATCCTATAAGTGAGATAGAAAAGTTAACTTATAAAAAAATTGCTATATCTATGTCTACAGTAGTCTTGTTAATGACAGTTTCAAGTTTTTCATCAAATGTATTTATGGATTACTTTATATATAGTGCTTTTGCAATGTTTTGGATTTGTATAATGCTAGTATTAGGTAAATTAAAATCTAAAAAGAATATAAGTAAAATGTGTACGAGGGAGAATTAAATTATGAAAAAGTTTATTGTGAAAATTATGAAGTGTGCTAGTTCATTAGCACTGAGTACTGCAATTTTGTCAGCAAATAGCACTTGTCCATGGATTATACATCAACCCAAGGTACCAAAAGAAATTAAGAATTTAAAAAAGATAAATTAAAAACAAGCAATTATTTATATGAAATAATTATAAGAAATATTATGGTTTAATAAATACAAAATAAGCAAATTATTTATATAGAATTATTATAAAAAGAACTTATTATACTTTTAATAAATATAAAATAAGTAATTAGATACAAAAATTTTATTTTATGAGTACATAATATACTTTATTTTGTAATGTATAAGTGTGCTAATTTAGGGGGATATAGTGTATCCATTGAAATGACTTACGAGTAGTAAGTCATTTTTGTATTGTATGTATTTTAAGCAAACTGTATGATATAATGAAGGGTAAAGTTTAATTAAAACAGTAAAAAACTTTAGTATAGATAGTAGTTTAGGAGGTAGGTTATGAGTATAATACATAAATTTTCTATGAATGGATATAATATCGTTTTAGATGTGAATGGAGGAGCTGTTCATGTATTAGATGATGTTGCATACGATTTATTAGATTTTTATAAAGAAAAAAGTAAAGAAGAAGTACTAGATATATTAAAATCTAAATATCAAGAAGAAAAAATAAATGAAGCATATGAAGAAATATTAAATTTAGAAAAAGAAGGTCTTTTATATACAGAAGATACATATCAATATCATCCAAGCTTTGTACATAGAGAGCCTGTAGTAAAAGCATTATGTTTAAATGTAGCACATGATTGTAATTTGAAATGTAAGTATTGCTTTGCAGCTCAAGGGGATTTTGGTGGAGAAAAAGAACTTATGAGTTTTGAAGTCGGTAAAGCAGCAATAGATTATTTGATTGCCAATTCTGGAAGTAGAAAAAACTTAGAGATAGATTTCTTTGGTGGAGAGCCTCTAATGAACTTTGAAGTTGTAAAGCAATTAGTTGAATATGGAAAAAGTATTGAAAAGGATTATAATAAAAATATAAGATTTACAATAACTACAAATGGTGTGCTGTTAAATGATGAAATTATAGATTATATAAATGAAAATATGCATAATGTAGTTTTAAGTTTAGATGGAAGAAAAGAAGTCAATGATAATATGAGACCAACTTTAAATGACAAAGGTAGTTATGATATTACATTGCCAAGATTTAAAAAACTTGTAGAAGGAAGAGCAAAAGATAAGTATTACTATATAAGAGGTACATTCACAAGAGATAACTTAGATTTTTCTAAAGATGTTATGCATTTTGCAGATTTAGGGTTTAAATTAACATCTGTAGAGCCAGTTGTTGGAGATGAAAGTAATCCATATGCACTTAGAGAGGAAGATTTACCAAAAATATTTGATGAATATGAAAAATTTGCGGTGGAGTATGCAGATAGACAGTTACAAGGAGATGGATTTAAATTTTTCCATTTTATGATAGATTTAAATCAAGGACCATGTGTAATAAAGAGAATAACTGGATGTGGTGCTGGAAATGAGTATCTTTCTGTAACACCAAGTGGAGACATATACCCATGTCATCAATTTGTTGGAAATGAAGAATTTAAAATGGCAAATATATTGGATAAAGAAATTGTACTTCCAGAAAAGTTAAAAAATACATTTAGAGAAGCTCATGTATATACTAAGGAAGAGTGTAAAAAATGTTGGAATAAGTTCTATTGTTCAGGTGGATGTCATGCAAATGCAATAAACTTCAACAATGATATATCAAAACCATATGAGTTGGGCTGTGAAATGCAAAGAAAGCGTACAGAATGTTCTATTATGATACAAGCAAAATTAATGTTAGAAGGAGCAAATAATTAAATTTATATCTTAAAGGAGTTGTTTATATATGATTAGAGAGTATTTAGAAGATAAACCTTTAA
Source organism: Clostridioides sp. ES-S-0049-02 (assembly GCF_020658465.1). Lineage (NCBI taxonomy): Bacteria > Bacillati > Bacillota > Clostridia > Peptostreptococcales > Peptostreptococcaceae > Clostridioides > Clostridioides sp. ES-S-0049-02. The sequence continues at coordinate 538,379 of NZ_JACVWG010000002.1, forward strand.
TTGATGAAAGTGTCTTTGTAGCAAAATCAGCAGATATAATTGGAAATGTTAAAATCGGTAAAGATTCAAGTGTATGGTACAATGCAGTAGTTAGAGGAGATGAAGGACCAATAACTATTGGAGAAAATACTAATATACAAGACTGTTCAATAGTACATGGAGATGAAAATACTGTAATTGGGAATAATGTAACAGTAGGGCATAGGTCAATAGTTCATGGTTGCAAAATTAGTGACAATGTTTTAATTGGAATGGGTTCAATAATACTAGATAATGCTGAAATAGGAGAATACACTTTAATTGGAGCAGGTACATTAATTACATCTAATAAAAAGTTCCCACCAGGAGTTTTAATAATGGGCTCTCCTGGAAAAGTAGTTAGAGAACTTACTGAAGAAGATAAAAAATATATTGATGAGTCATATCAATGGTATTTAGAAGCAGCACAAAATCAAAAATAACAATTAAAGAGTGGTTGTTTCAAAACATGCTTAAATTTGTTTTGAGGCAACCACTAATTTATTTTATTAGGTTAGTTGGTATTTTAATTTTGAGAAAGCAGTTGTTTAGAATAGGTATGAAATGTCAAAAATAAAAATTAACTGAGTTAAAGAAATTTAATAAAATTACTAGTATATGTGATAAAATTAAATATTAAAGAGGATATAAGATATTAGAGTATCAATTAGTAAAATAATGTCGTAGACAGAGATAAATTAAGGTGTAAGTTTTTGGGTATACCTATTCTAGGAGTGAAAAAATTTGAGAATAAGTTATAGGAATTTAAAGAGATATAGAGAAATTGGATATATTTTGATAAAGTATGGTTTTAGTTTTATTGTAGAAAGATTAAATATAGAGGGCATAGCATATAAAATACCACTATTTGACCCACCAGAAGAAATAAAAAACATGACAACTGGTGAGAGAATGAAAAGAGTCTTAGAAGAACTAGGACCTACATATGTAAAAATAGGTCAAATATTGAGTACAAGAAAAGACTTGTTAGACCAAGATATAATTGATGAAATATCAAAGCTTAGAGATGATGTAGAAAAATTTGATTCAAATATAGCTATTGAAATATTTAAAGAAGAAGTAGGCTTAAGCATAGAAGAAGTATTCTCAGAATTTAAAGAAGAACCAATAGCAGCAGCTTCAATTGGTCAAGTTTATGAAGGAATACTTAAAACAGGAGAAGAAGTGATTGTAAAAATTCAAAGGCCAAATATAGAGAAGATAATAAAATCTGACTTGGAGATTCTTAGAACTATTGCACATACATTAAAAGACTTAAAAAAAGATTTTAATTTAGATTTAGAGCAAATGATAGAAGAATTTCAAACTCAATTAATGAGAGAACTTGACTACAATTTTGAATCTATAAATGCAACTAAATTTTCTAGGATATTTAAAAATAGTGATGAAGTATATATACCAAAAGTATATTCAGAGTATAACAGTAAGAGAATTTTAGTAATGGAGAAAGTTAATGGCACAAAGTTAAGTGATGTAGAAAAAATAAGAAAATTAGGTTACAATACAAAAACTATTGTTGAAATAGGTGTTAGGTCTTTTTTTATACAGGTATTGTCACATGGTTTTTTTCATGCAGACCCACATCCAGGTAATATATTTATAGTTGGCAGAAACAAGATAGCATATATAGACTTTGGAATGATTGGAATTATTGATAATAGAACTTTGAACCAATTAAATGAAATTGCATTAGCAGGTGTAGAAAAAAATGTTGATAAAATAATTTACTTATTAATAGAAATGGATGCATTAAATGGAGAAGCTGATGTTAAAGGTCTTAGACAGGATTTACTGTATCTAATACATTACTACTATGATATCTCTATAGAAAAGATAAATGTGACAGATATATTAAATGAATTGTTTAGATTTTTTAGACAGTATAAGATAATTATGCCTGCACAGTTTGTAACACTTGCAAAGACTATTATAACATTAGAGGGTACAAGTAGAACCTTAAATACAGATTTTTCTCTTGGCTCTATGGGAAAAGAGTTTATGAAGCATCATTATAAAAGTAAATTCAATCCTAAGAATGTAGTTTTAAATTCAAGACAAAATGTGGAAGAGATATTGCTTGACGTAAAAACTATTCCAAAACAGTTAAAAGCAATCTTAAGAAATGTAGAAAGAAATAATATAAAAATGCAAATTGAAGATGTTAAAATGACAAAATTAGAAATTTGTATAACAGAATTAACTTCTCAAATGTCATTAAGTTTAGTATTAGCATCCATCATAGTAGGTTCTTCACTTATAATTGCATCACCAAATATAGAAAATAATATATGGATAAAATTTACTGCTATAGCAGGGTTCTTTATTTCTTTTATAATAGGGCTATGCTTAGTTATAAGAAGTATTAGGTCAAAATACAAAAAAGATTAGGGGGAATTAAATTTGAAAAAATGGACACTGAAATATAAAGGGAAGATAGAGGAAAGTGAATTTAGCAAAAAACTTAATATTTCCCCGGAAATCTGCCAAATTTTAAAAAATAGAGGTATATATACTGAAAAAGATTCAGAAATATTCATGAATCCATCTTTAGACTATTTAAGAGACCCTTTATTAATGAAAGATATGCAAAAGGCTGTAGATAGAATAAAGTCAGCTATTGATAAAAAAGAAAAAATTTGGATTTATGGAGATTATGATGTTGATGGTGTATCTTCTACTTCTATTTTATGCTTATATTTTAATAGTATAGGATATCATGTGGATTACTATATTCCAAATAGACTAGAAGAAGGCTATGGTATAAATGAAGAGGCTATAAAGCTTATAAGCTCTAGGGGATGTGACTTGATTATAAGTGTTGATTGTGGAATTACATCAGTATCTGAGGTTAACCTAGCAAATAATTTGGGTATAGATGTTATAATAACAGACCATCATGAATGCCAAAATGAAATTCCCTCAGCTTTTGCAGTAATAAATCCAAAGCAAGAAGATTGTAACTATCCATTTGATGCATTATGTGGATGTGGTGTAGCATTTAAAATGATACAAGCACTTACTCCAAAAGAAGATTTTAAGACTAGCATGTATGATTATTTAGAAATAGTAACATTGGCAACTATTTGTGATATTGTTCCACTTGTGGATGAAAATAGAATAATTGTAAAAAATGGTTTAAAATTAATGAAAGAAGGCAAAAATATTGGATTAAGAGAGCTTATAAAAGTTTGTGGTGTAGAAAGTGAAAAAATAGGTTCTTCTCATATAGGCTTTGCAATTGGGCCTAGAATAAATGCATCAGGACGTTTAGGATATTCTTATTTGGGTGTTGAGTTATTTACTACTCAATCTAAAGATGAAGCTGTTGAAATAGCTAATATATTGGAAGAAAAAAATAATGAAAGACAGATGATTGAGGCTCAGATGTATCATGAAGCTGAGGAAATATTAAAGTCCAATAGTAGATATAATGAAGATAAAGTATTAGTTTTAGCTAAAGAAGGTTGGCAACATGGGATAATAGGAATTGTAGCATCTAAGTTGACTGAAAAATACTATAAACCAACGATTCTTTTAGGTGTAGAAGATGGAGAAGCTACTGGTTCAGCAAGGTCAATAAAAGGATTTAATATATTTGAGGCTCTTGTAAAGTGCAAAGACTTAATGACTAGGTTTGGTGGACATGAGCAAGCAGCTGGATTGTCTTTAAATTCAGAAAATGTGGAAGCTTTGGCTAATGAAATAAATAAGTTTGCAGATTATAATTTGACTGAAGATGATATGATAGAAAATGTAAATGTTGAATTTGAACTACAAGAAAATGTAATAAGTTTAAATCTTGTGGAGGAATTACATAAGTTAGAACCATTTGGATTAAATAATCCTAATCCTAGATTTATAGTTAGGAACTATATTCTAAAAGACTTAAAAATCATAGGTAAAAATCAACAACATTTGAAATTAAGCATAGAAAATGAAAAGTGCTATGAATGTATAGGATTTAACATGAGTCATTTAAAATCATTATTCAAGGTAGGAGATAAAGTAGATGTATTGTTTCAACTAGATGAGAACAACTATATGGGAAATAGGAAAGTGCAGTTTCTACTTAAAGATATTAGATTAGCTCGACCTAAAAGTGCAAGTAATGACAAACTTTCGCTAAAATTAATGTCAAAAATAATACCAAAAGATTCACAAAGCTTGTATAATATATCTGAGTCTGGTTTTGAATTATTTGATGGAAATACAGATATAAATATATTTGATTATTTTGAAAAAGAGACATTGATAATATCTAATTCTATAAATGGATTCTATAGAGCAATATCAGATGTATCACTTATAGATTTGGATTTTAACATAAATTACAATATTATTGAAGATATTAACAAAAATACTGATAAATTAGAGCTTATATTTTCTCCTAATATTGATAAAATAGACTTAAAAAGATATAATAATATTATTCTTTATGATTATTTATACAATAAAGGCGAATATTCGTATATATATGAGAATAAAAGAGAAGAAAGTGAAATTATAAAATATTATAATAAAACAGACCTATTATATTTAAAGAATGTAGTTAGTAATATAGTTCCATCAAGAGATGAATTTATAACAATTTATAAACAAGCACTTATAAAAAAAGAAATTGATTTGGATATGGTAAATATAAAGGGAACTTTTAATGTAATTCCATTAAAGTTTTTTACGATATTGAATGTGTTTAGAGAATTAAATTTACTTGACTTTAATTTAAATTATGAAAAAAATTCTGTACTCATAAGAATATTGCCAAAACCACAGAAAAAATTAGACTTAAATGAGAGTTTAATACTCAATAATTTAAAAAAATTAGAAAAACAATACAATAGCAGTTATTAGGAGGCGTTTCCCATGGATTTAAAAAACTTTATAAGGAATATTGATGATTTCCCAAAGCCAGGTATAGATTTTAAAGATGTTACAACTCTATTTAAAGACGGCGAGGCATTTAAATATGCAGTAGATTCTATGGCTGAAGAATTGAAAAGCAAGGGTGTGGATTTAGTAGTAGGTCCAGAAGCAAGAGGATTTTTGATGGGTACACCTGTAGCATATGCACTAGGAGTAGGATTTGTTCCAATTAGAAAACCTGGAAAGTTACCAGGAGAAGTTGAGAGTTATGAGTATGGATTAGAGTATGGTACGGATACTTTAGAAATACATAAAGATGCAATTAAAAAAGGTCAAAAAGTGGCAATAGTAGACGATTTATTGGCTACTGGTGGAACTATGGAAGCTGCTGCTAAGCTTGTAGAAAAATTAGGTGGAGAAGTAGTTTCTATGCAATTTTTAATTGAGCTAGAATTCTTAAATGGGAGAGAAAAGTTATCTAACTATGATGTTAATTCTCTTATAAAATACTAGTACTTTTACAATAGTTGGTATAGCACCAACTATTTTCATATATATTAAAATTTTATACAAAATAGGTGGTTATATGCATGATAAAGAATTACAAGAAATAATTGAAAAGATAAAAGTTTATGCACCTAATGCAAATTTTGAAAAGGTTGAAAAAGCCTACAATCTTGCAAAAAAAGCGCATGATGGACAATATAGAAAATCTGGGGAACCATACTTTATTCATCCATTGGCAGTGGCAAATATTTTAATAGAGATGGAATTAGATATTGAAACTATAACAGCAGGTTTGCTTCATGATGTTGTAGAAGATACAGAATATACCTATGAAGACATAACAAAAGAATTTGGAAAAGAAGTAGCGGATTTAGTTGATGGAGTAACAAAACTTGGTCAGATAAAATATCGTTCAAAAGAAGAAACTCAATCTGAAAATTTAAGAAAAATGTTTCTAGCAATGGCAAAAGATATAAGGGTTATACTTATAAAGCTTGCTGATAGATTGCATAATATGAGAACGTTAAAATACATGCCTCCAGAAAAAGCAAAGTATAAAGCAAAAGAAACTTTAGAGATTTATGGAGGTATAGCCCACAGATTAGGTATATCTAAGATAAAGTGGGAACTAGAAGACAGAGCATTAAGGTTTATGGACCCAGAAGGGTACTATGAATTAGTTGATAGAGTGTCAATGAAGAGAAGTCAAAGAGAAGACTATATACAAGGGATTGTTGAGCTTCTTAAAGATAAGTTTAAAGATTTAAGTATACCATGTGATGTATATGGTAGACCAAAGCATTTTTACAGTATTTATAGAAAGATGCAGAAAAAACACAAGACTTTTGAAGAAATTTTTGATTTAACGGCTGTAAGAATACTGGTAGATAATGTAAAAGACTGTTATGCTGTACTTGGTATAGTTCATACATTATGGAGACCTATCCCAGGCAGATTTAAAGACTATATAGCAATGCCAAAGCCAAATATGTACCAATCATTGCACACTACTGTTGTAGGGCCTGATGGAGAGCCTTTAGAGATACAAATAAGGACTCATGAAATGCATAATATAGCAGAAAATGGTATTGCAGCACACTGGAAATACAAAGAAGGTATTTCTGGCAAAGAAGTAAAAGTTGAAGAGAAACTTCAGTGGTTAAGACAAATGATGGAGTGGGAAAAAGATTTAAAAGACCCACAAGAATTTATGGATGCACTTAAAGAAGATGTATTTAATAGTCAGGTTTATGTATTTACTCCACGAGGAGATGTAATTGAATTACCAGCAGAATCAACTCCAATAGATTTTGCCTATAGAGTCCATACAAATGTAGGAAATAAATGTGTTGGAGCAAAAATTGATGGAAGAATAGTACCTATTGATTATAAGCTTCAAAATGGTAATATTGTTGAAGTACTTACATCATCTAATTCTAATGGTCCAAGTAGAGACTGGCTTAACATAGTAAAAACACCAAATGCAAAAAGTAGAATTAGACAATTTTTCAAGAAAGAAAGAAGAGAAGAAAATGTTGACCGTGGGAATACCATATTAGAAAGAGAGTTTAAGAAACATGATATACCACAGAAAGACCCTCTTGTTGAAAAATACATGGCATTAGTTGCCAAGAAGTTTAATCAGCCAAGTGTTGAAGACTTAGTTGCCACTGTAGGTTATGGTGGTATAATGTCATCTCAAGTTGTATCTAAAGTAAAAGATTTGTATTTAAAAGAAATTAAAAAAGTAAAAAAAGAACAACAGATGCAAGAAGAAGATTTAAATAAACACAATATGAGCGAAACAGAATACAGCAAAAAGAGAAAGAAAAATTCATCACAAGGTATTGTAGTAAAAGGACTTGATAATATCTTAGTAAGGTTTGCTAAATGTTGTAATCCACTTCCAGGAGATGAGATTGTAGGATATATCACTAAAGGTAGAGGTGTAGCTATACACAGAGCGGATTGTCCAAATGCAAATAACAATGGAGATTTCTTCCAAAATAGATTGGTGGAAGTGTCATGGAGTTCAGCAGGTAAAGGCAAGTTTGAAGCAGAGATTCAAATAAAGGCTGTTGACAGAAGAGGAATTGTTAATGAAATAACTCATATTGTTGCAATGGATAAACTTAGCTTAAATGGAATAAATGCAAGAAAAGGAAAAGATAGTATTGTAAGTATAAATCTACTTGTAGAAGTTAATGACACTGAGGAATTGAAAATTCTAATGAAAAAATTAAAAGCAATTCCTGGTGTAGAAAGTATTTATAGAATGACAAATTAGAGTTAAAATAATAGGGAGGAAAATATGAGAGCAGTAGTACAAAGAGTATCTTCATCTAAAGTTACAGTAGATGAAAACATTATAGGTCAAGTAAATAAGGGGTTGCTAGTACTGTTGGGAGTGACTCATGATGATAAATCAAGTGATGTAGACTACATGATTGATAAAATATTAAACCTAAGAATTTTTGAAGATGAAAATGATAAGATGAATTTATCTCTAATGGACATAGGTGGAGAACTTTTAGTAGTATCTCAATTTACTTTATATGGAGACTGTAGAAAAGGAAGAAGACCTGGATTTAGTAACGCAGCTAGACCAGAACTTGCAAATGATTTGTATGAAGAATTTGTAAAAAAAGCCAAAGATAAAGGTGTAACAGTAGGTACAGGTCAATTTGCAGCTCATATGATGGTAGAATTAACTAATGATGGACCAGTAACAATACTATTAGACTCAAGTAAATCTTTTTAAGGGGGAAAACTTTAATGGTTATAAAAAAATTTGTAGATAGTTATTTTGGAGTAAACACTTATGTGTTAGGTGATGAAAAAACTAAAAAATGTGCAGTTATAGACCCAGGAGGAAGTTTAGTAGATACATTAAGCTTTGTCAAAGAAAATGGATTGAATGTTGAATATATAATTCTTACTCATGGACATGGTGACCATATAGGGTATGTTAAAGATATTAAAGATAAGACTGGTGCTAAGGTAATTGCACATACTGATGAAAAAGAATTATTAAATGATAAAAATAAAAACTTAAGTTACACAATGAGATGTGGCGCACAAGAATTTGATGCAGATGTATATGTAAATGATAAAGATAAAATGGAACTTGGTGAATTAAAAATGACTTTCTTGCATACACCAGGTCATACACAAGGATGTATGTGTATAAGAGTTGAAGATGACATGTTCACAGGAGATACTTTGTTTGCTGGAAGTATTGGTAGAACTGATTTATATAGTGGAGATTTCCACCAAATGGAGAAATCACTTAAAAAATTATGTAAATATGAAGATGCTGTTAGAGTATATCCTGGTCATGGGCCAACTAGTACTCTAGGTGTTGAAAAGAAGACAAATCCTTACATGTAATTTTATATTAATATTTAAAAATAGTATCAAATATTTAATAAATGTATCAGTGATGGGGTTCTTCTAGTGTTTAAATAGAAGGAGTTAAGTTGATGTTGGATGTTTTTTTAAAAGGACATGATTATAAGTATGAAGTAGCAGAACTTATAAAATTGTTTACTAGTGAATTTAAATTTAATGACTTTGCTGAGTGTAGCAATAGTATAGAGTCAAGATATTTAATAAATAGATTGATTTGTGAAAATGATACTTTACTTTCAATTACTGAATATTATGAAAGTGGTAACTTAAAGTATGAATCAATACAAAATATCAAAGATATAAATACGGAGTTTTTAAATGGATTTTGTAATAATAATACGATTGAAGAGTTTTTAGATAGACTAGACAGTGAAAGTAAGAGAAAGATTAGAAAATTATGCAAAGAAAGTATTAAAAAAAGTATGTTTATAGTACTTAAACAAATATTTAATTCTTATGTTCCATGGGGCATTTTGACTGGTATAAGACCAGTCAAAATTGTCCACAATCTGATGGATGAAAGACTAGATGATGATAGTATAAGAACTATTCTAAAAGAGAACTATTTTATAATGGATGAGAAAATAGATTTAGCTCTTGAAATAGCTAAAAGAGAACGCTTATTTATGTATCCGATAGACAAAAATAAAATTTCTCTTTATGTAAGTATTCCATTCTGCCCAACTAGATGTGTATACTGTTCATTTCCTTCAAACTCGTTAAAGCAATTTGGCCATTTAAAAAGAGAATATGTCTATAAATTGATTGAAGAAATTAAAGGGTTTTCCAAAGTTATTGAGGATACTAATAAAGAAATTGAAACTCTATATATCGGTGGTGGAACTCCTACTACATTGGATGAGGAAGAATTGGATTTACTTATAAATGCTCTCTTTAGAGAATTGGACTTAAGCAAAATTAAAGAATTTACGGTAGAAGCAGGTAGACCAGATACTATTACCAAAGAAAAATTAAGTGTATTAAAAAAACACAATGTAAGTAGAATTAGTATAAATCCTCAAACTATGAATGATGATACTTTAGTTAAAATTGGAAGAGAACATAAAGTTTCTGATTTAGTAGAATGTTTTAATATGGCTCGAAATATGGGATTTGACAATATAAATATGGATATAATTTTAGGTCTTATAGATGAAGACTTAGACATGGTAAGAAATACATTAGAGGAAATAAAAAAGCTTTCTCCTGAAAGTCTTACAGTTCATACATTAGCTATAAAAAGAGCTTCTAACCTAAATATAAATATGGATAAGTACAAAGAACATTTAACTCAGTATGAAGAAATGATAAAAATGATAGATTTATCAATGAAATATGCCAAGGATATGGGACTTAATCCATATTATATGTACAGACAAAAACATATGCTAGGTAACTTAGAAAATATAGGTTATGCTAAAGAAGGATATGAGTGTATTTACAATATACAAATTATGGAGGAAAAACAAAGCAACTATGCCTTGGGTGCAGGTGCTATATCAAAATTTGTCTATGTAGATGAAGATAGAATTGAAAGAGTAGAAAATGTAAAGAATGTTGAACAATACATTGATAGAGTAGATGAAATGATAAAAAGGAAGAAAGAAGAGGTATATAAAAATGTTGACTAAAGCTCCTAGAGGAACTAAAGACATAACTCCAAAAGAGGCTTATAAATGGCGTTATGTAGAAAATAAATTTAGAGAAATATGTGCTTTATATGGGTATGAGGAAATGGTAACTCCTATATTTGAACATACAGAACTTTTTAAGAGAAGTGTTGGAGATACTACAGATATAGTTCAAAAAGAAATGTATTCTTTTAAAGATAAAGGGGATAGAGAAATTACTCTAAAGCCAGAAGGTACAGCTGGTGTAGTAAGAGCATTTATAGAGAATAAATTATATGCAGATACTCAACCAACAAAATTATTTTATGTTACACCTTGTTTTAGATACGAAAGACCACAAGCTGGTAGACAGAGACAATTTCATCAATTTGGTATAGAAGCACTTGGAAGTGATACTCCTTCAATGGATGCTGAAATAATAGCACTAGCTGTTCAATTTTTTAATGAAGTTGGATTAAATGATTTGGTAGTGAGTATAAATTCAGTGGGTTGTCCAGTTTGTAGAAAAGAGTACAATGCTTTATTAAAAGAATATCTTGATTCAAAAGCAGATATATTATGTGAAACTTGTAATGAGAGAAGAGAAAAAAATCCAATGAGGGTTATAGACTGTAAAAACCCTACATGTAAAGAAAATATCAAAGATATACCATTTATTGCAGACCATTTGTGTGATGATTGTAAAGTTCACTTTGATAAACTTCAAGAATACTTAAAGGAAATGAATATAAACTTTGTAATTGATAAAACAATAGTTAGAGGGTTAGATTACTATAGAAAAACTGCTTTTGAAATTATATCTAATGATATAGGTGCTCAAAGTACTGTATGTGGTGGAGGCAGATATGATGGTCTTGTTGAACAACTAGGTGGTCCAAAAGGTATAAGTGGAATTGGATTTGGACTAGGGATTGAAAGACTTTTACTTACACTTGAAGGTAATGGAATTGAAATAGAAAACCCTCAATCTACAGACATATTTATAGTAACTATAGGTGAAGAAGCAAATACAAGAAGCTTTAAATTGTTGAAAGATTTAAGACAAAATCATATAAGTGCGGATAAAGACCATATAGAAAGAAGTGTAAAAGCACAATTTAAGTATTCAGATAAAATAAATTCAAAATTTACAATAGTAATTGGTGATGACGAGCTAAAAAATGACACTGCAACATTAAAAAATATGAAAACATCAGAGCAAACTACTGTAAAATTAAGTACATTAGTTGAAGAATTAAAGCAAAAGCTGTAAAATAAGAAAGTATGATGTTTTGTGTATTAGATAAATATATAGCATTAAAATTAAATAAAATGGAGGTAGTATCTTGGAAACTTTAAAGGGTTTAAAGAGAACTCACTACTGTGGAGAGTTGAGAGAAAAAAACATAAATGAAGAAGTTGTACTTATGGGATGGGTACAGAAAAAAAGAAACTTAGGAGGACTTGTATTTGTTGATTTAAGAGATACAAGTGGATTATGCCAAATAGTTTTTGATACAGATGTAGATAAAGAAGCTTTTGAAAAAGCTGAAAAATTAGGTGCTGAGTTTGTAATAGCAGTAAAAGGAAAAGTATGCGAAAGACAGTCTAAAAACCCTAACATGCCAACTGGGGACATAGAGATATTTGCAACTGAACTTAGACTTTTAAATAAATCAGAAACTCCACCTATTTATATAAAAGATGATGATGATGTTTCAGAAGCACTAAGACTAAAATATAGATACTTAGACTTGAGAAAATCATCTATGCAAAGAAATTTAAAGTTAAGACATAAAGTAATGAATATTACAAGAAATTACTTATCAAATAATAGATTTTGTGAAATAGAAACACCATTTTTAATTGCTCCAACACCAGAAGGAGCAAGGGATTATCTTGTACCAAGTAGAGTTAATCCAGGTAAATTTTATGCATTACCACAATCACCACAATTATACAAACAATTATTAATGGTAAGTGGTATGGATAGATATTTCCAAATTGTTAAGTGTTTTAGAGATGAAGACCTAAGAGCTGATAGACAACCAGAATTTACACAAATAGACTGTGAAATGTCTTTTGTTGAACAAGAAGATGTTATGAGTATGATTGAAGGATTACTTGAAGTTATATTTAAAGAAGTTTTAAATGTAGAATTGACACTTCCACTTCCTAAAATGACTTATGCAGAAGCTATGGCTAGATATGGTTCAGACAAACCAGACACTAGATTTGGTTATGAACTAACAGATATATCTGATGTCGTTTGTAATTGTGGATTTAAGGTGTTTGCTGATGCTACACAACCAGGAAAAAGCGTTAGAGGTATAAATGTAAAAGGAAAAGCTGACGATTTTACTAGAAAACAAATATCATCATTAGAAGAACATGCTAAAACATATAGAGCAAAAGGGCTTGCTTGGATGAAAGTAGGTCAAGATGGAGTAACTTCTCCAATAGCAAAATTCTTTAGCGAAGATGAAATGAATGCTATACTTACAAGAATGAATGCAGAAGCAGGAGATTTACTTTTATTTGTAGCTGATAAAAACTCAGTAGTATTTGATGCTTTAGGACAAGTTAGACTTGAAGTGGCAAATAGACTTAATATATTAGATAAGAATGTATATAATTTATTATGGGTAACTGAATTCCCTGTTTTTGAAGAAGATGAAGAAACAGGTAAGTTTGCAGCAATGCATCACCCATTTACATCACCTATGGATGAAGATTTAGATAAACTAGAAGATGGAGATAAAGCATCTTTAAGAGCTAAAGCTTATGACATTGTATTAAATGGATATGAAATAGGTGGAGGAAGTGTTAGAATATCAAATTCAGATGTTCAATCAAGAATGTTTAAGGCACTTGGGTTTACAGAAGAAAGAGCTAATGAGAAGTTTGGTTACTTATTAGAAGCATTCAAATATGGAACTCCTCCTCATGCTGGTCTAGCTTTTGGGCTTGATAGACTTGTTATGTTGCTTGCAGGAGCTGAAAATATAAGAGAAGTTATTGCATTCCCTAAAAATCAAAATGCTGTTTGTCCTATGACAAATGCTCCTACAGTAGCAGATGATGAGCAATTGGATGAATTAAGTATAAAAGTTGATATAAAAGATAAAGAATAATATATGAATAAGAAATAATATATAAAAGACTGTCGCACTAAAAATAGGGTGACGTCTTTTTTTGTACTATTTAATAGTAATAATTGTCAATTAAAAGTAACATTAATTATTATTTACACAATTCTAAAAAAGAATTCTGTTAGATTAATAATCCAAACTATTCCTACCTGATACTACAAACAATAAAATACTATATTAGACAAAAAAATTAAAAAATTACCAAATTAAAAATTATTTAAAAATAAATTGACAACGATTTCGAGTTGTTATAATATGTAATAAAGAACTTGTTATATAATGTTATAAAAATACTACATGAGGGGGTGAGTAAAATGGATGAAAAAAAGCAAAAAAAAGAAATGGACTTAGAGGTAAATTCATTTATTCCTTTGTACCAACAACTATATGACAACATAAAAAAACAAATAGCAGCTGGTATATATAAGCCAGGAGATAAACTTCCATCTGAAGTAGACCTATGTAAGGAGTTTAATATAAGTCGTATAACTGTGAGAAATGCGCTTAATGAACTTGTAAAAGAAGATATATTATGTAAAAAGCGTGGAAAAGGAACTTATGTAACTATTCCAGAGAGAATAGAAGCAACATGTGCAGGAAATAGTTTTACTAATTCTTGTCATCGTATTAATGCAAAACCAAGTACTAAGATAATCTCTATTTTGATAAAAAAAGCTGATAAGCAGGTGGCTGAAGCTTTAAATATTGAACTAGAAGAGAAGATAATATGTATTAAAAGACTTCGATTAATAGATGAAGTACCTGTTATTTTTGAAGTTGATTACTTTAGAATAGATTACATGTTTTTATTAAAAGAAGAGCTGGAAGATAAGTCTTTAATGGAAGTTATATCTAATAATATAAGTACACTACCTAATCGTGTGGAAAATATATTTGAAGTAAAACACTCAAACAAAGAATATTCTGACCACCTTAAATGTGCAAGCAATATGGCATTATTAAAAGTAAGACAATTAGTATATACAGAGAATAATGATGTTTTATATTACAATGAACAATTTATAAGAAGTGATAAGTATAAATATGCAGTATCAGCAGAAATATAATTTACACTTAGGAGAGGAATAAATATGAGAAAAATAATATTAGCGTCTCATGGAGACTTTTCAAAAGGGCTTTTAGATTCAGTAAAAATGATAGTAGGAGATTTAGCAAATTGCGTTAATTCATACAGTTTATATCCTGGACAAAGCGCTTCAGATTTTGCTTTAGAGTTAGAAAAAACAATAGTAGAAGATAAAGAATGTGAATATATAATTTTATCTGATTTATACGGAGCAAGTGTATGTACTGCTATGTTAAGGTTAACTAAGTTACATAATGTTAAGCTATTTTCAGGAATGAATTTAAATATGGTATTAGAGCTTCTTACAAGATTTTCTGATAAATTAACAACTGAAGATGCAGAACAGTTAGCAAAAGAATCTAGAATGGGAATACAAAATGTAACATTACAAATAAATGAAGAAGAAGAGGTATTTTAGTTTATGGACAATAAGGGAATATTATCAGTTTTTAAAAACAAAAAGCCAATTATAGCAATGATACACCTAAAGGGAGATACTTCAGATGATATTTTTGAAAGAGCTAAAAAAGAAATTAGTATCTTAGAAGCAAATGGTGTAGATGGAATAATGTTAGAAAATTACTATGGCAATTACTATGATTTAGAAAGAATACTTGAATATGTATCTAAATCTAATTTGTCAATACCATATGGAGTAAATTGCTTAAATGTTGATACTATGGGATTTGAACTAGCAACAAGATATAATGCAAGCTATGTACAAGTTGACTCTGTAGTAGGTCATGTCAAACCTAGAGATGAGGCTACTTTAGAAGAATTTTTCAAATTACACCGCTCAAAATGTCAAGCTTATTTAATTGGAGGGGTACGTTTTAAGTATCAACCAGTTTTATCAGAAAATACTGTTGAAGAAGATTTAAAGATAGGAATGACAAGATGTGATGCTATAGCAGTTACAGAAAATGCTACAGGGCAAGAAACATCAATGGAAAAAATAGAATTATTCCGCAAAAATGTAGGAGATTTCCCTTTAGTTATTGCAGCTGGAGTTACATTAGAAAATGCAAAAAAGCAGCTTGAGATAGGGGATATGGCAATAATAGGAAGTTACTTCAAAGATAATTACCAAGACTTTGGAGATGTTAGTGCAGAACACGTAAAAACATTTATGGATGAAATAAAAAAAATTAGGGAGGAATTATAATGATTAAATTAGTAAGGGTAGACCACAGACTTATACATGGACAAGTAGCATTTACATGGACAAAGTTTTTAAATACAGATTGTATATTAATAGCAAGTGATGAACTATTAAAGGATGATTTAAGAATGGCAGGGCTTAAAATGGCTAAGCCATCTAATGTCAAACTTGTAATGAAAAGTATAGCAGATTCTATAAAAGCACTTAATTCAGGTGTAACTGACAAATACAATCTTTTGATACTTTGTGAATCTGTAGAAGATGTTTATAGACTATCTAAAGAAGTTAAATCTATTAAATCAATAAACCTTGGTGGAACAAAATCAGATGATAATCGTGAAAATATATCTAAAGCAGTTCATGTATCAAAGGATGATATAAACATGATTAAAGAATTAGATTCAGAAGGTGTAAATGTATTCGTACAATTAGTTCCTGATGATGATGCTACAAATGTAATGAAACTAATATAATTTTAGGGGGATAAAAATGGAATTTACACAAGTTATTCTAATAACTCTAATTGCATTCTTTGCATATATGCATTGTTTTGTAGGTTCTACAATGCATAATAGACCTATAGTTGTTGCACCACTTGTTGGTTTAGCACTAGGAGATTTACGTACAGGTATAGTAATAGGGTCAACATTAGAACTAGTATTTATGGGTGCATTCCCAGTTGGAGCAAGTAATCCTCCTGACTTTGTATCTGGTTCTATTATTGCTACAGCATTTGTAATATTAACTGGTCAAGATGTATCAGCAGCAGTTGTACTTGCAGTTCCTATAGCAACTTTAGTATTACTTATAGACAACTTCTTAATGACAGTAGTACTTACATGGGGAGCTCATCTTGCTGACCGTTATGCAGAAGATGGTAACATTGAAGGCGTAGAACGTATACAATTATTATTTGGTATAGGCAATAAATTAATACTAGCAATAATAGTAGGTACAGGATTCTCATTAGGTGTTCCAGTAATAGAAAAAATACTTTCATTTATACCATCATATGTAATTCATGGTATGGATGTTGCAGCAGGCGTGATACCAGCAATAGGTTTTGCCATGTTAGCTAGAATGATGCTTAATAAGAAAACGATAGCATTCTTATTATTAGGTTTTATAATGGTTGCTTATTTAAAAATAACAGTAACAGGAGTTGCATTATTTGGATTAGCAGTAGCTTTAATATATGTTAACTTTTTAGGAGAAAAGGAGGTAGTAGTAGATGACAACGAATTCTAAGAAATTAGAAACAATTTCGCCAGATAGCAAAATAACAAGAAAAGACTTTTGGAAATGTTTTAGAAGGTCTTTAACATTAGATTCATCTTGGAACTATGAACGTATGCAAAATATAGCATATGCATATACGATGTCACCAATAATCCGTAGATTATATAAAAATGATAAAGAAAAAAAATCTCAAGCTTTAAAAAGACATCTTGAATTTATGTCAGTTACACCTCATATAAGTACTCTTTTAGTTGGTATATCTGGAGCTATGGAAGAAGAAAATGCAAAGAATGAAGAGTTTGATGCAAAGAGTATAAATGCTGTTAAATCAAGTTTAATGGGTCCAGTTTCTGGAATAGGAGATTCATTTTTCTGGGGAACATTAAAGCTTATAGCAGCTGGAGTTGGTATAGCTTTAGCTTCTCAGGGGAATATAATGGGTCCAATTTTATTCCTTCTAATAATAAATATTCCTCACTTTATTATTCGTTATATATGTCTAGATAAAGGATTTAAGTATGGAACTCAATTTTTTAAAGATGTAAGTGGTTCAAATATAGTCTCAAAAGTTATGGAAGCAGCATCAATGCTAGGACTTATGGTAATTGGAGGGATGACCGCCTCTAATGTAATACTAAAACTTAGTGTTAATGTAGGGAGTGGAGAATGGGCAGAGCCTATTCAAACTTACTTAGACCAAATAATGCCATGTATGCTTCCAGCTATGATATTTGGAATTATGTATTGGTTATTAGGAAAAAAAGTCAAGACAACTACGATATTAATTTCAGTTATGATTATTTGTATAATATTAGCTGCAATTGGGGTAGTATAAGTAAAATTATGAATATGATTTTTGATAATCTTTTCTACAATTGAAATATATAAAGGGGGGGCGTACTAAAAAATAGGCGACTCCCCTTTTGAATAAAAAGTAAATACTAAGTTCAAATAAATCACCAATTTTATGCCCATAGTGGCAAGCACCTTTTTCTTTTTTATCCATTAAAGTTATCTTTATCTTTGGTCTTCTAGCCATAATCTTACACATCCTCCTTTGTATTCATATTCAATATAATAAAAATACTGTATTTTAAAATTTTATCATGAATTCGTTTTTAAGTAAATTTTGTTTTAAAAACTATTTTTATAATAATAATCAGAAAATTTAGACTAAATTTGATTAGTAAAGTTGTAATAAATTCACTAAAAATAAGTTAGAATAGGTAAAAATTGAAGTATTTATAAGCCTCATAAAAAATATTTGGGAATAAATTATACACTATAAAATTTTAATAAAATAAGTATAATTCTAATAAAACTGAAATAAATTTAAAATATGTGTGAATAGTCTAAATTTAAATAATAATTTTAGACTATTTATCTATCTATAACTTAAATTATATCAAATTGATAATAAACTATATATTATACTTTTTTGTAGAGTAGAATTATAATTATAGAAAGAAAAAAAACTATCAAGGGTGAAAAAAATGTAGAAAAAAGTAGAAAAGATTCTTTTACAAAGAAAGGGAGGGATAATCTTGCAAGAGAGAGAAGAATTAGTTTTAAATCCAGTTCCAAAAGAGGAAAGAGTTGGATGGTTAGCTCCATTATTTAATATGCTTGGCTCTAATATAGCCATATCAGAATTAATGGTTGGAGGAACCTTAATTTTAGGAATGACTCTTTCCAATATGATTATTACATCAATTATAGGGAACTTAATATTAGTCGCAATTATTATGATACAAGGTTATATTGGTTGTAAAGAAGGGTTAAATACATATGTATTAGCTAAGGGGGCATTTGGAGAGATAGGTGGAAAATATCTAATATCTCTATTGCTTGGAATAACTAGCTTTGGTTGGTTTGGTGTACAAGCAGGAGTTGCGGGATTATCAGTACAAAAAATATTTCCAAGTGTAAACTTAACTCTAGTCACAGTTATACTTGGATTATTAATGGTAGTTTTCGCTTTGTATGGTTTTAAGGCAATGGCTAAGTTTAATTACTTAGTTATACCACCACTTATAATATTAATGGCTTGGGGAGTTTTTAAAGCTTTTTCTACTTATGGAGTTGAAGCTATCTACAATTACACTCCTCAAACAACAATGAGTATGGTTGAAGGATTAAATATGGTTGTTGGTCTTATCATAGTCGGTGCGATTATATCACCTGACCAATTAAGATATACAAGGGGAGTAAAAGATATTTGGATAATTGGTTTTTTAGGATTAGGTATTATTTCATTGTTCCAACAAGTTGCAGCAGGCGTAATGTCTATGGGTGCTCCTACTTGGGATATAACAGAAGTATTGGCTAATTTAGGATTTGGATGGATAGCATTTGTTATTTTAATACTTGCATCTTGGTCAACCAATGTATCAAATGCCTATTCTGGTGGATTGGCACTAAAAACTATTTTTCCAAATGTAAAGAGAAATGTATTAACTTTAGTTGCAGGTCTAATAGGTACAACAATAGCAGCTACTGGTATAATATTCAAATTCCAATCGTTCTTATCTTTCTTAGGAATAGCAGTTCCAGCTATAGCAGGAATTATGTGGTGTGAATATTATTTTATACAAGGAAGAACTTATAAACACAGAGAAGGAATAAATTGGATTGCAGTAATAAGTTGGTTAATTGGTTTTGCAGCATCATATTATACTTCAAAAATAAGTTTCTTAATACCACCAATAAATGGAATTGTAGTAAGTATGATTCTTTATTATATACTAATGAAATGTTTTGGAAGTAAGGATAAATAAAGGGGGAATTTGTATGAGTCGTAAAGTGAAAATAGGTATAATTCAACAGCATAGTGTACTTGGAGATGTTAAAAAAAATATAGAAAAAGCAGTAGAGATGATAGATGATTTAGGAAATCAAGGTGCAGATATTATTTGTTTGCCAGAATTATTTGCTACAGGATATAACTTAGAATATTTAGGTGGAATTAAAACATTAGACCTAATAAGAGAACATAACAAATACATAGAAGAATCAATGTCAGAAGCAGCTAAAAGAAATAATGTATACCTAATATCTCCATATGGAACTTTAGAAAAGGACTCTACACATGTTTTCAACTCAGCTGTTATATTCGATAGACAAGGTAATATGATGGGAGAATACTGTAAAAATCACCTATGGTCATTAGAAGCAGTATACTTTAAAGCAGGGGAAAAAGTAGATGTATATGATGCTGATTTTGGTAAATTTGGTGTAATGATATGCTATGATGCAGGATTCCCAGAAGTGGCTAGAGAGTTGACATTAAAAGGCTCTGAAATAATATTTATACCTTCTGCATGGAGAATACAAGATGAAGATATGTGGGATTTAAACGTATCTCAAAGAGCTTTAGAAAATACTGTGTATACAGTAGGAGTAAATTTAGTAAGTAATGACCCTAATTTGATACTGTTTGGAAAGAGTAAAATATGCAATCCTAGAGGAACTATAATAAGTCAATTAGATACATATAGAGAAAAATATATATTAGCAGAGATTGACCTAGATGAAATAGAAAAATATAGGAACGATATTCCATACTTAAAAGACAGAAAAAATAGTTACAATATATAATTTTACATTATATGTTAAGGTACAATTTTGATAAAAAATAAAATAGGAGGATATGTCAAACGCTAAAGATAAAGTTATTAACTCTGTTTGATATATCCTCTTTAATAATACCAGCTTTGGTTTAAAGATTTTTGAAATAGTTTATAAGAAAGTCTTTAAATAATAAGACTGCTTTAGATGCATAATTCTCACTAAACCATGAAAGATTTAAATATCTTTTAAATTCAATATCTTTTATATGTAATAGTTTAATTTCAGGGTCTCGAGATAAGCCCCATGATTTTCCACATATAAATCCAACTCCTTGAAGTGATTTTATAAGAGCATAGATTGTATATGGAGAATCGGATTCAAAGGCTATTTTTGGCTTGAAATTAGCTGATTCACATAATATATCTATTATTTCTCTGTAATTCTCACCTTTAGTTATAACTATAAAATTTTCATCTGAAACTTCATTTAGATAAACCTCATCTTTTAAGGATAGAGAGTGGTTTATTGAAACTCCTAATAATATTTCCTCGCAGGTTAATGTTATATTATTTTCTGAGTTTAATTTTGTAAATGAAGAAGATATATACAAATCAAAATCACTTTTCTTATAAGACGATGGTAGAGTATGTGAAACATTAAAGGTAATATTAGGATATAGTTTTCTAAAGTTGCTCAAAAGTGGCGGTAATACATTAGCAGCTGCTGTAGCTAATATTTTTACTTCACCAGAGTTTTCTAAGGAAATATCTTGTAATTCTTTTTTTGACATTTCTACTAAATCTAAAATACTATCCACCCTTTTTAGAAATAATCTACCATATTCATTTAGTACAATATATCTTCCTTTTCTATCAAACAACTGAACCCCAAGTTCTTTTTCTAAAGAAGATATGGTTTTACTTAAAGCTGGTTGTGCTATATTTAGTTTTTGTGATGCTTTTGTTATGTGTTCCATTCTAGCGACAGTTTGAAAATACTTAAGATGCAATAAATCCATAATATAAAATACACCTCTTTTAATATAACTTGAATTATATAAATTTGATAATTAATTATATATTATACATTATAATACAAAGCTTGTATAATAAACTATAATATGGCATAAAGTTATGTAAATATTTACTAATACATTTACATAATCTAACTAATAAAGGAGATATTTAATATGAAATTAACTAAGGAAATATTAGAATATGCTTTAATAGGAGGTACAATTTTAGGTGGAGGAGGTGGTGGTGCAAAGGAAAGTGGAAGAGAGATGGGGGAATATGCCTTACAACATGGATTTCCAAATCTAATAAGTATAGATGAATTACATGATGATGCAATTGTCTTAAATGTATCAGCAGTAGGAGCTCCAGCAGCACCACTCAAGTATGCTGATAATGATGATTATATAAATACAGTCAAGATATTTATTGATAAACTAGGATTAGATATACAAGGTATTATTACAAATGAAAATGGAGGATGTGCAACAATAAATGGATGGCTTCAGTCTTCTGTACTTACAATACCACTAATAGATGCACCTTGCAATGGTAGAGCCCATCCAACAGGCCTGATGGGGAGCCTTGGATTACATAGAGATAAAACATATAAGTCTTATCAAGCTGTGTCTGGTGGAAATCCAGAACTTGATAATCATATAGAGGGATTTGTAGAGGGTTCTTTAAATAAGACAGCAGGACTTGTTAGA
This sequence comes from Clostridioides sp. ES-S-0049-02, assembly GCF_020658465.1. Taxonomy (NCBI): domain Bacteria; kingdom Bacillati; phylum Bacillota; class Clostridia; order Peptostreptococcales; family Peptostreptococcaceae; genus Clostridioides; species Clostridioides sp. ES-S-0049-02. Next base: position 560,742 of record NZ_JACVWG010000002.1, read on the forward strand.
CAGTGTGCTGTAGCAGCAGAAGGTTTAGTTGCTGTAGCTAGAAATCCTGTAAAAGCATCTGTTGTAAAAGAAAATGCTGCTATAGGAGGTATAAGCCATGCAATAGATTTGGGTAGAGAGTTTTACTTAGGTTTAGAAATATCAAAAGATAAAGCAATAAACAACGTTGTCGAATTTTTGAATGGAGATGTAGTTTCAGAAGGAACAATAGAAATTTTAGAGTTAGAAACTACAGGTGGATTTGATGTAGGTAAATTGATTGTAAATGGTTATGAGGTAACTTTTTGGAATGAATATATGACAATAGAAAAAGAGAATAATAGAATAGCAACATTTCCAGACTTAATTATGACTTTTGATAAAAACACAGGCATGCCTGTTACATCAGCAGAAATCAGAGAAGGGCAAGAGATAGTTTTAATAAAAACTTCTAAAGAAAATTTAAAACTTTCAATAACAATGACACAAGAAGAATTATTAAAAGATATAGAAGATATATTAAATAAAAAAATAATTGGAGTTAATTAGGATATGTAGTAATTTGATTGATTGAAGAATTAAAATTGATTAAATTTAATGAGCAATATAATACCTATAAAACTATAAATAAAACAAATACTTAGGAAAAAGTTTATAAAAATAAAAAAATAAATAAGATATGAAAGATAATAAGAAAAAGTTTATAAAAATATAGATAAAATAAAAAAATGCTGTAATATTTATAAAAATAAAAGTAAAAATATTTACACAAAAACTATAAATAAAAGAAATAAAATTGGATGGTGAGCAAATATGATGTTAAAACAAGTTTTGGAAGTTTATGATATTATTGATAGTGCAGAAGTAGATGGAGAATGTGTAAAAAAATATTTGGAAAGCTATGGTGGGAAGAATATATTAGTAAAAACTTTAGGTACGGAAAAAGGGTCTACTGACTTAGTAAAGCTTACAATACCAGGAAAAAATGGAAAATCATCAGGAGGAACAGCTAAGACATTAGGTGTTTTAGGAAGACTAGGAGGAATTGGAGCAAGACCAGAAATGATAGGTATGGTTTCTGACGCTGATGGAGCTTTAGTAGCAATAGCAGTAGGAGCAAAATTATTGGACATGCAAAATAAGGGAGATTTTATTGATGGAGATGTAATAGTTTCAACTCACATATGTCCAGATGCACCTACTAAAGAACATAAACCAGTTCCATTTATGGATTCTCCAATTGATATGAGAACTATGAATGAAAATGAAGTTGATTTAAGCTGTGATGCTATATTATCAATAGATACAACTAAAGGGAATAGAGTTATAAATACAAGAGGTTTTGCTATATCTCCCACAATAAAAGAAGGGTATATTCTAAAAACAAGTAATGATTTATTAGACATAATGCAGACTACTACAGGAAGACTTCCTTGCGTATTTCCAGTGTCAATACAAGATATAACTCCATATGGAAATGGTTTATACCATATAAATAGTATTCTTCAGCCTGCTGTAGCTACAAAAGCACCTGTAGTAGGAGTTGCTATAACAACTGAGACAACAGTTGCTGGATGTGCAACTGGAGCAAGTAATTATTCTGATTTAGAGAGTGCAGGAAGATTTGTTGTTGAAGTAGCAAAACACTATTGTGGTGGAAATTGTGAGTTTTATGATGAACATGAATGGAATATTTTAATGAATAGATATGGAAGCTTAGATAAGTTTCAAACTTTTGGAGAAGAATAAAGTTGTCTTTTATTGATGTTTTAGAATGGATGATATAGGCTAAATTATTGTGATATAATATTTAGAGTAAATAAAAATTGTAGATATAATAATTTTAGGGGGAGTTAATATGAAATCAACAAAATCAATATCATCAGTATTGTGTTTATCTCTAGTTTTAAGCTTATCATCAATATCATATGCAAATGAAGTGGGTAGAACGGCAACAGAAAATACTTTAATAGGTAAAGATAGATATCAAACAGCTATTGAAGTAAGTAAAGAGGGTTGGAGTAGCGCAAATGAAGCTGTAATAGTGAATAGTGAATCTATTGTGGATGCATTATCTGTTACACCATTTGCTAAATTAAAGAACGCTCCAATACTACTTACAGAAAAAAATAATTTAAATTTACAAACAAAGAAAGAATTAGAAAGATTAGGTGTTAAAAAAGTCTATATAATTGGACTATCTGGTTCTGTATCAGATAGTGTAGAAAAACAACTAGAATCTAATAACTTAACAGTTGATAGAATTGGTGGTAGTGACAGACATCAGACAGCTTTAAACATAGCTAAAAAGATAGAAGGTTTAAAAGACATATCAGAAATAGCTGTGATAAATGGATATACAGGTCTTGCAGATGCAGTTAGTATAGCTTCTGTAGCTGCTACTAATGGTATGGTTATACTTCCGGTTTCTGATGCATCTGGAGTGTCTAGTTTTAAGGATTTTATAGCTTCTAAAAATATAAGTAAGTCATACATAATAGGCTCTACTAATGCTGTATCAGATAAAATAAAACAAAGTCTACCAAATTCAGAAAGAATAGGTGGAGCAGATAGAAATGAAACAAATGGAAAGGTAATAGAAAAATTTTATACATCAAATGACTTAGATAATGTATTTGTAGCTAAAGATGGAATGAAAAAACAAAATCAACTTATAGATGCTCTAGCAGTAGGTGTATTGGCATCAAAAGAAAATTCTCCAGTACTTATAGTAGGAGATAAATTGAGTGCAACTCAAAAGAGTATATTTACAAATAAAAAGGCGACTGCTATAACTCAAGTTGGTAGTGGTGGAAATGAAAATGCATTTGCAGAACTAAAAGATTTACAAGGGAGTAGTACTGGTAAGAAAGTAATGTATGTAGCTAATACAGATAAAGTAAATGTAAGAAGTGATGCTACAATAGAAGCTTCTGTAGTGGGTTATCTAAACAATGGTGATGAAGTAGAAGTTTTAGAAGTACTAAAAACGGGATGGGTTAAGATAAAATACAATGACGATATTGGATATGTCAGTGGGTCTTATCTAACAAGTAATAAACCTAATAACAGCAGTGAGAATGTTAAGATAAAATATGTAAAAGAAAAAGATGGTCTAAATGTTAGAAAAGGACCAAGTACGGAAGATGAAAAAATAGGACAACTTCCATATGGAAGTAAGGTAGAAACTGTAGAAATGTTTGCTACTGGATGGGTAAAAATAAAATACAATAGTGGATATGGTTATGTAAGTAATGATTACCTATCTGATACACCAGTTATCTAAACTTATAGATAATAAACAATAAAGAGACTGTCTTAATATTAATGACAGTCTCTTTATTGTTATGAAATGTAGATTTTAATAATGATTTATATTTTGATAACCTAACTTTAGAAGTTATTATTGTAGATATTATTAATATATAAATACTTAAAATCCGATGCTTAATACCAAAATTGCATATTAATATGATGAGATAATTTAAATATAAATAATTTTATCTAATTATTATTATAAATTAAGTAGTAATATAAAAGAAATAGCTAAAATGAGTCCTTTTATTTTTGTTTTTTGTATCTATTTGGTATAATAGTATTGAAACATATAATAATTTAGATAAAATTTCTTAAGAGGAATACTATGAGGAGAACATAAAATGAAAAAATGTCTTTACTGTAATAGGGATATAAAGTCACCAAATAATAAATTGGCTATAAAATACGATGACAATACCAATATATATCCATGCCGTACAGAATGTAAGGAAAAAATTGAAGAATATATAATAAAAAAACCTACTTATAAGTTTATAAATATATTGGAGGTTCTTTTAGGTGTAGGTGGAATATTTTGCTTTTTGAGCAAATGGACTATTGCAGCCCAAATTGTACTTGGAATTGACGCATTAGTTATATTTTTATTTCCATTAGCAGGGTTTAAGATGAATGGTAAATTAAGTATGGAGCAAACTAAGCATCAGAGCAGGTCTATAGCAATATCAATTTTAGCATTTATAATAGTAATAACTGTATTATATTTTAAGCAAATTGGTAAGTAAATCATAATTGTATAGAACATCATAAGAGTATGAGGTGAGTTTATGGAAGAAAGAAAATTAGCACCAAACAATGAGCGAGAAGCTCTTATAAAAAGATTAAAAAGAATAGAGGGTCAAGTTAAAGGGATACAAAAGATGGTAGAAGAGGAGCGTTATTGTGTTGATATATTAGTTCAAATATCTGCTATAAGGTCTGCTATAAATAGAGTGGGTACAATTATTTTGGAAAATCATATAAAAGGATGTGTAGCAGAAAGTATCAAACATGATGATAGTGAAAAAACTGAAGAGATGATAAAAGAACTTATGGATACCATAAATAAATTTACAAAATAAGGGGGCGGTTAGGTATGAATCAACAAGGATTTATTATGGAGATTGTTGATGATAGAACTGCAAAATTAAAAATGCAAAGACACTCAGCTTGTGCTGCTTGTGGAAAATGTGCTACTGCTGACTCATCAGAGTCAAAAGAGATATTAGTGGAGGTAGACAATACAATTGGTGCGAAGGTTGGTGACCATGTAGAAGTAAGTATGGATAACATGAATGTATTAAAAGCAGCTGTGATGGCTTATATAATACCTCTTGTAGCACTTCTTGTTGGAACAATAGGAACATACTATATATTGGGAGCAATTGGCATGACATCTGGCGTTGAAGCGATAAGTGGATTAGTTGGGATTTGTCTTACAATAATTTGTTATTTGTATTTAAAGAAGAATGATAAAAAATTTAGAGATAGTAGAGAATTTATACCAGTAATCACAAGAATCTTAATTGACCTTTAAAATGATTATAATTTAAAAATAGCAATGTACTCTTATAAACACTTAATGTATATTTATAGGATTTCGGTACATTGCTATTTTTATATTTTTATTTTGATTTTCTTTGAGGAATAAAGTTCTTTCGTATTTTTAAAAGGTTTAATGTTCTTACAAAAGAAGTTACAACCAATACACCAAGCGATATTGCAGCACTTAAAAATAGTGCATCAGTACCTTTTGACATAGCTAAATCATAATTTTTTTGAATTAAAGATAACATTGTATTGTATAATCCAATTCCTGGTATCAGAGGAAGAATACCTGGAATTACAAATACAATAGCTGGTTGCTTTAGTTTTCTAGCCAATATCTCACTACATGCTGAAACCAAAGCGGCAGCTATAAAACCCGCAAAAATTGAGTTTGTAGTAAAATTAAATAAATATACATACACAATCCAACCAACTCCACCAGTTATTCCAGCTGGAAGAAGTAGATAAAGTGGTGCATTAAAAAAAACAGCAAATCCAGCAGTTGCAATGCCTGAAAATAAAAAATGTAAAATCATTGACATATCAGTCATTAGAAAGGACCTCCAATTCTATACCATGTATCAAGGACAAAACCGACTCCAGAAGCAATTGCAATAATAATCATAGCAGCATCGAAAGCACGAGAAATTCCTGATATTAAATTACCTGATATTAAATCTCTGATGGCTTTTATAAAAGCAACTCCTGGGAGTAGTGGCATTATTGCTCCAACTATAAGCATTTTAGGGTCATTCAAAATACCTATTTCAACTAGTAAAACTCCTGAAAGTGCTATTAAAAAAGAAGATACTAAACATGAAAATGCAGATATTGCACTTATCTTCATGGTTTTATCATAAGTAATTGCAGCAAATATTGCTATTATAAATGTAAGAATAAAATTTAATATATAATTCCCTCCAAGCAAGCAAGCAAAGCAAGCAGATGCAATTCCTGTACAAGAGTAAAACAACCATAAAGGATAAGGTTTTACCTCTTGAATTTCATAAAGACGTGCAATAGCAGTATCAATATCATATTCTTTATCATTTACAAATTCTCGAGAAAAACTGTTTAATAAGGAAATCTTATTTAAGTTTATACCTCTTGATTGAATCGTTTTCATAAACGAAAAACCGTCAAATTTTTCATCTGAAATAATTATTACTGTAGGAGTTGTAAAAATATTTACATGATAAAATCCTCTTGACCTGCATATTCTAAGGACACTGTCTTCAACCCTAGATGTTTCAGCTCCATTTTTTATCATAAGTTCCCCTACAAATAGAGCTAATTTTAGAATATTTTTTTTATATTCAAGTTCCTCATTTTGATTCATAAATACACCTCCAAATTAAAAAACATAATATTGAAATTATATCAAATTTTTAAGTAATATTCCTTATATATATATAAATTATATTATCTTTTTTTTATTTAAAAATAGTCACATCTAAATTATATCCAATTAAAAGAATTAGACAATATTATTTATTATATTTTAACTTAAAATACAGAAAGAAAACATGTAAAAGTAGTAAAACACTTGACTATTAATTTATAAAAGACTATAATAATAAATTATCATATTGATAAAAACGAAAATTATGAAATGTCTGTAAAAGTAAAATTTAAATAATAACTAGGAGGAGTAATATGTTTGAGAACTTGAAAAAAGCGGACCCTGAGATTTATGAAAGTATGAAAAGAGAGTTAAAAAGACAACAAAGGAATATTGAGTTGATAGCATCTGAAAATATAGTATCAGTTCCAGTAATGGAAACTATGGGAAGTCATCTTACTAATAAATATGCAGAAGGTTACTCAGGCAAAAGATATTATGGTGGATGTGAGTACATAGATGAAGTTGAAACTCTTGCAATAGATAGAATTAAAAAGATATTTGGGGCAGAACATGCTAATGTTCAACCTCATTCTGGAGCAAATGCAAATATCGGTGTATATTTTGCTATGCTAAAACCAGGTGATGTTGTTATGGGAATGAATTTATCTCAAGGTGGGCATTTAACTCATGGTGCTCCAGTTAATATTTCTGGTCAATATTATAAATTTTATGAATATGGAATAGATAGAGATAGTGGACTTATAGATTTTGATGATGTTAGAAAAATAGCACATGAAGTAAAACCTAAAATGATAGTTGCAGGAGCAAGTGCATATCCTAGAGAGATAGATTTTAAAAAATTTAGAGAAATAGCTGATGAGGTTGGAGCATTACTTATGGTAGATATGGCTCATATAGCAGGTCTTGTAGCTGCTGGTCTTCATCAAAATCCATGTGAAGTAGCTGATTTTGTTACAACAACAACTCATAAAACTTTAAGAGGACCTCGTGGAGGAGTTATCCTTTGTAAAGAAAAATATGCTAAAGCTATAGACAAAGCAATATTCCCTGGAATTCAAGGGGGACCTCTTGAGCATATAATTGCATCTAAAGCAGTATGTTTTAAAGAAGCTTTAAGTGATGAATTTAAAACATACCAACAACAGGTTGCTAAAAATGCAAAAGCTTTAGCTGAAGAACTTATTAAGAGAGATTTTAAATTGATTTCTGGAGGAACAGATAATCACTTAATATTATTAGATTTAACTAATAAAAATATAACTGGTAAAGCCGCAGAAAAAAGATTAGATGATGCTTACATAACTGCTAATAAAAATACAATACCATTTGATCCAAATGGCGCACTTGTTACAAGTGGAGTAAGACTTGGTACTCCAGCTGTAACTACTAGAGGCATGAAAGAGGAAGATATGGCAGTAATTGCTGAGGCTATAGACCTATGTTTAACTTATGATGAAGAATCTAAGGCAAGAACATTGGTTGTTGGTTTAACTGAAAAATATCCTCTATATGAAGAATATAATATTATGGATTAATTAAAAGTATAATTAAATAAGACATATTTAAAGAATTAAAATGATAGTATTTATGTTTAAGTATGTTTATAAAGACAAAACCCAATTAATTAGGAGATAGCTTCCAATATTAATTGGGTTTTGTATTTTTTAATTAAAACTTTAAGATTTCTTAAGAATTATACTAGGTTTTTCTAAAGATTTAAAGTTTATACTTATAAATATAGTAATTAAAGGTATTTAAAGGCTTTAATGAGGAGGGAATCTTATGAAAGTATTAATTCTTACAGGAAAATTTGGTATGGGTCATTACTCAGCATCAAACTCTTTAAGTGAAGATATAAAAACAAAATTTAATAATTCTGAAATAATAATTAAGGATATATTTGAATATATTATGCCTAACTACTCAGATAAAATGTATAAAACTTTTTCTATTCTTGTAAATCGGGGAAGTAGTCTTTATAATTTATTTTACAAATGCACTGAAAATGGAAAAAAAGATATAAAATTTACATTTTCAGATTATTTCTTAACTAAATTAGACAAGTTACTTAATGAAATACAACCAACAGTAGTTATTTCAACTTTTCCATTTTGTTCTCAAGTAGTATCAAGATATAAAGAAAAGTATAATTCAAATCTTCCTTTGATAACATGTATAACAGATATAAGTAGTCATTCAGAATGGATTAGTAAAAATACAGATTGTTACTTAGTGGCTAGTGAATCTACTAAAGAAGAACTTATTTTAAAAGGAATAGATGAAGATAAAGTAAAAGTTAATGGGATACCTGTAAAAAAAGAATTTAAAAAAATAGAACATATAAATCATTTAGATAAAAAAAACATCCTCATAATGGGTGGGGGCTTAGGTTTATTGCCTAAGTCAGAACAATTTTATAGAGAACTAAATAGTTTAGAAGGAGTAAAAACTACTGTAATAACTGGTAATAATAAAAAAATGTACTATAAATTGTACAATAGATATGAAAATATTGAGGTTGTAGGCTATACTAATGAAGTATACAACTATATGGAGAGTGCTGACCTTATTATTTCTAAACCAGGTGGAATAACATTATTTGAAACAATTTACTCAGAGCTTCCAATATTAGCATTCAATCCATTTTTGCAACAAGAGATAAATAATGCTGATTTTATACTAAATAATGGAATTGGAAGAATACTTGATAAAAATAAAAAATACTATGTAGATGAGATAAAAGACTTAATCTATGATGATGTTACACTTAAAGAAATGAGTTTGAATATGAAAAAACTTAAAAAACAATTTGATAATAATTCATTAGAAAATATTTTATTTTCATTTGATGGACAAGGAGTGTGTAGAGAATGTATGTAGTAGGTTTAATTATAGTTGTTGCTTTGATTTTTTTAATCCATTCAATTATACCTACATATTATAATAAATTATTAAATAAAGATGTATTGAAAAATATGACTGAGAAGAATGAAATTGCTCTTACATTTGATGATGGACCAGACAAAAGATATACAGAAAAATTGTTGGATGTACTAAAAGAAAATAATATAAAGGCCATGTTTTTCGTAGTGGCAAAGAATGCTGAAAAAGAGCCTGAAATTATAAAAAGAATGTTAAGAGAAAATCACATAGTTGGTTTACATTCACTAGAACATAAGAATGCATGGCTTTATAGTTATAATTATGTTAAAAAAGATTTTATTGAAAGTACAAATACAATGAAAAATTTAGGTGTAGATGTAAACTACTATCGTCCACCATGGGGTCATACTAATATATTTTCATATCAATTTGTTAAAAGATATAACTTAAAGATGACCTTATGGGATGTAATGGCAGAAGATTGGAGTAAAGATAGTACAGTAGAGATTATAGTAAATAAGTTAATAGATAGAACAAAAGAAAATTCTATAATTTGTTTGCATGATGCAGGAGAAAACTCAGGAGGAGCAGTTGGCGCACCTGAACGTACTATCGAAGCATTAAAGATAGCTATTCCAAAACTCAAAGCTAGTGGTTTTAAATTTGTAACACCAGAAAGGATGTAGTTATGATAAGTAAAACTGAAAAGAAAAATAAGTGTCTAGGTAGTGTAACCTTCTTAGTTTTACTAATGGGTATAACTGGATACTTTGTTTTTAGAGGTCAATCAATTGAATCGTTAATAAAATCATTAAAAGGTGCAAGTCCTGTGTTTATATTAATTGGATTTGCAATGATGTTTATATATGTTGCTTGTGAAGGTATAAATATATATTTAGGTATAAAGGCTTTAAATCAAAAAACTACATTTTTAAAATGTATGGGATATGCGTTTGTTGGATTTTATTTTAGTTCAATTACACCTTCAGCGTCTGGAGGTCAACCAGCGCAAGTTTATTACATGAAGAAAGATGATATAAACATATCTTATTCTTCACTTATACTATTAGTTATTGTTGTCATTCACCAAGTTGTTGTATTGGCATATAGCGGAATAATGTTCATTATGGAACGTGAATTTATACTAAACAATGTAAGAGGAATGAGTATTTTATTGATATATGGTGTAATAACGAATGTTGCTCTTGTTGTTGGAGTAATTGCAGTTATATTTTCAAAAAAATTAGTAAATAACTTCATAATATTCATAACGAATTTATTAGGAAAATTAAGAATAATAAAAGATGTTGAAGGTTCACGAAAAGTGATAACTTCTCAAATTGAAGAATATGTTAAAGGTGCTCAATATATAAAACAAAATCCAAAGTTAGTAATTAAGATTTTACTTATAACTATTGTGCAAATAACAGCTATGTTTTTAGTACCATTCTTTGTATACAAAGCTTTCCATCTATCAACATATACTGTGTTTGAAATATTAGCAATACAATCATTACTCAATATTGCTGTTTCATCTTTACCATTACCAGGAGCTGTTGGGGCATCTGAAAATAGTTTTATGACATTATTTAAGATATTTTTCCCAGGGCATTTATTAGTGCCAGCGATGTTACTTAGCAGAGGAATAAGTTTTTATGCATTCGTTGCTATAAGTGGTTTAGTATGTATTGTAGCACATGTTAAATCTTCTGAGAAAGTTAAGTCAGTAAAAGAAGTTGTTTATGTAAGATAGTATTGTATAGTTTATTTTTTACATCAAGGATATGTGTGTACGTTTTGATTAAACTTTGAGCATACTTACAATAGTAGAAAGTATTAAAACGTATGACATTGCTAAGCTTTTACTAATAAAGTATAATATTTTATATAGTTTGAAATATTTAAGAAATATAGTAAAAAAGGAGCTTAGCGATGAATAAAGAGATTCAAAAAAAAATTTTAGTAGCTGATGATAATCCAGAAATTAGGGAAATTGTAGAAATACTTTTAACTGGTGAAGGTTATGAAGTTGTTATGGCGACGAACGGAGAAGAGGCCGTAAATTTAGTAGACAGTACAATTGATTTGATTATTTTGGATGTTGTTATGCCAGTAAAGACAGGGTTTGTTGCATGTAATGAGATTAGAGAAAAAACAACAGCTCCAATATTATTTCTAACTGCGAAAACTCAAGATTCCGACAAGGTTATTGGGTTTTCAGCAGGAGGAGATGACTATTTATCAAAGCCTTTTTCATATTCTGAGTTAATTTCAAGAGTTAAGTCACTACTTAGACGTTATTATATATATCAGGGGAAGGAAAAGAATAAGGAGCAAAATATATTGAAAACAAGAGGTTTAAGTGTAAATTTGGATACTCAAGATGTCATATTGGATGGAGAAACTATATTTTTGACAACTATAGAATATAGCATACTAGTTCTTATGCTAAAAAATAGAAAAAAAGTTTTCTCGTCTGAAAATATATATGAAAGTATTTGGGATGAGCAATATTTTTATACAGCAAATAATACTATAATGGTACATATTAGAAATTTAAGAAAAAAATTAGAGAAAGATCAGAAAAATCCACAATATGTAAAAACTGCATGGGGAAAGGGGTACTATATTGATTAGCAAAATTAAGCCATCAAAGTTGGGTGTCATACTATTGATATATGTAGTAATCTCAGCTGGGGTGGCTTTTATTTTAAATATACCATTTTATTCTGCCGTTGAGTCAATAGTAAAGGATGTATCAGAAGGTAGAACCTACTTTAAAAGAGAAGCAGACCAGTTAATGGCTGATTTTCAAATCTATGTGAATGATAAAAATTTAAGTTCAAATGATGGAGAAGATATATCAAATTGGAATAATGACAATTGGTTTGTATCTATGAAAGTATATAAAGGAAATGAGCTTTTTTATGATACACTGTACTATCCAGATGAAGTACCTGATAAGAGTGAAGAAAATGAATTTTATAGTAGCTCTATGGCTAGACATTATGAGATACAATTTTCTGATATTAAAGCTAGTGTAGTTATAGTAGCACTGTTTCGATTTCGATTTCAAAACTTTATAGAAGCTGTTTCTATCACATTTATGGCAATTACATTTATTGTAACATTTTTATTGCTGTTGAGTAGAAAGATTAAATATCTAAGAAAAATAGAGATGGGCATAAAGATAGTAGAAAGTGGTAGTTTAAAGTATAGAATTCCTGTTAAGGGTAACGATGAATTATCATCACTTGCATCTAGTATTAATGAGATGAGTCAGGCACTTGATAATCAGATTATAAAAGAAAGAGAAATGAAGAATAAAAATAAGGATATAGTAACTTCAATATCACATGATGTCAGAACTCCATTGACATCAGTAATTTGTTATTTGGATTTAATTAAAGATCATAAGTATAATAGCCCTGAGCAATTGGAGCAATATATAAAAAATGTGAGATTAAAAGCATATCAGATAAAAGATTTGACAGATGACCTTTTTACACATTTTGTTAATTCGGAAGAAGAAGTTTCTAAAAAATATGAAAAGATTAATGCAAATGAATTTATATTTCAACTGCTTTTAGATAGTTCATATACATTGGAAGAAAAGGGATTTCATATAAAAATAGAAAATGAACTTTATAATCAATATCATATTTATGTAGATGTAACACAATTTAGAAGAATATTTGATAATCTATGTTCCAACATAATAAAGTATGCAAGAAGGGATAGACCAATAGTATTTTTAATTAAAGTTGAAGATGGTAAGCTGTTAATTATACAAAAAAACAAAGTTAGTAACATTCATAAAGATGTAGAAAGTTTTGGAATTGGCATAAAAAACTGTGAAAAGATAATTGCATATCACAATGGAAGTATAAATGTAAACTCAGGTGACAAAGAGTTTTCTATTGAAATATCTATTCCAGTAAATGAATCATAAATGTCTAAATTAAGTACTACACATGCCAATTGTTATGTGCCTATGACCAAGTAACAAGTTTACTTGTAAGACCATATAATATTATTATCTTAAAAAAAGGGGACATAATAATATGGTTTTAACAGGAGCGCATTATATTTACATTGTATTTATGGTAATTATCTTAATTACTATGCTTATGAAAAAAGATACTATAGTACCATGTATATTAGGTGTTTTTTTCATGGGGCTATTCTTTGAAAAAAATATCTTTGGAGCTATAACAGCAGTGTTTAACTCGTTTATTATATCTTTAAATGAGTTGGGACCTATTATTTTAATCATAGCTATTATGGTAGCTTTATCTAAAGCTCTAGAAGCAAATAATGCCATACAGTATATGGTAAGACCATTTTCCAAAGTTATAAAAAATTCTAACACAGCATTTTTTGTAACTGGATTTGTAATGTTGATTCTTTCTTGGTTTTTTTGGCCAACTCCAGCTGTTGCCTTAGTCGGAGCTGTATTTTTACCTGTTGCTATTAGAGCTGGATTACCAGCGATTGGTGTTGCAGTAGCATTAAACTTATTTGGTCATGGTCTTGCCTTATCTACAGACTTTGTTATTCAGGGAGCCCCAAGTATAACAGCTGGTGCCGCAGGAGTAGCAGTATCATATGTCATAAATGATGGTATGATTTTATTTTGGGTAATGGGAATTGTAACGATATCGATGGCGTTTTATACATTAAAAAGAGATATCAATAAAGGAATGTTTAGAGAAGAGCTTAAAGATTTTGAAAGTGAAGAAGTAAAAGAATTTAATGGAAAGTCTAAGATAGCAACTATTTTAGTAGCTTTAGGATTTCTTGCTGATATAATTGCTATGTATATGTTTGACCTAAAAGGAGGAGATGCATCAGCTCTTTTAGGAGGAACAGCAGTGTTTCTGATAATTATTATAAACACTATAAATTTCGGTAAAAATAGTCTTGAAAATGTGTGTGAAAATATAATAGATGGTTTTGTGTTTGGTATAAAGATATTTGGAGCTATTATACCAATAGCAGCGTTTTTCTACATGGGAGAAGTTGCACCTTTAACTGGTGTATTTGGAAAGGTATTAGCCCCTGGTTCTCAAGGATTATTATCAGATATAGGGATAGCTCTTTCTCAAACTATACCACTTAATAAATTTGCAGTATCAGGTATAGAAACTGTAGTAGGAGCAATAACTGGGCTTGATGGTTCTGGGTTCTCTGGAATCTCATTAGTTGGTTCACTTGCATCTGTATTTGGAACTGCTATTAATGCAAGTGTTGGTGCATTAGCTGCATTAGGTCAAATTAGTGGTATTTGGGTTGGTGGAGGATGTCTAGTTCCTTGGGGGCTTATTTCAGCAGCAGCAATTTGTGGAGTTAGCCCTATTGAATTGGCAAAAAGGAACTTTATTCCTGTGATAACAGGTCTCATTGTAACAACAATAGTAGCAGTATTCATTATTTAGAAAATAAAAGCTAATATTATTTTACTTGTAGATTAACAAAGCTTATATAAATTAAAAATAAAAAATCATATAAATTAAAAATAGATGTACAGTTATTATCTACTAAAAGACTTTTGTATCATGTAAAAACTATACATCTATTTTTTTTTGAAGTATTTAATTTGAAATAGTTTATGTAAATTAATATCTGAATATTACATTTAAAATATAGCTTTTAAATATATTTCTAAATGTTAATAATTTAGAAGCTCAAAATTGTATCCTAGTTTTCTAGCATCTGATATAAAATCACTTAGAATTTCTGTACTAGTTTTAGAAACAGCATGTAGTAATAAGATAGAACCATCATGTAAATTATCCATTATTTTCTTCTTAGCTTCCTCATGTGATGGTTGTTTTTCAGTATCCCAATCTCTATATGCGAAACTCCAAAATATAGTTTTATAACCTAGGTTTTTAGTCATTGCTAAGCTTTTTTCTGAATATTTACCCATAGGAGGTCTGAAAAACTTAACTATGTTTTTTCCAGTTAATTCTTTATAAAGTTTTTCAACATCTTCAAATTCATCATTAAAGCTTTCTAGATTGCTTGTTTTTGTTGGCATAGAAGGATGAGTTTTACTATGACTTCCAACTATGTGACCTTCTGCAACCATTCTTCTTATCAAATCTTCATGTTCCTTTATATATGGAGAGGTAACGAAAAAAATGGCCTTTACTTTATTTTTTTTTAAAACATCTAGTATCTTTGATGTATATCCATTTTCATAACCTTCATCAAATGTAAGATATAATGTTTTTTGACCATCTTTGATGGGTCCATTATATATAGCATTATAGTCAGAAAAATTAAATTTGATGTCAGTATTTACTTCTGGAGTTTGATGTTTAGTATTTGGTATATAAAACCAATCAAGAGCAGTATTATCCAAAGATGACACATCTAACTTTTCATTATCATTGTTCACAGTATTTTTATTTGATGGACTGTCTGTTCCATCTGAAACAGTTACATTGGAAGTATTTTTACTATCATCAGCATTTTGAGAATCTCCTTGTGTTGATATTTCTTTATTCTGTTCTGTGTTTTGTTTTTTTTGTGAGTTTGAACATCCCACAACGAAAAAAATAGATATAGAAAGTATTGTCAAAACGTATAGTATCTTTCTAAGCATTTTTTAGCTCCCTTCTAAATTAATTGTAATTATATATAGTATTATTATAGTTTGAAAGTGTTATTATTAATAGTTACATATTTGAAAATAAAGTCGCAATAGTATTATAAAATATGAATAATTAATAAATTTAAGAAAAAATGTAAAAAAGTAGTTGACCATATTATAATAACATGTTATTATAATAAATGTGCTCAACAAGGAACCAAAAAATAATGAGTACAAAATGATTTATTTAATAAAATGAACTTTGAAAATTAAACAGTAGGTTAATTTATAAAACAAGAAACAAACCATAAAGCCAGATATTTAGATAACAATAGTATCTGAGCCTGATAAACTTTTATTTGAGAGTTTGATCCTGGCTCAGGATGAACGCTGGCGGCGTGCCTAACACATGCAAGTTGAGC